>NZ_DASRSY010000328.1:0-38855 GCF_035656215.1 Paraburkholderia sp.
TCGTAAAACTTCAGTACCGCTTCGAGCACCTGATCCGGATCGTCGATCACCTGCATCAAGTCCATATCAGCCGGATTGATCAGGCCCATTGGCGTAAGCGAGTTTTTGAACCACGCAAGCAGCCCTTCCCAGAACTCGCCGCCCACCAGAATGATCGGCACGTGGCGCGACTTCTTGGTTTGAATCAGCGTGAGGACTTCGGCGAGTTCGTCCAGTGTGCCGAAGCCGCCCGGCATCACGATCACCGCGTCCGAGTTCTTCACGAACGTGACCTTGCGCGTGAAGAAGTGGCGAAAGCGCAGCGAGATGTCCTGCCACTGGTTACCCGATTGCTCGTGCGGCAGTTCGATGTTCAGGCCGACCGAAGGGGCCTTGCCCGCATGAGCGCCCTTGTTGGCCGCTTCCATGATGCCGGGGCCGCCGCCGGAGATCACTGCGAAGCCGGCGTCCGACAGCTTGCGCGCGATTTGCGTGGCGAGTTTGTAGTAGGGCGAGTTCGGTTTCAGGCGCGCTGAACCATAGATGCTGACAGCCGGGCGAATCTCCGAGAGGTACTCGGTCGCCTCGATAAACTCTGCCATAATCGTGAACATCTGCCACGATGCGCGGGCCTTCTTAGCCGTTGCGCGCTCTTGATCTGCGAGTGATCGCAGACTCGGAATCACTTTTCTCTTAGTCATAATGCCTGAAGAACGAAGCCTTGAAGGTAAGACCCTGCTATTGGTAGACGGTTCGAGTTATCTGTACCGGGCCTACCATGCGATGCCGGATCTGCGCGGACCCGAGGGTGCGCCGACGGGTGCGCTCTACGGAATGGTCAACATGCTGCGGCGCATGCGCAAGGAAGTCACAGCAGAGTATAGCGCGTGCGTGTTCGACGCCAAGGGCAAAACGTTTCGCGACGACTGGTATGCCGACTATAAGGCGAACCGCCCGTCGATGCCGGACGATCTCTCGCGTCAGATCGAGCCGATTCACTTCGCCGTGCGCGCGCTCGGCTGGCCGCTGCTGATGATCGAAGGCGTCGAAGCCGACGACGTGATCGGCACGCTCAGCACCGCAGCGGAAAAGCGCGGCATGAACGTGATCGTGTCGACTGGGGACAAGGATCTGGCGCAGCTCGTGTCGGATCATGTCACCCTCATCAATACGATGACCAACGAAACGCTCGACCGCGCCGGTGTGATCGCCAAATTCGGTGTGCCGCCGGAGCGCATCATCGACTACCTGTCGTTGATCGGCGATACCGTCGACAACGTGCCGGGCGTCGAGAAATGCGGCCCGAAAACGGCGGTCAAATGGCTCGCGCAGTACGAGACGCTGGATGGCATCGTCGCACATGCGGACGAAATCAAAGGTGCGGTAGGAGACAATCTGCGCCGTGCGCTCGATTTTCTGCCGATGGCGAGGAAACTCGTCACTGTCGAGCGCAATTGCGATCTGACCGGCCATATCGTGTCGATCGAAGAAAGTCTGGAGAGCCGGCCGGAATCGCGCGAAGAACTGCGCGACGTGTTCACGCGTAACGGCTTCAAGACGTGGCTGCGCGAAGTGGAAATCGCTGACGCGGTGGAAGGTCCCGAGACCGACGTGCCGCCGGCGCTCACCGTGGATGTCGAACGTCATTACGACACGGTGCAGACGTGGGAACAGTTCGATGCGTGGCTCGAGAAAATCAATGCAGCCGAGTTGACCGCGTTCGATTCCGAAACCACCTCGCTCGATCCGATGACCGCGCAAATCGTGGGGTTGTCGTTCTCGGTTGAACCGGGCCATGCCGCGTATGTGCCGGTTGCGCATCGCGGCCCGGATGCGCCCGTGCAACTGCCGCGCGACGAAGTCCTCGCGAAACTCAAGCCGTGGCTGGAAAGCGCCGACCACAAGAAGGTCGGCCAGCACATGAAGTACGACGAGCAGGTGCTGGCGAACTACGGCATCGAAATGCGCGGCGTCGAGCACGACACACTGCTGGAATCGTACGTGCTCGAGTCGCATCGTACGCACGATATGGACAGCCTCGCGCTGCGCCATCTCGGCATCAAGACGATCAAGTACGAAGAGGTGGCGGGCAAGGGCGCGTCGCAAATCGGCTTCGACGAAGTCGCACTGGAAACGGCCGCCGAATACGCGGCGGAAGACGCCGACATCACCTTGCGTTTGCACCAGGCGTTGTATCCGCAAGTGGCCGCGGAGAAGACCCTCGACTACGTGTATCGCGACATCGAAGTGCCGACCTCGCGCGTCTTGCGCAAGATGGAGCGCACCGGCGTGCTGATTGACGCGGAAAAACTGCGCGCACAAAGCAGCGAGATCGCCACGCGTCTGATTCAACTGGAAAGCGAAGCGTACGTGCTGGCTGGCGGTGAATTCAATCTGGGTTCGCCGAAGCAGATCGGTCAGATCTTCTTTGAGAAGCTTGAATTGCCGGTGGTCAAGAAGACGCCGAGCGGCGCGCCGTCCACCGACGAAGAAGTGCTGCAAAAGCTCGCCGAAGACTATCCGTTGCCGAAGATCCTGCTCGAACATCGCGGCTTGTCGAAGCTGAAATCGACCTACACCGACAAGTTGCCGCGCATGGTCAACGCCCAAACGGGCCGCGTGCATACGAACTATGCGCAGGCAGTGGCGGTGACAGGGCGGCTGGCGTCGAACGATCCGAACTTGCAGAACATCCCCGTGCGCACGGGCGAAGGCCGCCGCATTCGCGAGGCGTTTATCGCGCCGCCGGGCCACAAGCTCGTCTCCGCCGACTATTCGCAGATCGAATTGCGCATCATGGCGCACATTTCCGGCGACGAATCCCTCTTGCGTGCGTTCTCGCAGGGCGAAGACATTCACCGCGCCACTGCGGCGGAAATTTTCAGCGTGACGCCGCTCGAAGTGTCGAACGATCAGCGGCGTGTGGCGAAGGTCATCAACTTCGGCCTGATCTACGGCATGAGCGCGTTTGGCCTTGCCGCGAACCTCGGCATTACACGCGATGCAGCCAAGCTGTACATCGACCGCTACTTCGCACGATATCCGGGCGTCGCGCGTTATATGGACGAAACGCGTTTGAGCGCGAAGGCCAAGGGTTACGTGGAAACGGCGTTCGGCCGCCGCCTGTGGCTGCCGGAGATCAACGGCGGTAATGGTCCGCGCCGTCAGGCAGCGGAGCGCGCGGCCATTAACGCACCGATGCAAGGCACGGCCGCCGACCTGATCAAGCTGTCGATGATCGCGGTGCAGAAGTGGATCGAAGAGTCGAAGATCGGCACGCGCATGATCATGCAGGTGCACGACGAATTGATCCTCGAAGTGCCGGACGCAGAATTGTCCGACGTACGCAAGCGCTTGCCGGAACTGATGTGCGGTGTCGCCGCGCTGAAAGTGCCGCTGGTCGCCGAAGTGGGCGCCGGCCTGAACTGGGAAGAGGCGCATTGACGTCCATGTGACGGGGCGCTTGATAGGCGATAACGTCGTGCGCATGTCACATATGCGTATTGATGGCTTGTGACAACCCGTGCCGCTCGCGGACAATCGCCAGGACAGACGGCGCGCGCTTCATGTTTCATACGCGCTGTCGCGACGCACCACCCATCGGCAAATACGGAGAGTTCAATGCATCGATTTATCGTCGTTGGCGGGGGCGCGGGGGGACTGGAGCTGGCTACACGCCTGGGCGACCGCTATGCACCCCACAAGAACAAGGGCGGTGTGCGCGCGCAAGTGACGCTCGTCGACCGTAATCCAACCCATATCTGGAAGCCGCTGCTGCATGAAGTGGCAGCCGGCAGTATGGACCCGTTCACCCAGGAACTCGAATATGCGGCGCAAGCGCGCTGGCACGGTTTTGAGTTTCAGCAGGGCGAGTTGACCGGTCTGGACCGTGCGAACAGGCGTCTCACGCTCGGTACGGTGCTCGACGACGATGGCGCCGAATTGCTGCCCGCGCGCGAACTCGAATACGACACGCTGATCATCGCGATCGGCAGCACCACGGCGTTCTTCGGTGTGAAGGGTGCGTCTGAGTTTTCTCTCGCGCTCGATACGGTCAGCCAGGCGGAGCGTTTCCGCAAGCGCCTGATCGCGGCCTGTATGCGCGCGGAGCATCAGGTGCATGAACCTGTCGAATCGGGATCGGGCACGTCGCCTTCCTCTGAGCCGCGCATCCAGGTGGCGATCGTCGGTGGCGGCGCGACGGGTGTCGAGCTCTCGGCTGAACTGCGCAATACGGCCCAGGTGTTGTCCGCGTACGGCTTGCATAAGCTCGATCCGCGGCACGACGTCGGTATCGTGCTGATCGAGGCGGGGCCGCGCATTTTGCCGGCCTTGCAGGAGCGCGTGTCGACGGCCACCGCCGAATTGCTCACCAAGCTCGGCGTGAAGCTGATGACCGGCGAGACCGTCGCAGAGGTCGCGCCCGGCATGATCCGCACGGCCAGCGGTAAAACCGTGCGCGCCGATCTGACGGTGTGGGCGGCGGGCATCAAGGCGCCCGCCATCCTGAGTCAGCTCGACGGGCTGCCGGTCAACCGGCTGGGACAACTCATCGTGCGGCGCACACTGCAAACCGAAATCGACGACAACGTCTTCGCGCTCGGCGATTGCGCGGCTTGCCCATGGCCGGGCAACGAGCGCAACGTGCCGCCGCGCGCGCAGGCGGCTCACCAGCAGGCGAGCTTCCTGATGAAGGCGCTTGCGGCCCGGCTCGACAACAAGCCGCTGCCTGAATTTACCTACCGCGACTTCGGCTCGCTGGTGTCGCTCGGGCACTTCAGCGCAGTCGGCAATCTGATGGGCGGGGTGATCGGCGGCAATATGCTGATCGAAGGGCTGTTCGCGCGCTTCATGTACATGTCGCTGTACCGGCTGCATATCGCGGCGCTGCACGGCTACGCGCGGATGGTGCTCGACACCTTCGCGCACTGGTTGCGGCGCACCACCCTGCCGCGGGTCAAGCTGCACTGAAGGCTCACCGCGCGTGAGAAGGTTGCATGTGCAACAGGACGCGGGTCAAGCGTATCCTGTTGCATCCAACCTTCACCCGAGGAGCGCCGCATGCTGAAACCTGAGATCGACAGCCTGGTCCCGCATGTTCCCTTCAATCGGCGTACTTTCATCAAGGCCGCGCTCGGCACCGGCTTCGCCGCCGCCGTTCTGCCGGTGTCGGCGCAAACTATCCATACCGATAGCGAGGGTCTCGAAGCCGGCGAGATTGGCGTGCGTTCGGGTGACACGCTCGTGCCGGCGTATCGCGCGCAGCCGAAGGGTAAGACGCACCTGCCGGTGATCATCATCGTGCACGAGATTTTCGGTGTGCACGAACATATTGCCGACGTGTGCCGCCGCTTCGCCAAGCAGGGTTATCTCGCGATCGCGCCGAATCTGTACGAACGGCAGGGCGATCCGACTGTGTACACCAGCATGCAGCAGCTCAATGAACAACTGGTCAGCAAGGTGCCGGACGACCAGGTCATGGGCGATCTCGATGCTACCGTCGCATGGGCCGGCGAACATGGCGGCGATCTGAACCGGTTGGGTGTGAACGGTTTCTGCTGGGGCGGGCGGATTGCGTGGTTGTATGCCGAGCACAATCCTCGGCTGAAGGCGGGCGTGGCCTGGTATGGACGCGTAACGGGCCAGAAAACCGCGATGACCCCGGCCAATCCCCTCGATGAAGTGGTACAGCTGCATGCGCCGGTGCTGGGTCTATACGGCCGCCAGGACCAAAGCATTCCGCAAGACACGCTCGAACAGATGAAGCAGGCCATCGCGCAGGGTCCGGAGGTGGGGCGCGGCTCGCAATTCGTCGTATATGACGATGCAGGGCATGCGTTTTTCGCGGATTATCGGCCGAGCTATAAGAAGGCCGATGCTGAAGATGGCTGGCGCCGGGCATTAGTGTGGTTCAAGCAGCATGGAGTCGCATGAGGGCACTTGTTCGCGTGGCAGGGCGCGTTCGCCACCGTCGCTAACGCATCGTAAGGGTGTGTCGATGCGCTCGGCTTAACTAGTAGTGAAAAAGACGCTGGGAAGCGGCCACGGCCATTTTTGTTAATCGGCCCGCTTGATGGGCTGATTAAGGATTCGGACCCGTTGCAACCGGCCGCTTCGGGTCTGAACTCCATTCGCTCCACGATCCCGCATACAGCGCCGCGCCATGCATGCCGGCGATCTCCATTGCGAGCGCGTTCACACATGCCGTCACGCCCGAGCCGCATTGAAGCACGACGTGTTCCGGCGACGTGTCGCCCAGCAACGCATGGAATTCCTCACGCAGCGTGTGTGCCGATTTGTAGCGGCCGTCGGCGGTGAGGTTGTCCTTGAAGAACCGGTTGAGCGCGCCAGGAATATGGCCGCCGACGCGATCCAGCGTTTCGTTCTCGCCACGATAGCGATCATTCGCGCGTGCATCGACCACGACGCGTTCTTTCGTGCCGAGATTGCGCTCGACGGTCTGCGCATCGACGGTGACAGAGAGCGGCGCGCCCGCTTTGAAGTCGCCGGTGTTCTGCGCCGGAGCGTCTTGCGTCAACGGGTGACCGGCGGCCTGCCACGCTTGCAGTCCACCGTCGAGCAGCGCAACTGCGTCGTGGCCGAGCCAGCGCAGCAGCCACCATGCGCGCGCGGCGTACATACCACCCTGCGCGTCATAAGCGACCACCTGCTGACCCTGCTTGAGTCCGCGGGATTCCAGCGTCTCCACCAGCCGCGCACGATCCGGCAGCGGGTGCCGGCCATTGTTGCCGTTCTTCGGCCCCGACAGATCGCGATCGAGGTTCAAATAGTGCGCGCCCGGCAAATGCCCGGCCAGATAGGATTTTTCGCCTGCCCCGGTGTCGGCCAGATCGAAACGGCAATCGACGACGAACACGCTGCCCGGCGCGGTGGCCAGCCGTTCCGCGAGGTTTGTCGCGGAGATGAGTGTGGTGTAGTGAGTGTGCGGCATGACGTCTCCTCAAGCGGGCGATTGCGGCATTTGTCCGGCGGCTTGGCGCCGTTAGCAAATGACCGAACGATACTGATAGTCTAAACAAAAAAAGACGGGCCGAAGCCCGTCTTTCCATGCTTTGACGCCGGCTTGCGCAAGGATCGGCTCAAATACCGGTCAATACGGGTTGCCCGCCGATCAGATTGCGCCGAGTTCGCGCCGCAAGAATTCGTGGAAGTGCTGCATGCCGTCTTCCATCGGGCTCTGATACGGACCGACCTGCGATTCGCCACGTTCCATCAGCGCGCGGCGGCCTGCGTCCATGCGCTCGGCGATCTCGTCGTCTTCGCGGGCCGTTTCCATATAAGCGGCGCGCTCGGCTTCGACGAATTCGCGTTCGAACAGCGCGATTTCCTCAGGGTAATAGAACTCCACCACGTTGGTGGTTTTCTGCGGGCCGCGCGGAATCAACCACGACACGACCAGCACGTGCGGATACCACTCGATCATGATGCCGGGGTAGTACACCATCCAGATCGCGCCGAATTCGGGCGGATTGCCGCCGCGGAAGCGCAGAACCTCGTCGTGCCACTTACGGTACGTCGGGCTGCCCGGCTGCTCCAGATCCTTGTGAACGCCGACCGTTTGCACGCTGTACCACTCACCGAACTCCCACGTCAGATCGTCGCAATTGACGAAGCTGCCGAGGCCCGGATGGAACGGCGCGACGTGGTAGTCCTCCAGATAGACCTCGATAAAGGTCTTCCAGTTGTAATTGCACTCGTGCACTTCGACGTGATCGAACATGAAGCCCGAGAAATCGAAGTGTTGCTTGGTGCCGAGCCGTGCCAGATCACGCGCGACATCGTGCCCCTGCGCTTCGAACAACAGGCCTTGCCAGTTCTGAAGCGGCGTGGCGCCGAGATTCAGGCAGGGGTTATCCGCAAAATGAGGTGCGCCGAGGAGCTGGCCGTTCAGATCGTACGTCCAGCGATGCAGGGGGCAGACGATGTTCTCCGTCTGGCCGCGGCCGTTGAGCATAATGGCTTGCCGGTGGCGGCACACGTTCGACAGCAATTCGACTTGCGACTGCTGGTTACGGACGAGCACACGCCCTTCGCTCTCGCTGGGCAAAGCAAAATAATTCCCCACTTCGGGCACCATGAGATCGTGGCCGATGTAGCGAGGACCTTTTTTGAAAAGGGTGTCGATTTCGCGCGTTAGAAGCGCTTCGTCAAAGTAAGCCGTGACTGGCAGCTGGCTGTGGACAGACCGCAACTGCAATGCATTGCTCAGATTGGACATTCCCACTCCCGTGAAGACGTGAAAGCAGTGAACAACCCAACCATCGAAGATTCGATTTAGGGAGCCCGCGATTATACCCGTTTCCCCTTTCTTGGGGCGCTTAAGTACCTGATTTGGGTCAAAAATGTCAAGGAAGTTCACGGTTTTCGCCGCAGACCAATCGATTTTTTTCTGCGAGACTGAGGGGCAGGTACGGAGGGCAAAGGCGGGGCGCGGGCTGCCGATGAGATCGGAAATGTCGCTTTTGCCGTAGAATGTCCGACTTGTTTTAATTTTGCGACTATTCATGGCGAAGACCGCGTCGAAAGATACTGCTGCCACGCCTGCTGAAGGCGTCGACACCACGCCGTTGCCCGAGAACTACGAGGCCGCTCAGGCCGAGCTGGAAGGATTGGTTGCGCGTATGGAAAGCGGCAATCTCAGCCTCGAGGAATCGCTCGGCGCCTACCGGCGCGGTGCGGCTCTCGTAACGTTTTGCCAGCAGCAACTCGAGAAGGTCGAGCAGCAGGTACGCGTGCTCGATGGCGAGACGCTCAAGCCGCTGCCTATGAATAGCGCAGGCACAGCCGCTACTGAAAGCGGGGACGACCTATGACATTCGAACAATGGACACGCTTGGTGCTCGAGCGCGTCGAATCGGCACTAGAACATTACCTGCCTGCGGAAGCAACCGAGCCGGCCAAACTGCATGAAGCCATGCGCTATGCGGTGCTGGGCGGCGGCAAGCGGGTGCGCCCGCTGCTGTGCCATGCGGCTGGCGAGTTGACCGGCGCGCGCGCCGAATGCCTCGATGCGGCAGCGGCGGCGTTGGAAATGATCCACGTGTACTCGCTCGTGCACGATGACATGCCCTGCATGGACGACGACGCGCTACGCCGCGGCAAACCCACGGTACATGTCAAATATGACGAAGCCACGGCGCTGCTGGTCGGCGACGCGCTGCAAGCGCAGGCGTTCGTCGCGTTGACGTCGGACGTGCTGGCGCCCGCGCAGCAGGCATCGCTCGTGCGTGAACTGGCATTGGCGAGCGGCTCGATCGGTATGTGCGGCGGGCAGGCCATTGACCTGGCGAGCGTCGGCCACACGCTGACGCGCGCACAACTGGAAACCATGCACCGGATGAAAACCGGCGCCTTGCTGCGTGCTGCTGTACGCATGGGCGCGCTGGCGGGCGAAACGCCGAATGCGGACGCCATGCGTTCGCTCGACGCGTATGCGGCCGCCGTCGGCCTCGCGTTTCAGGTTGTCGACGACATTCTTGACGTCACGACCGATTCCGCGACGCTTGGCAAGACGGCAGGTAAAGACGCGAAGGACGGCAAGCCGACCTACGTGTCGATTATTGGGCTAGATGCGTCGCGGGCGCTCGCAGCGCAACTGCGCAGCGACGCCCACGCTGCGATTGCGCCGTTTGGCGCGCGCGCGCAGCGTCTGGCCGAATTGGCCGACCTGGTGGTGAACCGGGTTAGCTGAACGCGAAAGCCCGCCGCCGTGCACCTTTGCTACGAGGTGCATGTATGAAGTGCGGGCGCGTAAGTTTTCCTACAATGGAACGACGATGTACGACTTGCTGAAAACCATCGACGACCCGGCGGCCCTGCGCCGCCTCGATCGCCGCCAATTGCAACCGCTTGCAGACGAGTTGCGTGCCTTCGTGCTCGACAGCGTATCGCAGACGGGCGGCCATCTTTCGTCCAATCTCGGCACGGTCGAGTTGACCATTGCTCTGCACTATGTGTTCGACACGCCACGTGACCGGATCGTGTGGGACGTCGGCCATCAAACCTATCCGCACAAGATCCTGACGGGCCGCCGCGACAAGATGCACACGCTGCGTCAACTGGGCGGCATCTCGGGCTTTCCGAAGCGCGACGAGTCGGAATACGACACCTTCGGCACCGCGCACTCCAGCACCTCGATCTCGGCCGCGCTCGGCATGGCCGTCGCGAGCAAGCTGCAGGGTGAGAACCGCATGGGCATCGCCGTGATCGGCGACGGCGCGATGACGGCAGGCATGGCTTTCGAGGCGATGAACAACGCCGGCGTCGAAGACGACGTGCCGCTGCTGGTCATCCTCAACGACAACGACATGTCGATTTCGCCGCCGGTCGGCGCGCTGAATCGCCATCTGGCGCGCCTGATGTCGGGCCGTTTCTACGCCGCCGCGCGTGCGGGCGTCGAACGTGTACTGCGCGTCGCGCCGCCTATGCTCGATCTGGCGCGCAAGCTCGAAGAACACGCGAAGGGCATGATCGTGCCGGCCACGCTGTTCGAAGAGTTCGGTTTCAACTATATCGGCCCGATCGACGGTCACGACCTCGATTCGCTAATCCCGACGCTGCAGAACATCAAGGAACTGCGCGGTCCGCAATTCCTGCACGTCGTCACGAAGAAGGGTCAGGGCTACAAGCTGGCTGAAGCCGATCCGGTGCTGTACCACGGCCCGGGCAAGTTCAATCCTGCCGAAGGCATCAAGCCCGCCACCACGCCGTCGAAGAAAACCTACACGCAGGTGTTCGGCGAATGGCTGTGCGACGCGGCCGAGCTGGACGCGCGCGTGATCGGTATCACGCCGGCCATGCGTGAAGGCTCGGGCATGGTCGAGTTCGAGAAGCGTTTCCCGGATCGTTATTTCGACGTCGGCATCGCCGAGCAGCACGCGGTGACGTTCGCCGGCGGTCTGGCTGCGGACGGCATGAAGCCGGTGGTCGCAATCTACTCGACCTTCCTGCAACGTGCTTATGACCAGCTGATCCACGACGTCGCGCTGCAAAACCTGCCGGTGGTGTTCGCGATCGACCGTGCGGGTCTGGTCGGTGCGGACGGCGCAACGCATGCAGGCGCTTACGATCTGGCGTTCCTGCGCTGCATCCCGAACATGACGGTGATGGCTGCATCGGACGAAAACGAATGCCGCCAGATGTTGTACACCGCATTGCAGCAGCCGAACCCGACGGCGGTGCGCTATCCGCGCGGCGCCGGCACGGGCGTGGCAACCGTCAAGCAAATGACGGCACTGCCGATCGGCAAGGGCGAGATCCGTCGCGAAACGTCGCAACCGGCTGGCAAGCGGATTGCGATTCTGGCCTTCGGCACGATGGTCGCGCCGTCGCTGGCGGCTGCCGAGCAACTGGATGCCACGGTGGCGAACATGCGCTTTGTGAAGCCGTTGGACGCCGAGCTGGTCCGCCAGTTGGCCGAAACGCACGACGCCATCGTCACGGTCGAAGAAGGCAGTGTGATGGGCGGCGCGGGTTCGGCTTGCGTCGAAGCCCTGCTTGAGAGTGGGGTTATGCGGCCCGTACTACAATTGGGCCTCCCGGATCGCTTCATCGATCATGGGGATCCGGCCAAGCTGCTCGCTGTCTGCGGTCTTGATGGTGCGGGCATCGCCAAGTCGATTCGCGAACGCTTTCTTTCCAGCGGCGCGGTTGCCGGTCAAACCTCGGTGAAGCGGGTCGCTTAACTGCGTCACCTGGCTGCGTCGATTGGCTGAGTCGTTCAGCTGCACTGCCGTGCGCTACGTCGTCGCTATGGCGGTCATAGCAATCTCCAACTTGAGTGGATGGACCTTCGGGTCCATCATCCAACGCCGGCAGGGGCCGGCGCTCGCCGTTGCGCGACCTGATTCGCACGGCCGCTGAGAGCCCCCAAACCTGTCGCTTTGCGACACCCGCCGATGGGGTAAGCCCCCAGTCCCGCAAGGGGACTTCCTTCGGGGCGGCGGGCTTCCTGCGGAGCGGAAAACTTGCGGCGGCCCGGTGTTTTCCTGAAAGGACAAGAATATGAACCAGATGAATCCCGCCTTTGTGATGCCCGACGTGCAGAGCACGCCCGATACGCGTCAGATTCCGATTCAACGGGTCGGCGTCAAGGCAGTGCGTCATCCGTTGACGGTGCGCACGCAAGGCGGCGAAGTGCAGCCGACGGTTGGCACGTGGAATCTCGATGTGCATCTGCCCGCCGATCAGAAGGGCACGCACATGTCGCGCTTCGTCGCGTTGCTTGAAGAGAACAAGGCGCCGCTCGAGGCGGCCACGTTCCGCACCATGCTTGCCGCGATGCTTGAGAAGCTCGAGGCCGAGGCGGGTCGCATCGAAGTGTCGTTCCCTTACTTCGTGAATAAGACCGCGCCGGTGTCGGGCGTGCAAAGCCTGCTCGACTACGAAGTGACGTTGACGGGCGAGACCCGCAATGGCGCGACGCGTCTGTTCCTCAAGGTGCTGGTGCCGGTCACGAGCCTGTGCCCGTGTTCGAAGAAGATTTCGCAGTACGGCGCGCACAATCAGCGCTCGCACGTCACGATCAACGCCGAACTGGCGGGCGATGTCGCGGTGGAAGAGCTGGTGCGTATCGCGGAAGAAGAAGCCTCATGCGAACTGTGGGGCTTGCTCAAGCGTCCGGACGAGAAGTTCGTCACCGAACGTGCTTACGAGAATCCGAAGTTCGTGGAAGACCTGGTACGCGATGTCGCGCAACGTCTGAACGCGGACGAGCGCGTTGTCGCCTATGTGCTCGAAGCTGAGAATTTCGAATCGATTCACAATCACAGCGCGTATGCAGTGATCGAGCGGGATAAGCGGGCGGCGTGATCATGCTTTAGCTTCCTGCTTGCCGCAGATAGAAAAAGCCGCCGGCTTTTTCTATGGGGTTGCCACTGTGTCGCGCGGCATGCGATGGGCGTCGCGGGCTCGTCGCGGGTTCAGCGTGCGAGTGAAGTCAGGTCCCAGCGCGGTTTCACCGTGAAGGCGTAGTCTTTGCCCGATTGATCGGGCCAGCGTTGCAGCCTCAGGGCGCCAGCCAACGCGATCATTGCGCCGTTGTCCGTACACAGCGACAAGTCCGGGTAGTGCACGAAGAAATTGCGTTTCTTCGCTGCAGCGGAAAGCGCCTCGCGCAGTTGCCGGTTCGCGCCCACGCCTCCTGCCACCACCAGTCGATTCAAGTTCGTGCGTTTGAGCGCGGCCAGCGATTTTGCCGCCAGCACGTCCACGGCAGCATCGACGAAACCGCGCGCCAGATCCGCTTTCGCCTGTTCGCAGATATTTGCGCCGCCGAGCTTCTTGGCGTGCGTGAGGACAGCGGTTTTAAGGCCGCTGAAGCTGAAATCGAGGTCGCGGGAATGCAGCATGGGGCGCGGCAGGACCACTGCGCCGGGCGTGCCGAATTCAGCCATTCGCGACACTTCCGGGCCGCCCGGATAACCAAGGCCCAGCAGTTTGGCGGTTTTGTCGAAGGCTTCGCCGGCGGCGTCGTCCAGCGTTTCGCCCAGTGTCTCGTAGACGCCCACGTCC
Organism: Paraburkholderia sp.; assembly: GCF_035656215.1. Lineage (GTDB taxonomy): Bacteria > Pseudomonadota > Gammaproteobacteria > Burkholderiales > Burkholderiaceae > Paraburkholderia. The sequence goes on from NZ_DASRSY010000328.1 coordinate 13,513, forward strand.
GTCACGCGCATCAATTGCGTATGGCCGCCTGACACCAGCAGCGCGACGAACGGAAACGGCGGCGGCTCGTCCACCAGCAGCGGCGACAGCAGGTGCCCTTCGAGATGGTGGATGCCGATGGTCGGCTTGTCCCACGCCATGGCCAGCGAATTGGCGACGCTCGCGCCGACCAGCAGCGCACCCGCGAGGCCCGGACCCTGCGTATAGGCGATCGCGTCGATGTCGCTGCGTACCGTGCCGGCACGTTCCATCACTTCTTCAAGCAGCGGCAGCGCGCGCCGGATATGGTCGCGCGACGCCAGCTCCGGCACCACGCCGCCGTACTCCCGATGCATCGCAATTTGCGAATGCAGCGCGTGCGCGAGCAGGCCGCGCTCCGTGTCGTAGAGCGCGAGACCGGTTTCGTCGCAGGAGCTTTCGATGCCGAGAACGAGCATGATGGGTCGCTTGAACAGGCGCGTGAGTGAAGGACACCCCGGCGCCCAAAAGTGAAAAGGCAAGCCTGAAAGTATAGCAGCGCGGGCAGGGGGCCGCAGACGCGCAGGTACAATGCGGCCCCATGGAATCCTTCGATATCGCAGTGATCGGCGCAGGCGCGGCCGGCATGATGTGCGCGGCCGTGGCCGGGCAACTCGGCCGTCGGGTGGTGCTGATCGACCACTCGCAGCGCCTCGCGGAGAAAATCCGCATTTCCGGCGGCGGCCGGTGCAACTTCACGAATCTGTACGCTGGGCCGGCCAATTATCTGTCGGCCAACCCTCACTTTTGCCGCTCGGCGCTCGCGCGCTATACGCCGCGTGACTTCATGGCGCTGCTCAAGCGCCATCACGTGACGTGGCACGAGAAGCACAAGGGGCAACTGTTCTGCGATCAGTCGAGCGACGCGGTTATCAATGTGCTGAAGAATGAATGCGACGCGGGCCGCATCGCTTGGCGCACGCCGCTCGCGATCGAGCAGGTGCGGCACGACGCCGAAGGGCGGTTCACGCTGGACAGCCACTCAGGCCCGATCACGGCCCGTGCGCTCGTGGTGGCGACCGGCGGCCTGTCGATCCCCAAGATCGGCGCCACCGATTTTGCCTACCGTCTCGCCAGGCAATTCGGCCACAAGCTGATCGATACCCGCCCCGCGCTGGTTCCCCTGACCTTTGCTCCGGCCGACTGGCAGCCGTTCTCGGCGCTCTCGGGCGTGTCGCTCGAGGTGCAACTGGCGACCGGCAACAAAAAGACGGGCGCCGAGTTCAACGAGGACCTGCTGCTCACGCACCGTGGTCTGTCGGGCCCGGGCGTTCTGCAGATTTCGAGCTACTGGCAGCCCGGCGAGCCGATTCACATCAATCTGCTCCCCGAGCAGGACGCCGCGAGCGCCTTGCTCGAAGCCAAAACCGGCACGAAGCGCCAGATCGCCAATTTGCTTTCGGAATGGGTGCCGCAACGTCTCGCCCACGTCTGGCTTGAAACACACCAGATTCCCGCCGAAGCGCGCGTGGCCGATCTGCCGGACAAGACGCTGCGCCGCGTCGGTGAGGCCTTGTCGCGCTGGACGCTCACCCCAAACGGCACCGAAGGCTACCGCAAGGCCGAAGTCACGCGCGGTGGTATCGACACGCGCGACCTGTCGTCGGCGACGATGATGAGCGCCCGCACGCCGGGTTTGTACTTCATCGGCGAGGCGGTCGACGTGACCGGCTGGCTCGGCGGCTACAACTTCCAATGGGCGTGGGCCTCCGGCGTGGCGGCCGGCCAGGCGGCCGCGGAGTACGTTCTAGGGGCTTGACGGCGCATTAGCTTTGTGAGAAAGCTCTGCTATACTCCTGAACCTTTACGAAGTTCCGTTATTGAAAAATGACGACCATCCTCGTGAAAGACAACGAGCCGGTTGAAGTTGCCATGCGGCGCTTCAGGCGCACGATGGAGAAAAACGGGTTGCTGACGGAACTGCGCGCCCGCGAGTTTTGCGAAAAGCCTACGGCTGAGCGCAAGCGCAAGAAGGCGGCTGCGGTTAAGCGTCATTTCAAGCATCTGAATAGTCAGATGCTGCCAAAGAAGTTCTACTGATTCTGGCGTTGCCGCGGTTCCCGTCGAGCGGAGCGGCGACATCCAAGCGGTGAGGGCACAGCAGGTGCCGTCACGGAAATACGGCCCTTCGGGCCAGCCGGCAGGGTCGCATCCACTACGCACATTGCGCCAACCCGCTTGAGGAAGCAGTCCCAAGCGGGCGTTTGTGTTGGATCCGGCGCATTGATGCAGCGTATTGGCGCGGCGTATTGATACGCTAAGCGGCCGGTTTTTAAATCTTCAACACGTTCAGGTGAGTGATGAGTCTCAAGGACCAGATCAACGACGATATGAAAGCTGCCATGCGGGCGCGTGAGACCGAGCGTCTCGGCACGATCCGCTTGCTGCTCGCCGCGGTCAAGCAACGCGAAGTTGACGAACGCGTCACCCTTGACGACACGGCGATCACCGTCGTCATCGACAAGATGATCAAGCAGCGCAAAGACTCGATCAGCCAGTTCGAAGCCGCTGGCCGCACGGATCTCGCCGACAAGGAAAAGGCCGAGCTGGCCATCCTGTCGGCTTATATGCCGGCGCAGATGTCCGAGGCGGAGATCGTTGCCGAAGTTCAGGCCGCGGTCGCGCAAACTGGCGCGGCCGGCCCGCAGGACATGGGCAAGGTGATGGGCGTGCTCAAGCCGAGACTGGCCGGCCGCGCCGACATGACCGCTGTCTCGGCGCAAGTCAAAGTCGCGCTCGCGAAGTAATTTCCGCATTTCCGGTCTGCGCGCGCCGTTGCTCGACGGCGCGCGCAGACCTGAGCTTTTTAGGTAGCGTCATTCACTGTGATTCCACCGTCATTCCTGCAGGACCTGCTTAACCGCGTCGATATCGTCGACGTGGTCGGCCGGTATGTGCAGTTGAAAAAGGGCGGCGCGAACTTCATGGGGCTGTGCCCGTTTCATAACGAAAAAAGCCCTTCGTTTACGGTTAGTCCGACTAAACAGTTCTATCACTGCTTCGGCTGTGGCGCGCATGGTACGGCCATCGGCTTCCTGATGGAGCACGTTGGCTCCACGTTTCCAGAGGCGGTCAACGAACTCGCGCAATCGGTCGGGTTGACTGTGCCGAACGAGCCTTCGCCGGGATATGGCGGCGGTGGTTCCGGCGGGTATTCGCCGGCTGCGTCCAAGGCGGTCACCACGGCACTGTCCGATGTCATGCAGACCGCGTGCGATTTCTACCGCAAACAGCTGCGCGGCGCGCCGGTCGCGATCCAGTATCTGAAGAAGCGTGGCCTGACCGGCGAGATCGCCGCCCGCTTCGGGCTTGGCTATGCACCAGACGGCTGGCAGAACCTCGAGCCCGCATTCCCCAACTATCGGGACGAAGCACTGGTCGAATCGGGTCTTGTGATCGTCAGCGAAAAGGCGGATGCGCAGGGTCAGAACCGCCGGTATGACCGCTTTCGCGAGCGGATCATGTTCCCGATCCGCAATGTGAAAGGGCAGGTGATCGGCTTCGGCGGCCGGGTGCTGGATAGCGGCGAGCCAAAGTATTTGAATTCGCCGGAAACGCCTCTATTTAACAAAGGCAGCGAGCTGTACGGGCTGTTCGAGGCTCGTCTGGCGATTCGTGAACAGCATTACGTGCTGGTGGTCGAAGGTTACATGGACGTGGTCGCTCTGGCCCAATTGGGGTTCCAGAACGCGGTGGCCACGCTCGGCACGGCTTGCACGCCGATTCATGTGCAGAAACTGATGCGTCAGACCGATACGGTCATCTTCAGTTTCGACGGCGATTCGGCCGGGCGCCGCGCCGCGCGCCGTGCGCTGGACGCCTGCCTGCCGCACGCGGCGGACAACCGGACCATCCGGTTCCTGTTTCTGCCGTCCGAGCACGATCCGGACAGCTACGTGCGCGAATTCGGCACTGAAGCGTTCGCCGAGCAGGTCGAGCGCGCCATGCCGCTGTCGCAGTTCATGCTGAACGAGGTGCTGGCCGGCAAGGAGCTGGATCAGCCGGAAGGCCGGGCCCGCGCGCTGTTCGACGCGAAGCCGCTGCTGCAGCAATTGCCCGCCAACGCGTTGCGCGCGCAGATCATGCACATGTTTGCGGACCGGCTCGACGTGCCGTTCGACGAAGTAGCCGCCTTATGCGAAGTCGACGCCCGGATTGCGGCGGCGACCCGTTCGGCGCCGGCCCGCAAAGACCGGCGCAGTGTGACCGGGATCGAAGAAAAAACGCTGCGCAATCTGGTGATGTATCCGCGGACGGTGGCGGTGCTCGACGAGGAAGCCGAACAGGCGCTTCTGAGCGTCTCGCGGCACGGCGAGCTGTTCGAAGAAGTGACGACGCATGCGCGTGCGCTGGGCGATTCGGCGGAGTTTCAGTTGCTGTCCGACCTATTGCGAAACGGCGCAAATGCCCCAACTTTCGAGGAAATCTTTCGCAAAATTCTAGACTATGATGAAAACGTCCGGGATTTACTGCTGAAGGACCCGGAGGATGCGACCGTCATCGAGGAGCGGCGCGAGCAGGAACGGATCGTCGGAGAGGAACTGAAAGCGGCGATTCTGAAGATGCGATACGACGCTTACTGCGATCGTCTCGAGCAGCTTTCGCGGCAATCCCGGCACACGCCGGAGGAGTTTGCGGAGCTGACGGGCCTGAATCAGAAGCGGGCTGAGATGAAGCGCCAGCTCGGGCTGTAAGCGGGATGGCAGAAACCTGAGTGCTATAATAAAAGGTTTCTAGCGGTTTGTTTTTTCAATGGTTTTCCTAGCAAAGGCGAAAAGGCGATTGCGATGGCAAAGACACCAGGCGGAAAAAAAGCAACAGGCACAGGTTCGAACGAGCCGACCAGAAAGGTCACCGAGGCCAAGTTAGCTTCTTCCCCCAGAAAAACGTCTGCCGCAAGCGTCGCACCTACTGCCGGGGAGAAATCCTCGACCACTTCCGCTGCGCGAGCGGAGCTGGTCAGGGCGGCGAAAGCTGTACCACCACCGGCCACAAAACGGCCGGGTGTCAGAAGCGCAAGGGAAGCGCCTGCCGCGCAGGACGATGCGGTAGAGCGTGAGACTCCAGTATCCACGGTTCAACCGGCTGTTGTCCAACAGCCGCGAGTCGAGACTACAGCCGGTACGACGAACTCCATGACGAAAAAGCTGAACGAAACACCCGTCGATGACGACGCAACCCAAAGCGAAGAAACCCCTGCGGCCGTTCCCGGCAAGGTGGAAAAGGTCAAGGCTCGCGATCGTCGTGCAAAGGAAAAAGCGCTGTTGAAAGACGCGTTCGCGTCATCGCAGCCGGGCACCGTCGAGGAACTCGAAGAGCGCCGCGCCAAACTGCGCGCGCTGATCAAGCTCGGCAAGGAGCGCGGCTTCCTCACGTACGCGGAAATCAACGACCACCTTCCGGACAATTTCACCGAGACCGAGGCGATCGAAGGCATCATCAGCACGTTCAATGACATGGGCGTGGCTGTGTACGAGCAGGCGCCGGATGCTGAAACGCTGCTGTTGAACGACAACGCACCCGCCGCTTCGTCGGACGACGAAGTGGAAGAGGAAGCGGAGGTCGCGCTCTCCACCGTCGATTCCGAATTCGGCCGTACCACCGACCCGGTCCGCATGTACATGCGTGAAATGGGTACGGTCGAGCTGCTCACGCGCGAAGGCGAAATCGAAATCGCGAAGCGGATCGAAGACGGCCTCAAGCACATGGTGATGGCCATCTCCGCGTGCCCGACCACGATCGCCGACATTCTGGCGATGGCTGAGCGCGTCGCGAACGAGGAAATCCGTATCGACGAACTGGTCGACGGCCTGATCGACGCCAACGCGGAAGATGCGGACGGCTTCTCGGCTCAGGAGGCGGAAGCGATCGAGAGCGAAGACGAAGAAGCCGAGGAAGAGGACTCAGAAGACGAGGAAGAAGACGACGGCACGGCGCAAGCCACGGCCAACGCAGCGCAGATGGAAGCGCTCAAGCGTGCGTCCCTCGAGAAGTTCGCCATGATCAGCGAATGGTTCGACAAGATGCGTCGCGCGTTCGAGAAGGAAGGCTACAAGTCCAAGTCGTATCTGAAGGCGCAGGAAACGATCCAGAACGAATTGATGACGATCCGCTTTACCGCGCGTACCGTTGAGCGTCTGTGCGACACGCTGCGTGCGCAGGTGGACGAAGTGCGCCAGGTCGAGCGCCAGATCCTGCATACGGTGGTCGACAAATGCGGCATGCCGCGTGCGGAATTCATCGCGCGTTTCCCGGGCAGCGAAACGGACCTCGAGTGGGCCGACAAGATCGTCGCCGAAGGTCACGGGTATAGCGCGATCCTCACGCGTAATATTCCGGCCATTCAGGAACAGCAGCAGCGCCTGCTCGATTTGCAGGCGCGTGTTGTGCTGCCGCTGAAGGACCTGAAGGAAACCAACCGTCAGATGGCGGCCGGCGAACTGAAGGCGCGTCAGGCAAAGCGCGAAATGACTGAGGCGAACTTGCGTCTCGTGATCTCGATCGCGAAGAAGTACACGAACCGTGGTCTGCAGTTCCTCGACCTGATTCAGGAAGGCAACATCGGTCTGATGAAGGCGGTGGACAAGTTCGAATATCGTCGCGGCTACAAGTTCTCCACGTACGCAACGTGGTGGATTCGTCAGGCCATCACGCGTTCGATTGCTGACCAGGCGCGCACGATCCGGATTCCGGTTCACAGGATCGAAACGATCAACAAAATGAACCGCATCTCGCGTCAGATCTTGCAGGAAACCGGTCTCGAGCCGGATCCGGCAACGCTGGCGGAAAAGATGGAGATGCCGGAAGACAAGATCCGCAAGATCATGAAGATCGCGAAGGAGCCGATCTCGATGGAAACGCCGATCGGTGACGACGACGATTCGCATCTGGGCGACTTCATCGAAGATACGAACACGGTGGCGCCGGCCGACGCGGCTTTGCACGCCAGCATGCGCGATGTCGTGAAGGACGTGCTCGACTCGTTGACGCCGCGCGAAGCGAAGGTGCTGCGTATGCGTTTCGGTATCGAGATGAGCACCGATCACACGCTCGAAGAAGTCGGTAAGCAGTTCGACGTGACGCGTGAACGGATCCGTCAGATCGAGGCGAAGGCGCTGCGCAAGCTGCGTCATCCGAGCCGTTCGGACAAGCTGAAGTCGTTCCTCGAAGGGAATTGACCGGAGCTGGCGGGTCGTGGGAAATGATGTAGTGGTTTGAGGGGGGGGCTCCCGGTTGTTTCGCTTGGGCGAAGCGGTTGCGAAGGCCCCTTTTTCGTGTAGTATGTCGGCCAATCAACGAATTGGCCCGGCCTTCATGACCGGGTCTTTTTCTTGGGCCGGACGCCGTGCTGGTTGCAGGCAGCGGACTCATAATCCGCCTCCGAAAGGACACCGTCGGTTCGACTCCGACCCGGCCCACCATAGTTGTGAAAAAGGGTTCCGATTTTTCGGAACCCTTTTTGTTTTGCGGTGAGAATCCGATATCACATGCGGCAATATGTCACTTCCGCCGCGCTATTAATCTGGTTGAGTTGATTCTGGCTTGGTTTGCTGGAAAGTTTTGGTCGCCACCTTGGGCGGCTTAAACGATGTTTCAAATCCATCCTCTCCGGTTCAAGCACGCGTATCAGGCAATCGCATTTCCCCTGCGGCAATATCGTGATTCGCTTCATTCAGCATCGCGGCAAAATCCCCGCGATCTAATCGTTTTCTTCCGCTGTTCAAGCGTATTTGGATTCAGGGCGCGTAACGTGCGGTCCTGAAGGCGCGACGTACAGTGCGCGCCGGCTGTCGGCGCTTCGCCGGTCCCGCGACGCGCCATAAGGGGCAGCGACCAGGAGGTAGGGAAACTCCGCGTAAAAAAACGCACGGCTGTGCCGTTAAATAAATACGGAAGGCTGTTCGATGTATGCCGTCTCAGCACGGGTCTTTGTCACGCGGCGGTCGGCGCCGCAGTTCACCTCCTGGCAATGCCCGTGCCGAAGGCTTCACTTCCTCCGCAGCGCGGGCGCTGCAGAACGAGCGCTCTGCCGGCCAAAGCTACAGCCAGAATTCATAAACCGCCTGCCGCCGTTTTTTTGTTAACCGTTCATTCAGGCCAGTGCTCCTTGCCACGGTGCGAAGCATGTCGACCGGGAGCACGGGGCGGCGGCCAAGATCAAGAGAGAAGGGGCCGGCATCGGGGCCAAACCACCGCATCTAACGCTGGATGCCGTGTTCTTTTGATAAAGCCACCCGGCAATTCGTCACCACCTTTAATTCACAGCGAATGGAGATATTCTTTGGGCGCAAAGTATTTGCGTCTGCGAGATCAGACGACCATATTAAATCAATTAAGTTCCAACTTTTCTTGAATAAATTTACACCGCGTCGAATTGGGCCTATTGCAATTGCCTGATTTTCGTGCAATCAGCCATTTCTCAGTTTTCAAACGTTCCGACCCGATTACGTCATTCATTTTAAATGCTGTTGCATACACACAACTTTAATATTGAAATGTTGCAAATAACTTCTGTCCAGAGCTGGCGGGCGGTAGTCCTGATTTCGCGATAAATGTCTAAAAAACAAAGACTTAATACCTATCCCGATTTGATTGTTGCGGATTCTGAAAAATCCTGTTGCGTAAATTGCCGACGTCGCTACTAGGGTGTCCCCCTACACTCACGCTTCGTTTAAAGGGTGCCCAGCTGATCCGGAAACGGTTCGGCAAACAGGGCGGCAGCGAGTGATGGTTGCGCTGCCGAGGCAGGTCCCGCTCTCCGCGTAAATTTATCGAACAGGAGTCCACGCATGAAAAAGAGTCTCATCGTTGTTGCGGTTGCCGCATCGTTCGCTTCCGTCGCTCACGCACAAAGCAGCGTGACCCTGTATGGTCTGCTGGACGCGGGCCTGACGTACACCAGCAATGTCGCCCCCGCCAACGGCGTCGGTCACGGCAACGCAAAGTGGGCAGCTGGTAGCGGCGGCATCAACCAAAGCATGTTCGGTCTGCGCGGTTCGGAAGATCTGGGCGGCGGTCTGAAGGCAATCTTCACGTTGGAAAGCGGCTTCAACATCAACAACGGCAAGTTCGCTAACAACAACGGCATGTTCAACCGTCAAGCGTTTGTCGGTCTGTCGAGCGCGCAATACGGTACGGTCACGCTGGGTCGTCAATACGACGCAGCACAAGACTACCTGGCACCGCTGACCGCAACGGGCAGCTGGGGCGGTACGTACTTCGCGCACCCGTTCAACAACGACAACCTGAGCACGAACGGCGGCTACGCGGTCAACAACTCGATCAAGTACTCGAGCGCTAACTACGCTGGCTTCACGTTCGGCGGCACGTACGGCTTCTCGAACCAGGCTGGCGCATTCGCAAACAACCGCGAATACAGCGTTGGTGCTGCATACCAGTACCAAGGCCTGCGTTTGGGCGCTGCTTACGCACAGCAGAACAACCCGGGTGCAACGAACGCAGCAGGCACGGCAAGCAACGGTGGCGCATCGGACGGCGCGCTGTTGGGCGTCAACGGCAACTTCCGTCAACGTGAGTTCGGTGCAGCAGGTTCGTACTCGTTCGGCCCGGCTACGGTCGGTCTGGCATGGACGCAATCGCGTGCTGACAACTACACCGCTGGCCAACAATCGCTGCGCCTGAACAACTATGAAGTGAACGGCAAGTACAACATCACCCCGGCTCTGGGTCTGGGCGTTGCGTACACGTTCACCGACGGCCATATCTATGGCGCCGACCAAGTGGGTAGCGACAAGGTTCGCTTCCACCAGATCGGTCTGCAGGCTGACTACTCGCTGTCGCGTCGTACCGACGTCTACGCTCAAGCCGTGTACCAACACGCGTCGGGCGACAGCGCAGTGGCATCGATCTACAGCGGCGACCCGACGCAACTGCCGTCGTCGTCGAAGAACCAGACGGCCGCCACGGTCGGTCTGCGTCACCGCTTCTAAGCTTCAGCAGAAGCTAGTTGTTGCAGAAAAAGGTGCCGTTCGCGGCACCTTTTTTTATGGGCGCGCGGATAGTGGACCACGGCCTTCATCGCGCACTAATCCATTGGTGCAAAAACCCATCGGCGCAAAAAACGTGTTGCGATTTCTGACAATTGCGCACACGAGCCTGACAATAATTGACTTTCGCGAAAGCGAGCTTGGGGTAGTCTGAAACGATTGAGTTATAGACACTATTTTTCGCGGCGGCGCTAGCACGTGTGCTGCAGGTGCGCGTTCCTACTGCATGAATACTCCCGCTTCCAACCCACTGGCTCGCTCGCCAGCCATTCAGGATCTCACCGACGAGCAATGGCATCGCATCGTGCCGCTCCTGCCTGAAATGAAAGATCATGGACCTCGGCGCGGCCGTCCCAGCATCGACATCCGTTGCGTGGTGAATAGCGTGCTCTGGGTACTGCACACAGGCAAACCGTGGCACGCGATGCCTGACCGGTATGCGCCTTATCAGACTGCGCATCGCTACTATCTGCGCTGGAAGAATTCAGGTGTGCTGGCCAACATCGCTTTTACGCTGTTCGGCACCGATACCATGCTGGCACGGCCCGTTACTCGCAGGAATGACCCGCGTACTGCGTAGCGGGCTCAGGACTGTTTCGACATGGCAAGAAAAAGGCCGTCACCGGTAACCGGATGTGAACTGCACCCCAAAGGTTGAATCGGTATTCAACTTTTGGGGTGCAGTTCAATGTCGGCTTTTTTTAATCAGTTGGGCTAGTCACCGGCGTGGGTGCGCTGCTCAATCACGCATGCTGTCCGACCTTGAACACTGCAACGGCATTTCGCAGACGTTCGGTTTGCTCATCGAGTGAACCTGCCGCAGCCGCTGCCTGCTCGACTAGCGCGGCATTGCGTTGCGTCACGTCGTCCATCTGGCGGATCGCGAGATTGACTTCGCCGATACCCGAGCTCTGCTCTTTCGAGGCTGCCGATATCTCGTTCATGATTGCGGTCACGCGGCGCACGGCGTCGACCACCTCGCCGATCGTGCTGCCGGCGTTGCCTGCCAACGCAGAGCCTTCGCCGACCTGCGCGACAGACTGATTGATCAGCACCTTGATTTCCTTGGCCGCCGTTGCGCTGCGCTGCGCGAGATTGCGCACTTCGCCCGCGACGACCGCGAAGCCACGGCCTTCTTCACCGGCGCGCGCCGCTTCCACCGCTGCGTTCAGCGCCAGGATATTGGTCTGGAACGCGATGCCTTCGATCACGCTGATGATCTCGCCGATCTTGTGTGAACTGTCGGTGATGCCGGCCATTTTCTCGACGACGTCGTTGACGACCTGGCCGCCGCGGGCGGCGATATTCGATGCATCCGCCGCGAGTTCTGACGCGGTCGCCGCGTTATCGGCATTCTGCGTGACGGTCTTGGTGAGCTCGTCCATGCTGGCGGCGGTTTGCTCCAACGAAGCCGCCTGTTCTTCGGTGCGGCTCGACAGATCCAGGTTGCCCGCGGCAATCTCTTTCGACGCGACCGTGATCGTCTCGGCGGACGTCTTGATCCGCGTGACGGTCGCAGCGAGTTGGTTGCGCATCTCGCGTAGCGAGAACAGCAGGCTCGAGCTGTCGTCGCGACGCAGGTCGATGCGCGTGGCGAGATCGCCGCGTGCGATCTGCATTGCAATCGCCGCCGCGGTGGAGGGCTCTCCGCCGATCGAACGCGATACGTTGCGCACCACGCGCGAGGCCACGAACGACACCAGCACGACCAATAGCACCAGCATGCCGGCTGAGCGCTCGAGAGTTGCGTAGAACTGCGCCTGGATGTCGTCCATATAGGCGCCGGCGATAAAGTCCCAGTTCCACGGGCCGAAGCGCTTCACATAGCCGATTTTTTCGCTCGGTGCCGTCTCACCGGGTTTCGGCCACCAGTAGCGCAGATAGCCTGCGCCGGCCGCCGAGCCGCCTGCCTGAGCGATGTCGTGATACAGCGCGTTGCCTTTGGCGTCGCGGAAGCCGCTCATGTCCTTGCCGTTCAGCTTCGGGCTTATTGGGTGAGCAACCATCACCGAATCGCTGCGCACGATCGTCACGTAGCCCGACGTGCCATAACGTTGCGCATTGACGCGAGCGATGGCCTGCTGCCTGGCCTCGTCGACTGAGAGCTTGCCCGTGTCGGCCTGCTTCGCATAGTCCGCGACGATCGATACCGCCATGTCGGTGACATCGGCCAGATTCCCGCGCCGTGCGTCCATTTGGGCGTTTCTTGCATCGAATGCGTTCACAACGGTGACGATCAGGAGCGCTGCCCAGCAGAGCAGTATCGGCACCCACAATTTCTGTTTCAGTGTCAGACGGTTCATTATCAGTTTCGACAATACGTTGAACTCGGAATAGGGAGGGTCTGCAATCTGCGTTGCATAGTCGGCATAACGGCTGTTGCCGCGGATTCTTTATTCGGGCGTCCGAAATTCCTGCCTGGAACGCAAATGTCCGGCCTGAGGCGGACGATGAACAGCGGGAAACGTCGAGGAAAATCGGGAAACTGGAACCAAACTCGCGGAAAATTGCGGGAAGCCGCGGACAGCCTGCGACAGGCAACAGGCAACAGGCAACAGGCCGCCGGGCGCCGGGCGCACGCACGCGCTTGCGCTAGATCTGCTCCTGACCAAACGCGCACAGACGTTCGAGGTCCAGCACGTCGATCTGGTTGTACGAGAGGCGCAAAATCTGCAGCCTTTCGAGGTTTTGCAGTGCCTGGTTGATTCGTTGCCGCGACACGCCCGCCAGCAGGCCGACTTCCTCCTGCGAAATGGCCAGCGTGCGCCCGGTGTCGGGATAGAGGTCGGGATTGAACAGTTGCGCGAGCGACTGGGCGACGCGCGCGTCGACGTCCAGCAGCCGGCTATTCTGGATCGACGCGATGAATTCGCCCATGCGGTTGTTCAACTGCCGGATCACAAAACCGGTGAACGGTAGACTCGAGTCGAGCAGCGCATGAAAAGTCTCCGACGGCACGAACATCACGAGCGAAGGCTGAATCGCGGCCACGTCGTATTTGCGCAATTCGCGCTTGATGACACTGCCTTCGCCGAACCAGCCGCCGGGCGGCACGCCGGAGAGGGTGCAACTGCGTCCTGAGGCGTTGTAGATGGCGAGTTTGATGAGGCCGGAATGGACGCCGATCCAGTAGTCCGACGGCTCCTGGCGGCGGGCGATCCATGCGCCCGCCGCCAGCCTCTCCGCAAACGCGCTGGCGAGGACCGTCGCCTGATGTTCGGCGGCGAGTGCCCTGAACCAGGCGCAGGTGCCGAACAGCCGCGGCAGAACGGCACGCGGAACCCGTTCCGGCCGGTGCGAGCGGGCGTCTGCGGGGGCGGTGAACGGAGCGTCATCCAAAGCGGCTAGCGGGGCGTATGCGGGTGAAGTCGGTTGAGAGGAGTCAGGGCGCGCCACTCTGTCATTTGAATGACAGACAGTTCACCATGACAGTTGCTAGGCTAGCTACTAATCAGAAAAAGCGACGGCGCAGGCAGCGCCTCAGGAGACAAGGCAATGAAGCACATGTTCGAAGAAGGCCTCCAGCGGCGCGAGGCCAATTATGTCCCACTGACGCCCATCGATTTCATCGCGCGCGCAGCGGAAGTCTACGGTGAGCGGCTCGCGGTCGTCCATGGGGAGATTCGCCGCAACTGGCGCGAAACCTACGAGCGCGCGCGGCGTCTGGCCAGCGCGTTGCGGCAGGCCGGTATCGAACGTGGCGACACGGTTGCCGCTTTGCTGCCGAATATTCCTCCGATGATAGAAGCGCATTTCGGCGTGCCGATGGCCGGGGCCGTGCTCAACACGCTGAATACGCGGCTCGACGTGTCGTCGCTGCTCTTCATGTTGCGTCACGGCGAGGCGAAGGCGTTGATCGTCGATACGGAGTACACCGAGCTGGCGCACCGCGCAGCGCTGGAATTCCCCGAGCTACGCGTGATCAGCGTGGCGGATGCGATGCCCGCCGACGCCGACAAGTTCATCCGCGCAACCGACTACGAAGCGTTCCTGCAAACCGGCGACCCCGAATTCGGCTGGACCCTGCCCGCTGACGAGTGGGACGCCATCGCACTGAACTACACCTCAGGCACGACTGGCGACCCGAAGGGCGTGGTCTACCACCATCGCGGTGCCTATCTGAATGCGCTCAGCAATATCCTCGAATGGGATATGCCCAAGCACGCGGTCTACCTATGGACTTTGCCGCTCTTTCACTGCAACGGCTGGTGTTTCCCCTGGACTGTTGCCGCTCGTGCCGGCGTTAACGTCTGTCTACGTAAATTCGACGCGAAGACGGTGTTCGAACTGATTCGCCGCGAAGGCATCACGCATTATTGCGGCGCGCCGATCGTGCAAAGCGCGCTCGCGAATGCGCCCGCAGAGTGGCGTGAGGGCATCACACATCGTGTGTCGATGATGGTGGCCGGCGCGGCACCCGCGCCGGCGGTGATCGCCAAGATGAAGGAGATCGGCTTCGATCTGACGCACGTATATGGACTGACCGAGACCTACGGCCCGGCTGCCGTCTGCGCAAAACAGGAGGAATGGGAAGCGCTCGACGACAACACACGCGCCGAAATGAACGCGCGGCAAGGTGTGCGCTACCACCTGCAGGCAGCGATAGCAGTGCTCGAGCCGGACACGCTCGTGCCCGTCCCTGACGACGGCGAAACGCTCGGCGAGATCATGTTTCGCGGCAATATTTGCATGAAAGGGTATCTGAAGAACGAGCGCGCCACGGAAGCGACCTTCCGCGGCGGCTGGTTCCACACCGGGGACCTCGGCGTGCGGATGCCTGACGGCTATATCCGCATCCGCGATCGCAGCAAGGACATCATCATTTCAGGCGGCGAGAACATCTCGAGTATCGAGGTCGAAGACACGTTGTACCGTCACCCTGCGGTGTCGGTTGCCGCCGTGGTGGCGATGGCCGATCCGAAGTGGGGTGAGGTACCGTGCGCCTTCGTCGAACTCAAGGAAGGCGCTCAGGTGAGCGCAGAAGAGATCATCGCGCACTGCCGGCTGTTTCTTGCGGGATACAAGCTGCCAAAAGCGGTGCGCTTCGGCGAATTGCCGAAGACGTCGACGGGAAAAATTCAGAAGTTCGAACTGCGCGCGCGGATCAAGGCGGAAGGAACCGAATAGATCGCGCGCGGTGTCTAGAGCGCCTCATGGCGCACTATGGGTGTTGAACGATGCAAGCGCGGGGTCCCGCGCGCATCAGGTTCGACTTGCGCTTAACCGCGCGTGTCGACCCAGTGGCGTGCCCAGCGTGCCGAGTGCTGCAGTGCTTGTTCTTCGTTCGTGAAGTAGTCGAGCGAATAGAACTGGTAGCGCCCTTCGGTACGCGCGCTGTCAGCGCGTTCGAGCAACAGGTTGGATGAAAAGCTACCGTCAGGCAAGCGATGCGCCGAGGGTTTGACGGCATAGCCGTTGTAATGATGAATATGTTTGTTTTGCATTTTATATTTTAATAATGTTCGAGTGCGCGCCTGCCGTCCGAGCCGTTGTACGGGTCGAGCGGACGAGCTGATTCAAGCCATTGGCGCCGAATCCAAACGCAGTCGGAAAGCTAAAAAGGGCGTTAAAGCCAGAGGGGAGAATGAGGTGCAACGAGGCGTTTGGCGCTTGGGCTAGCTGCTGAACTACACATGCAGCTAAAAGCGATCGCGCCAACTGTGGGAGACAAAGCTCCGCGAGGATGTCGCTGCAGCCCGATGTCCGTTGCCGGACACCGAGCCCTTCAAACTTACATCGGCTTGATGTTAGCCGCTTGCAGACCCTTCGGGCCTTGCTTCGTTTCGAAGCTCACCTTCTGATTTTCAGCCAGCGTCTTGAAGCCGTCGCCGGTGATTTCGGAGAAGTGCGCGAACAGGTCGTCGCCGCCCTTGTCCGGGGTGATGAAGCCAAAGCCTTTGCTGTCGTTGAACCACTTAACGGTACCGGTATCCATGAAGAATCCTTGAGGAAAAAATAGAAGAATTTGCTCTGTTGAGGAGCGCGCGAAGGGTCAAGGAGGGAGAGGACAACGAATACCGCTGAGGAGCGAGACATTGATGAACAGCAATCGAACTTCTTGAACTTCGGACGTCACAGTAACCGCCGGGGCATGTAAGCGTCAACACTTATCTTGTAACTGTTTTGTCAAGCCTGCATTGCTCAGCTTGGGCGTGTGACGATATGGCCCTCGTTGCTGGCTTGCCGTGCCGCGCGGCACGACAAGCCGCTCAAGCGGGATTTCAGCCTCAGATACCCACTTTATGTGCCGTCAGGATCAGGCGCAGTCCGAGCGCGGCAACGGCGCTCGCGGCGACGCGATCGATCCAGGCCTTCCACTGCAGATAGATTTCGCGCGGGCGTTTGCTCGAAAAGCACAACGCGACCACGGTGTACCAGCCGGCTTCAATGGCGAAGATTGCAGGGGGCAATGCAAAATAGCACCACAGCGGCGGATGTTGCGGAAGCAGGGCCGCGAAGATGCTGCCGTAGTAGACCGCTGTCTTCGGATTGCTGAGTTGTGTGCTCAAACCGATCCAGAAGGATTTGCGCACATTGGCGGTGGCGGTTTGCGTTGCGTCGAACGCCAGTGGTTTGGCCGCACCGCGCCAGATCTTCGACGCAAGGTAGATCAGATAAAGGCCACCGGCTACTTTCAAGCCGACGTACAGCCACTCCACCGTCGCCAGCAACGTGTATAGACCGAGCAGGGCGATGCCGCTGAAGAACACGCCGCCTATTCCCATGCCGGCAGCTGTCGCGAGGCCGTCGCTACGGGAGAGTCCGATCGCGTTGCGGGCGACAATGACGAAGCTTGGCCCAGGGCTCATGGCACCGAGTAGCAGTGCGGCCAGGATTGTGAAGATGGCGGTCGAGGCGGGCATTTTTGTGTGTCTCCTAAGGCGGCGATGCGGCTCCCTGAAACATAGCATGAGAGGGCGAGAATTTGTTTTTCGACCAGCGCGAATAGAACCAATAAGAACCAGCAAGATTCGAATAGGCTAGTGCCGAGCGCAGTCGGAATGAGCAAGAAAGTTCATTGTTGCAGGCAAACAATCAGTTGCTGCAAGCAGCCGAAGTTGGATGCTAGAATCACTTTCCATACGCTGAAGCAGCCTTGGAACACCAGGGCCGATCACGAGCGCGATCCGAGCCGTTTGCCGTCGAATTCCCCTCAATCCAGGATTTATTGGACATGAATTCCAGATGCGAGTTGTCATGCATCGGGAGAGGTATCGTGAGTTCGATTTGCACTCAAGCCATCTGATTCACGCATAGGTTTCGCGTTGTTTAGCGAAGCCTTTGTTTTTCGAACGCGAGCATGATCAGCCGCGAAACCGGTACGTTATGAAAGAGCGAGAAGAACAACGTCTGTTCGACCTCGACGGGAATGCGCGTGAGCGCCTGATCGTGTGGATTCGCCGACGTATGGACGAATACGGCATTACGACCGAAGCGCTCGCCGAAGCGATCGAAGCCGACAAGTCCGCGACCCGGGCCGTGATGTATCGCGATGCCTTCGGCAATACGTGGGACGGTCACGGCGATAAGCCGGATTGGCTCGCGCGCGCGATCTACGCGGGACAGAACATCGACCATTTCCGTTGTTAAGTGTGACTTCAGTTTCCTCTGCTAATCGTTTTCCTGCGTGGCTCCGCTACATCGTATTGTTCGGTTTAGTGTGGCTGAATATCGGCTGGTCGTTCGGTGCGGCCCATGAGCCTGCGCGCCATCCGTCCGCCCGCGTGAGCCGGCACGTTACGCCGTCCACCAGGCACACGTCCAAAGCGACAGCGAAAACGAAAACCCCGGGCAAAGCGAAAAAGCAAACCGCCGGCAAGGCACGGCGCCGTGTCGCGCACAAGCGAAAGCAGGTGACGACTGCAGAGCGGCCGATGCATGTCAGCAAGCTCCCTACGAAGCATCGCCGGCAGGCTGCGCGCAATGCGCGAGAGCCGCGCGGCGGGAGGCGCCCTGGGGTGTTGGCAGCGGATCGTCGTGTGCAGCACACAGCGGCGTCCCGTTCACCTTTGCATTCATCGATTCGTCTACTGGCGCGCTGCGGCTATACGCCTAAATCGCGCGCATTGCTCCGTGCCAAAGCCGTCTATGTCGTCGACGAGCGAACGCGTACCGTTCTCACTGAAAAGCAGGCTGATCGAGTGCTGCCGATTGCTTCGATATCCAAACTGATGACCGCGGTGGTATCGCTCGATGCAAAACATGCCCTGAATGTGCCGCTCAACGTCGCCGTGCAGGATCAGGATTTCGACAAATTCACCGGCTCCCGCTTGGGTGTCGGGTCGAGATTGTCGCGTCATGACATGCTGCACATTGCGCTGATGTCTTCTGAGAATCGCGCTGCGGCGGCACTCAGTCGCGATTACGTTGGGGGGCGGCCGAGTTTTGTTGCAGCGATGAATGCGAAAGCGCGTTCGCTGGGGATGCGGCATACGTCGTTCGTCAATGGCACGGGGTTGTCGCCGCGAAATGTTTCGACGGCGCGGGATTTGTCGTTGCTGGTTGCGGCCGCCAGCCGATATCCGTTGATCAAGGCTTATTCGACTGACTCTGCACAAGTTGTCGCGCCGGGCGGCGGCCGGGCGCGGCTGAGTTATCACAATTCGAATGCGCTGGTGCGAGGAGGCGACCGGTCGATCGTGCTGCAGAAGACAGGCTTTATTAACGAAGCAGGGCATTGCGTTGTGGTGCGCATGCTGGTGCATGGCAGGCCGGTCGATATTGCCGTATTGGGCGCGCCAGGCGCGCGGGATCATATCGCCGACGTGGTGAGGATTAGCCGCTGGCTGCGGTGTTCCCTGAAGTGAACTGCGTTGCCACGCAGACGCAAAAACCAAAAAAAAGCCCGCGCGGGGCGGGCTTAACTACTCGGAGTTTCGCGATCCAGTCGCTAGACGGATCAACTTCAGTGTATGTGAAAGCTACGTGAAAGTATAGAAAATCCGCTCACAGGTCGAAAAACACTGTTTCCTTGCTACCCTGCATATAGATATCGAACCGGTACACATTGGCCGTATTCGGCTCGCGACGCGCGATCAGCGTGCCACGCCGGTCCGCCGAAACCGCTGCCAGCACGGCATCCCGTGCGTTCGCCTCGGCTTCGTCTTCGAAATAGATGCGCGTGAAGGTGTGCAGCAGCATGCCGCGCATTGTCACGATCACATTCAGATGCGGCGCTTCGTCCGGACTTGCGCGGCCGGGTTTCACGGTTTCGACGACAAAACGCTTCTGCGGGTCTGTCCCCGTACCAACGCGGGCGAAGCCACGGAAACCCGTCTTCACGATTTCCTCGCGTGATTGCGGATAGTGGCCTTGCGCGTCCACTTGCGACACTTCCAGCATGGCATCGCCGATCACCGTGCCGTCGCCGTCGAACAGCTGGCCGACGATCGTGATGTGTTCGCCGGCGGCTTCGCGGTCGGCCAGAACCGGCGTGAACATGCTTTTGAAATCGAAATCGTATTGCTGCGGGCACAGACCGTAGGCGAAGTAAGGTCCAACCGTTTGCGAAGGCGTTTGCTTGAGGGTCGTCATGGCTTAGCGCTCCATCGGGGTTTCGTTGCGGCCGCGCAGCACGATGTCGAAGTCGTAGCCGAGCGCATAGGCCTCTTGCGTCGTATCGAGCGAGAAGTTGGCAACCAGCCGGTCGCGTGCGTGCTCAGGCGTGCCTTGGAAAATCGGGTCGAAGGCCAGCAGCGGATCGCCGGGGAAGTACATCTGCGTGACGAGACGCGAGCCGAAATGGTCGCCGAACAGCGAAAAATGAATATGGTTCGGACGCCATGCGTTCGGGTGATTGCCCCAAGGATAGGCGCCCGGTTTGATCGTCAGAAAGCGGTAGCGGCCGTCGTTGTCGGTAATACAGCGGCCCGCGCCGAGGAAGTTCGGGTCGAGCGGCGCGTCGTGCTGGTCGACTTTGTGCACATAGCGGCCGGCAGCGTTCGCTTGCCAGATTTCAACCAGCGTATTGCGTACCGGACGGCCACCTTCGTCGAGCACACGGCCCGTCACGATGATGCGCTCGCCAAGCGGCTCGCCGTTGCGCACCGCATTGCGCGTCAGGTCGTGATCGAGCGCGCCGAGATCTTCGGTGCCGTAGACCGGCACGCGCTGATCGCGCAGCTTTTCTTTCAGGGGAATCAGCGGACGCGTCGGGCCGCGTTTGACCGATGAACCGTAGCCGGGATAGATGTAGGCGGGGTGGGACGCGAAGTCGCGCGGGGTGAGAAAGGACTCGTCCATCAGTGTGTCTCCTTCGAGAATTGTGTGATACGGCTTTATGACGCGACTTTATCTAACCTGAGAGGTTATGAAAAATGACGTTTTCGCCCATTTCGTATAACCTGTCGTTATGCAACGCAGCCTCGCGGACAGCCGCGTCAAATTCCGTCATCTCCAGTGCTTTCTGGCTGTCGCCCAGTTCGGCGGTGTGCAGCGGGCCGCCGAAAGCCTGTCCATCACGCAGCCCGCGGTCTCCAAGACGATCGCTGAACTGGAAGCGATTCTCGGCGTGAAGTTGTTCGAGCGCGGCCGCCACGGCGCCGTGCCGACCCGCGCGGGGCAGCTCTTCATGCCGCATGCGAGCGCCTGTGTCAGTGCGTTGCGACAGGGCGTCGATTTGCTGGCGCACGCCGAAGGGGCGGCGGCGGCCACGCTGGAAATCGGCATTCTGCCGACCGTCGCGGCTGCGCTGGTGCCGCCGGTGCTGAAGTTGTTCGCACCGCTTTGGCCGCGCGTGATCGTGCGCCTTGCCACCGCCGCCAACCCCGAATTGCTCGAACGCCTGAAGGCCGGCACGATCGAATTCGCGATCGGGCGTCTGGCGGACCCGGAACGGATGGTCGGGCTGAGTTTCGAGCAGCTTTTCAGCGAGCCGTTGATTGCCGTGGTGCGTGCAGGGCATCCGCTGGCGCTGGGGGCGGGGCTGCCGGCCACGTCGCTGGAGGGTTTTCCGGTGGTGCTCCCGCCGTTCGGCACGCTGATCCGGCAATCGGCCGAGAGTCTGTTGAGCGCGTGGGGCGTGCCGCCGTTATCAGGGTTTGTCGAAGTGCTGTCGGTGTCGACGGGGCGCGCGTTGACGCTCGAAAACGACGCGGTGTGGTTCGTGCCGCTGAGCGCTGTCGAATATGAACTGGCGCATGGCATGCTGGTGCGTTTGCCCTTGCCGTTCGCGGGCACCGGCGAGCCCGTGGGGCTGATCCGGCGCTCGGACACGCAGCCGTCGCCGGTGGGTCGGGTATTCATCGATGCCGTGCGCGGGGTCGCGCAGCAGCGCATGGCGGCGGCCACTGGCAAGCCGGCGGCCAAACGCGCGTCGAAACGCAGCCGCGGCAACATGCCCAAAATCTGACCCATGCCGCGCAGCGGTGCAGGAGCCGGAAGGGATACGAGAGTGGGGAGAGACGCAGGAGCCCCACACTGCGACCCGATTCACCGTGCGTGAACCATCCAGTACAAAATGAAGGTTGCGAAGGCCCTGCTACCCGGTGTACAAACACGGTGCGAAAGCCGTCGCGGGCCGCATTGCTGCGGTACACCACGCATGCGGTGTCACACTGCGGAAGATTGACGGTTTGCACCGAACAGCAGAAACATCACGAACACTCGCGACAGTGCACGAAAGACTGTCCAAGGAGATTGTCATGCCCAGCGACTTGCCCACTCCAGACGCCGCGCTGCGCGCCGTGTCGGCGCCTGAGCACAATCCGCTCGGCACCGCCGGCCTCGAATTCGTGGAGTTCGCCTCGCGCGAGCCGAAGGCGCTCGGCGAAACCTTCACGAAACTCGGCTTCAAGGCGATTGCGCGCCATATCAGTAAAGACGTTACGCTGTATCGTCAGGGCGAGATGCATTTCCTGATCAATGCCGAGCCGGATTCGTTCGCCGAGCGCTACGCCGAGGAATACGGCGCGGGCATTTGCGCGATCGGCATTCGAGTGGCCAACGCGCAGCGCGCCTTTGACCGCGCAATCGAACTTGGCGCATGGGCGTTCGAAGGCGAATGCCTCGGTGCGGGTGAACTGCTGATTCCGGCGATCCAGGGTATTGGCGACTCGCACATCTATTTCGTCGACCGTTGGCGCGGCCGTGGTGGTCAGCGCGGCGGCCTTGGCGACATCTCCATCTTCGACATTGATTTTCGCCCGATCGAGATCGATACCGCACAAGCCGATCTGAGTCACGTGGGCACCGGCCTCGTCGCGGTCGATCATCTGACGCAAACGGTCGGTGAGGGCCGGATGCAGGAATGGCTCGACTTCTATCGCGACCTGCTCAATTTCCGTGAGATTCACGAGCTGCACGCGAACTGGCACGTGTCGGCGGAATCGCGCGTGATGGTGTCGCCGTGCGGCGCGATTCGGGTGCCTTTGTATGAAGAAGGCACGCGCCGCACGAATCTGATGCACGAATATCTGCCGGATCATCCGGGTGAGGGCGTTCAGCACATCGCTCTCGCCACCGACGACATCTTTGCGTGCGTCGAGCAACTACTGGCGAACGGCGTCGAATTCGTCCAACCGCCGCCGCGTTATTACGCGCAACTCGATGCGCGCTTGCCGGGTCATGGGCTCGATGTCGAGCGGCTCAAGCGCACGTATGTTCTGGTGGATGGCGAGATCGGCGCTGATGGCGTGCCACTGCTGTTCTTTCAGACCTTTGTGCGACGTGGCGCCGGCGAGATCTTCTTTGAGATCGTGCAGCGGCAAGGGCATCACGGTTTTGGCGAAGGCAATTTGAATGCGTTGGCGCAGGCTCGATAAGCGGAATATGTGACCGGCAGGCTGCTGTGGAATTCGCAACTATTACTTGATTTTCGAATCAACTGATTATCATTTTCAAATGCAAGTCTATTCGTTAAACAATAGCGATTATTTAAATTGAAAATGTGTCCCGATATCTGGGATCAAATCATGTTGTTTTGACAGATGAATCCGCTTTATGACGGTGGTCAGAAGCGCTTTCGCCGCTATTTTTCAATCACTAATTTTCCATTAATTTCGCAGAAAAACGACAAGAAAGGACAAAGTAATATCTGCTGTTTAATCTCCCGTTCGTAATATCTGGTAAGCAATCGTGTTGAAACAATGTGCGTTCCAGCGACCCGGAGGGAGAGGTGCGATCAGAAGACGACTTCAGCGCAATGCGATGTCTATGGATAGTGCGGCACGCCGAACCTCCTTCCGATCACGTCAACACATGGCCCGCTAACGCGGTTGCCGTCAGTTTGCGCCGGTGCCGCGGATTGCCGTTTCCTGCGACGACGATGGCGGTTTCCGCCGTCATCGCCTGCTTGCCGCTTTCGGCGCTTGCGAACTGCACCAGCGCCGGCAATACGACCACTTGCGATACCACCGCGCCGTCCCCGTGGACGACTACTATCGGCACCGGTCCGGCGAACCCATCCGGCGCGACCGTCACGATTGGGCCGAATGCCCAGGTGGTGGTCGGCGACGCAACGGCGATTGCCGTGTCCGACAACGCCAATATCACCGTATCAAGCGGCGCTTTGGTCAAGAACACGGCAAAGACGAACAATGGCTTGTACAGCACAGGCGCGAACACGATCGACTTCCGCAACAACAGCACGCTGACGGTGCAGCAGGGCGCTACAGTCATTTCGTCGGGCACCCAGGGGCAAGCCGAAGCGGTCAATCCGGAAGGCAGCGGTAATACGATCACCAACAACGGCACGATCCGCGGGGTCAATTCGGCGGCGATCTGGTTTCAGAACACGTCAGGGCTGAACACCGTCATCAATAACGCGACAGGCATCATTCAGGCGCCGAACAATGTGATTGGCGCAAGCGGGAACGGCTCGGTTGATTTCACAAACCGCGGCCAGGTGATCGGCAATCTGGTTTTCGCCGGCGGCAGCGATTCGTTGCACCTGTACACCGGTTCCGTCATCACCGGCAATTTCGACGGCGGTGGCGGCAACAATGTGATCACGCTTAACGGCACCGGGACGGCATCGTTGCCGGGCAGCATCAAGAATTTTCAGAGCCTCTATAAGCAGGACAGCGGCACCTGGACGCTCACTGGCTCGATCGTCGGTGTGACGGTCGCCGAGGTGCAGCAAGGCACGCTCGTGTTGAATGGCAACAACTCGCAGTACACCGGCAAGGTGATCGTCGATCCGGCCGGTGTGCTTCAGGCACCCGCGCAGAGCTTGCCACCGACCGTTACCGACAACGGCCTTGTGCAATTCACGCAGACGGTCGACGGTATCTACGCGGGTCTCGTCACGGGGACCGGTTCAGTGGAAAAGGACGGCGCCGGCACGTTGACGCTCGCGCCAGCGGCAGCCCGTGGGAATACCTATTCGGGTGGTACGGTGCTCACGCAAGGTGTGCTGTCGGCATCGGCGGATAACGTGCTCGGCGCGACGACTGGCGCCGTAACGTTCAACGGCGGCACGCTTCAACTCGGCGCGAGCTTCAATCTGGCAGGCACGCGGCCGATCGCGATCGCAGCGGGCGGCGGCACGATCGACACACAGGGCTTCCAGTCGACCATTACGCAGAACATCACGGGTACGGGCGCGTTGACCAAGGCTGGCGCGGGCACATTGCTGCTTGACGGCGCGAACACCTACAGCGGTGGCACGACGGTTGGCGCGGGCACGCTCGCGGTGGGCGATGCATCGACCCCGAGCGCGGCGCTCGGCGGTGGTGGGACGGTCAGCGTTGCTGCCGGCGCGACGCTCGGTGGCTACGGCAGCGTCACCGGCGACCTCAATAACGCAGGCACGCTCAGTGTCGCCAATGCGATGGCTGCTTTTGCCAGCGGGCCGAACGGCAACTTCACGGTGAACGGCAACGTGGTCAACGCGGGACTCGCGCAGATTGCGGGCAGTGGCGTGGGCAATACGCTGACCGTCGCGGGGAACTACACGGGACAGAATGCGACGGCTGCGCTTAACACGCAACTGGGTGCAGACAATTCGCCGTCCGACAAGATCGTGATTAGCGGTGGCCGGGCGAGCGGAACAACAACGCTCGGCATTACCAATGTCGGCGGGACGGGTGGCCTTACTGTCGGCAATGGGATTCAGGTGGTGCAGGCGGCCAACGGCGGCACGACCGCGGGCGGCGCTTTCGCGCAGGGTAATAACATTAGCGCTGGCGCTTATACCTACGCGCTGTATCAAGGCGGGGTGACTGCGGGCACGCAAAGCAATTGGTATTTGCGTTCGAGCTTGCCGCCTGCGCCTGTTCCGGCCCCGGCGCCTACACCGGCCCCGACGCCAGCGCCAGTACCCACGCCAGCACCGACACCGACGCCGACACCGACGCCGACACCGACACCG
The DNA here is from genome assembly GCF_035656215.1 of Paraburkholderia sp. Classification (GTDB taxonomy): domain Bacteria; phylum Pseudomonadota; class Gammaproteobacteria; order Burkholderiales; family Burkholderiaceae; genus Paraburkholderia. The sequence goes on from NZ_DASRSY010000328.1 coordinate 38,848, forward strand.
ACACCGAC
>NZ_DASRSY010000329.1:0-25007 GCF_035656215.1 Paraburkholderia sp.
GATCGAAGCGGCAGCCGACACGGGCCTCTCGCAATTCGTGAGCCGTGAAGTGACGAAGCTGGACCGTCCGGAACTGACCTCGGCGAAGATCATCGTCTCGGGCGGCCGCGGTCTGGGTAACGGCGAAAACTACACCAAGGTTCTGGAACCGCTGGCCGACAAGCTGAACGCAGCGCTGGGCGCATCGCGCGCAGCGGTCGACGCGGGTTTCGTGCCGAACGACTAATCAGGTCGGCCAGACCGGCAAGATCGTCGCGCCCCAGCTGTACATTGCAGTGGGTATCTCGGGTGCGATCCAGCATCTGGCCGGTATGAAAGACTCGAAGGTCATCGTTGCGATCAACAAGGATGCGGAAGCGCCGATTTTCAGCGTTGCCGATTACGGTCTGGTGGGCGATCTGTTCAGGGTCGTGCCGGAGTTCGAGGAAATGCTGCCTTAAGCATACATCGAGAGGCGGTCAAAGTCTGATGGGGTGAGACGTGGGTAATCTGGATGTCCCGCGAAACTGTGGATAACTTCTGGGCCTGCAGGGCATTCCATTCCTCCTGAAGCTCACGCGCCTGCAGTTTCATCGAGCACCGGTAGAGAGCCGCGTAGGCACGTTCTGCGATGAGCAGGCGTTCAATCAGATCGGACTTGGTTAGCCGGGCAAGACGCTGCCGTGTTGTGCGCGGATCCCGGTCGAGTTTGGTCGGTGACGGCATCTCTGGGCCCGACGATGATGGCGAGCGTGAACGTGGTCGCTGCGGGCGCCAGTCGCGGTGTTGTTCATACAGTTCTCGCGCATTCGCGTTGTTGAGCAGCGCGCTGTGACTGATACCGTGTCCTTCCGGGTCGAGCTCGCAGGATGCGGCCACGATAGTGGCGATGGTGACCGGCCGGTGCTCACGCTCCAGCGCGGCGACGGCGCGGCGGGCTAGATCGAGCGTGCGCGCGCGACGTTGCGTAAGCATTTGATTTGTACCGTTCCCCGTCTTGCGTAGAAGATGCAATCATCGGCTGCGACGGACACGAGTGATCGACTCTGTCCACAAACAGCGAGAATGGACACAGTGACTCAGACAGTCGAGTTAGCCGCGAGGCGCCAGAACCGACGGCATCCACTGGAATGGAAACGATCGGTCGTCGAGCAGACGTTTGAACCCGGTGCGTCCGTCGAACCGGGTCAATCTCAGAAACGCACGCACGCGCTGATCGCAACCGCGGACAGATGCCGGTGTTCGAACTGGAACAGGTACGGTTCGGCGCCGAACCGGTGTGCGCGACGATGTCCAGGCGCGAAGGGGATCACAGGTAACGGGCACCCTGCAGGGAGCGCGTAGTGTTCAGCGAGGGTCTGCGCGACCGGGCAACCAGCCGGATGGTTTCCGTGCCGATGAAGTAGTCATGGCGGACATTCCGGCGTTCGCCCTTCGGAATCAGACGGAACAGATACCGGATGCGGGGTGCCAGGTCAGTCGCAGTCGCCGGCGCGGGCTGTGTCAAACGACACAAAGTTGACCGGGAAATTGACTTAAAGTCGTCCCGTAGGCAAAGGGACTGTTAAAAAGCGTGGGGTTCCGCTTCTGCCGCCCGCTGCAGGAACTCGAGAAAACGGGTCACGTCCTCTGGTACTTCGTCAATACGTGCTCGATAGGCCGCAAGCCTGGTTACCAGATCACCATTGATCACCGCGCATCGCACCTGGGCAAGCAGATGGGCGCCACGTGGCGTCCAGCGCATGTGCTGGCGCTTGCACATGCGTGCGCTGATCACCTGGTTCACCGCCGATTCCGCCATAGCCGTCGAAATCGGCTTGTGCTCACGATAGTGCTTCCCGTAGGCGATCGTCGAGCCGTGGTTGCTTTCCAGGTAAGCGAACAACTCGCCGAGGCGATAGCCGAGTTGCTCGAGGCTCCGCGTGAATCGCTGCGTCTGTGGCACAACGATACGACAGAGCAGCGAGATCTGTCGCATCCGTTGCTCCGCTTTTGCGGCGTTCGCATGCCAGAAGCACCAGCGTAATCTGTTGACGTAAGTTTGCAGCGCTTTCTTCGTGTACTGCTCGGTCTCTAACCGTGGCAGCAGACCCCTGACGATCTGCTCGAGATACCGCACCCGCATCGAGATGTGAAACCAGTCAAGGATCGGCGTGGCGCTAAACGGGAGCTGGCGAAAGATGCTCTGGGTCCCGTTGGCACCGTCTGTGATCACCGAGAGTCGTGGGTGAGCGGCCCCCGCGCGCGTCTGGACAAGCGACGCGAGCCGTTGGGCCAGATCCGGCAACTCGCTTCGCACACACGCGAAGACGCGCGGCTTCTCCCCCGGCACGGCAAGACGTCCGGTGAGAATTTCGAAGCTCCTGGTTTCTGCCTTGCCCCGACCCCGGACGAACCCTCCGTCGATCGCCAGGGTCCATTCGATAGTGGGGTTCCGCGGTTGCGGGCCCGGCAATTCAATGGCGTCAATGCGCGTGCCAACCCGCAAGGTCCTGTTTCGCACCGTCACATGATTGATCTTCTCACTAACCGGGAGGAATTCGCGCATTGTCTCGACCACGCGTCGATAGGACATTTGCGCTGCGAGTTTCGCCTGCAGGGCCAACAGCTCGGGCGTTGCGCGCTCCGGTATGATCGGCCATAGCGGGCAGAACGCTGTTTCCAGATACCAGGGCGGCTCACAGGCGCACGACGCAATGCGTGGGCTGCGGAAGCTGACGGCACCAAACACGGTATCGACTTTGCGTTGTCGGTAGTCCTTTAGCGCCGTCCACCGATGACATCGTCGACAGATGCGCCGTAAGGCGCAAATTTCGTGCGCCTGGGCTGGGATCACCGCCTGTTGCAGGTTATGCAGCAGTTGCTTTCCATCCGCCAATGACAGCCCTACAGATTCGGGATCGAGCGTTTGGCTTGGCCTGTCGATGCGGCCCACCTCGATCGTATTTACATCACCCCAGTCGGTAATCAGTTCGATGCGAACGACGATTTTCATTGCGGACCTCGACGTAGGTACTGGCGAGGTTCAATGCTAGCGCTGCCGAAAACCCCACGCTTTTTAACAGTCCCCATGAAAGCGCGGCGTTTCACTTGCAATAGTGGTGTGATGCACCTTTCTTTCGCACCTGAAGAAACACGGTCCGACTATGGGCCGAATCACGTGACAACAGAAGATACTTTGCAGATCGATAGCAATGTCGATCTGATCGTCCGGCGCAACGCGGATGTGGAATATCACGCGCGGCTGCTCCACCTGCCCATGGGAATCGGTCATTTTTTCGAGGAATACCGTTTTCCGCGCATCTAGCCCGCGACGCGGCAGGTGCTGTTGCGATGATCACATCATCTGTTTCTGGCGGTATCCAACGCGCGTAGAACCTACAGCGGTCGCGAAGAAAAATGAATACGGGGAGGGCCGATCTTCCGGGTTCGGCCAACGGACGGTAACCGGTGGGGGGCGAACGGCTCCTATCGAAGGTATAGCAGTCGGAGACTACTCCTCGTGAGTGGTTCGGATCGCTCACTGTATTCGACGATGGCCATAGTGGGCCTACTGAAAAAGGCGCCGCGCTGCAGGCGGAGCAATGTTATTGCGTCGGCGTATTCGCGAGCCGCAAAATCAGAAGCAAATCGTATGAATTGACAGGTGTCGCTCGACAAGCCGGGGTGTGACGTCAGCCCAGGTGAGATGAAACCGCAGGCGCATCAGGCGATGCTGCATATCGTCATCATCCTGCGCGAACTGGAAGCGGTCTACGCCGATGTCTGCAAGCTCACCACGATGTACGAAGGCCGCAGGGGCGTCGACGAACTCGGCGTGAATCCGAACGTGCGCTCATCGCTTTTCGCTGCGCCGCGTCCCGATGTGCCTCAACCAGTGCTTGCTTATCCAGGCATGATTATCGAGATCGACGTGTTTGCGATGGCCGAGCCGCACGTTGACGACCCAGCGCTGCTTGCACTGCAGTTTTTCTGTTGCGGCAATGTGCATGCGGCGCTCCTGGGAATTAGCGCAGTTGTTCCAGCATCTGGTAGTACCACATACCCGCCGCAAGTAACGGATTGCCGATCAGGTGCCCCATCGGTACCCGGATATGCCGGCATGCGGCAAACGTGTCGAACTGTCCGAGTGTGCCGGTGATCGCTTCGGCCAGGATCTCGCCCATGATGTGGCTGGTCGCCACGCCATGGCCTGAGTAACCCTGGCAATACCAGACGTTATCCGACAACTTGCCCAACTGCGGAATCCGGTTGACCACAATCCCCATCGCGCAGGTCCACTCGAAGTCGATTTTCACGCCCTTCAGCCGCGGGAAAGTTCGCTCAATGCAAGGGCGCAATTCGGCGGCCACGTCGCGCGAGTCACGCCCCGAATAATTTGCGCCGCCGCCGAACAGCAGGCGGCCGTCGGCGGTCATCCGGTAGTAGTCGAGTACGAAGCGGCAGTCGTACACGGCCAGATCCTGCGGGTTGATCTCTCGCGCCAGTTCGCCGAGCGGCTCGGTTGTGATGATGCCGCCCATCGCCGGAAAAATCTTGCCGTCGAGCTGATTCTTTTCGAGCTTGTGATAGACGTCGCCCGCGAGCAGGACCTGCTTCGCGTTGATGCGGCCACGTGAGGTCACGACCGCGGGCTTCGCGCCGTGCGCGATGTCGAGCACTTCGGAGTGCTCGTAGATCAGTGCGCCGAGGCTTTCTGCCGCGCGTGCCTCGCCGATGCACAGGTTGAGCGGATGCACGTGCATGTTGCGCGTGTTTTTCAGCCCGGCCAGATACAGATCGGTGTCCAGATGCGCCTTCACGCCTGCGCGATCGAGGAGTTCGACCGAAGCGCTCATGCCACGTCGTTGCGCTTCGTCGAAACTCTCCTGCAACTCGTGCAGATGCGCCGGCTTCATCGCCGCGTGCAGATGGCCGTGCTTCAGATCGCAAGCAATGCCGTACTTCTGTACGCGCGATTCGATGATCTCGTGGCCGCGCCAGCGCAAATGCCAGATGAAGTCGTCGACGTCGTTGCCGAGCGTCGCCCGCATCTGCTTGCGCATCGCGGCGTCGCCGGACAGGCTGCCAGTGATCTGGCCGCCGTTGCGCCCGCTCGCGCCCCAGCCGATCTTATTGGTCTCGACGATCGCGACTTTCAGGCCGCGCTCGGCCAACTCGACCGCGCTGGCAACGCCGGTAAAGCCTCCACCAATGATCGCGACGTCGACGTTCTGTTCGCCTTCGAGCGGCGGGTAGTCGGTCTCGCGCTGGATCGTCGCGGCGTAGTAAGAGAGGCTGCGCTCGGGCGCGGCCGTGTTCAATGGATGTGCAGCATTCATGAGGGATTCCCTTTTGAGTGAGGATCAGGCCTGATTCAGATACCAGCGCCAGTCCTGTTCACCGACTTCGCCCATGAATTGCCGGTACTCGGCGCGCTTGATCGCGAGGAACACCTTGAGGAATTTTGCGCCGAACACGTCCTTTGCCCAGTCCGAGCGTTCGAGCGAGTTCAGCGCGCTGAGCCAGTCTGTCGGCAGCAGCGTGGTGGCTTGCGCGTAGCCGTTGCCCTCGACCGGCGCGCCCGGATCGAGCCGTTCACGAATGCCATGATGCGACGCTGCGAGAATCGCCGCCGCCGCGAGATACGGATTCGCGTCGGCGCCGCACACGCGATGCTCGACGTGCCGGCTCAGTGCCGGGCCGCCCGGCACGCGCAGGCTGACGGTGCGGTTATCCACGCCCCACGTTGGTGTGAAGGGCGCGTAGCTGTTCTCCTGGAAACGGCGATACGAGTTCGCGTTCGGGCAGAACATCAGCATCGAGTCGAGCAGGCCGTGCAGCATGCCACCGACCGCCTGGCGCAGGAGCGGCGTGCCGGCTTTGTCTTCGGAAGCAAACAGGTTGTCGCCCACTTCGTTGGCGAGGCTTACGTGCATGTGCATGCCCGAACCGGCGATGTCCGCGAACGGTTTTGCCATGAAGCACGCGTTCATGCCGTGCGCGTTGGCGACACCCTTGACGATGCGCTTGTAGCGCACCGCGTGGTCCATCGCTTCGAGCGCGGGGCCGTGTTCGAGCGTGATTTCGACCTGTCCGGGCGCGTATTCGGAAATCGCGGTGCGCACCGGAATCTGCTGGTCGCGGCAGGCGTCGTAGAGGTCCTTCAGGAACGGCTCGATCTGTTCGAGTTCGCGCAGGCCGTACACCTGGGTTGTGCGCGGACGGTCGCCGTCGGTATCGAGCGCCGGTTGCGGACGGCCTTGCCTATCGCGCTTCGCATCGAGCAGATAGAACTCGAGTTCGCACGCCATCACGGGATGGAAACCGTCGGCCTTCAGATCGTCGACGATGCGCGCGAGCAGTTGCCGCGGATCGGCGACGCCCGCGGGCAGGCCTTCTTCGGGATGCATCTGAACCTGCACGGCGGCGGTTGGCATCTTGCGCCACGGCAGACGCACTAGGCTGCCGGGCAGCGGATACGCGCGGCAATCGATATCGCCAACGTCCCATACGAGACCGCTGTCCTCAGTGTCGTCGCCGTTGATGGTCAGGTTCATGATGGCGCTCGGCAGCGGCCGGCCGCTGCGGTACACCGCGAGCAGTTCCTCGCGGTGGAGCAGCTTGCCGCGCGGCACGCCGGCAGCGTCGACGATGAACAGCTCGATCAGATCGATGTCGGGATTATTGTCGAGGAAGGTCAAGGCTTCCTGTTCGGGGGCGAATTGCATGTTGGTTCTCTCTTTGCGCATGAGCGCGTGCGAGGTCCTCCGCGAATAGGCGGAAGAACTGAAAGTGGGGCGCGCCGCGCGAAAACGCGGCACGAAGTTCAGCTCGAACGAGCCGGGAAAGAGAGGCGCAGCGGAGGGCGCGCGTGACGGCAATGCCAGATCGCCCAGAACGCAAGGATCACGTTTAGCAACGGATTGAGCCGCGTCGCGTCGAGACGCGTACGCACGCACGCCACATCGGCGTGGCGGTTGCGGCGTAATGACGGTAGGGCAGGTTTCATGGCAGTTCGGTTCGACATTCAGGCTGCGTCTGCTTTAAGGAGCCGCAAGCAGCGCGGGTGCGACATAATCTGCGCAATGCGTAACCGGCTGCGGCGAGTGTTGCGCATTGTCGCGGGACGGCGGGGCGAAGTCCGCGCGACCGCTTTGCCCGGTCCGCATTGCGCATTCAATCTACTACGGCACCACTTGAATTGCAATGCGTTAAAATATTGATGAATTTTTGCGCAAAGTTTGATGCGGGTCGATTTCCACGTGTCTCGGGATTGCGACATTGGCCTCAATCGGTGCGCAGGCAGAGTTTGCTAGCCTTCTGCCCTTTGACCGCAATGGTTCAGCGCTTTCATCGGCCGGCCTTTGCCCATCAACTCACTGTCAGGAAAATAATCGAACGATGCCGACTTCGACACTCGATCCACTGGACTTTCAGATTGTCCGAGAACTTCAGGAAGACGGGCGGCGGCCGTTTCGCGAGATCGCCCGCAACGTCAACGTGCCCGAAGCCACAGTGCGCACGCGCGTCAAGCGATTGCAGGAACAGGGCATCCTGCAAATTCTGGCGTTCACGAATCCGTCGAAGCTCGGTCAGGCGAGGTTGGCGCTGTTCTTTGTCGATGTCTCACCGCAAGAGCACGAGCGCACGGTCGACAACCTTGGCCGCTGGTCCGAGGTGAGTTATCTGTCCACCACGCTGGGCGGCGCCGATCTGTGCGTGCAGGTGCTATGCCGCGACGACGAAGGTCTCTTTGCCTTGCAGCAAAAGGTGCGCGCGCTGCCCGGCGTGCACGAGGTGCGGATGATGCACGAGATCAAGGTGCACAAGATCCGCTTCACGATTCCGCCGGCCGAGGCGGAAAGCCAGGAGGACTGAACGTTATCTGTCTTGCCTGCAACCTCCTGCCCGACGCGCGTTTGCGGCGCGTGGGCAGCGCGGTGCGCGCAGGGTGCGCGAAGTAAGTGTGCGCAAGTAGAGCTGTTACATTTTGCGCAAAGCGAAGTTCGCTCGCCTCAATCTGGCGCATCGCAACCCTGTTTTTGCGTCCGTCAGTCTCACTCTCCCCTTCCCCGTTTCTTCTCTGAGCCTCGCCAGCGCTGGTGCCGGCTTGCGCGCACCCGCGTCTGCCTCGCATCCGCTCTGAAGCACGACCCCGGTGCATCACGCACGCTATTTGCGCAAAGATAAGTATTACGTTTTGCAAACTGCGCATTGCGTCGATATAAGGGTAAAAAAGTATACACATGCGCAATTTGTATGCTTAGGATTCACTCATCGCGAGCTAGCCGTGCAACCCCGAGATGAGAGTGAGATCCATGCAGACCATTTTCGACTGCGCGTCACGCGCGGCAGCCGCATCAGCAGTTCGATGGCAGGACGGGGCGGCGTTGCCGCACGACGTACCGACTGCCTTGTTTTCAGATCACGCGCCACAGGTCCTGGCCCAATGCGCGGCAACCACGCTGCGCCAAGGAGAGCGATGATGAACGTGCACGAAGACATCCTGCCGACGCAGGAGGCCGCCCGCGGCGCATCATCAACCGGAGCCAGCGTGGCCGATCACCACGAACTGCAGCGCGACCTGACATGGAAGGACGCTTTCTGGGTGACCAGCGGCGTACCCGTGGGCGTGCTGTTCACGATCGGCGGCGTGGCCGCCACTATTGGCCAGCCCGCCTGGTTCATCTGGATCGTGGCGATCCTGATCGGTTTTGCGCAATGCTTCACATATGCGGAGATTTCCGGCCTGTATCCGCACAAATCGGGCGGCGCATCGGTGTACGGCGCGCTCGGCTGGGTGCGCTACAGCAAATTCGTTGCACCCGTTTCAGTGTGGTGTAACTGGATCGCCTGGTCGCCGATGCTGGCGCTAGGCACCAGTCTTGCCGCGGGGTACATGCTCAGTTGCCTGTTCCCGGCCAACTCGATCGTCAATACGTGGCACCTGACGCTCCTCGATCTCGGTTTCATCACGAAGGGCCTGACGCTGCGTATCAACGCGACCTTCGTGCTGGCGCTGGCGTTCCTGCTGATCGCGTTCAAGCTGCAGCATTCAGGTGTGTCGACCGCGGCGAAAACGCAGCGCATCCTTGGGATTGCGTCGCTCGCGCCGCTGTTGGTGGTATCGCTGGTGCCATTGATTACGGGCGACATGCCGTCCACGCACTTCCTGCCGCTGCTGCCATTGACGCACGACGCCTCCGGCGCCGCGGTGATGGGCCACTGGAACGCGGCGGGCGTGAGCACCGCGATGGGCGCAATGTTCCTTGCGTGCTGGTCGACCTTCGCGTTCGAAACGGCCGTGTGCTACACCCGCGAATTCCGCGATCCGCAGAAGGACACCTACAAGGCGATCTTTTCGTCGGGTCTCTTGTGCCTATTCATGTTTATCGTCGTGCCGATCGCTTTTCAAGGGGTGCTGGGCTTGCAGGGCATGCTTGCTCCAAGCGTGGTTGACGGTTCCGGCGTGGGCGCGGTGATGGCTGACTTCGTGCATGGCGGAGCGGTCGTGTTTAACGTGATCATCGCGATGATGGTGTTGTCGATCCTGTTGCTGGTGATGACCTCGATGATGGGTTCGTCGCGCACGCTGTATCAGGCATCGGTGGACGGCTGGTTGCCGAAGTATCTGTCGCACGTGAACGAACACGGCGCGCCGACCCGGGCGATGTGGACAGACCTCGTTTTCAACCTGGTTCTGCTGTTGATGTCCGACTACATGACGGTGCTGTCGCTGTCGAATGTCTGCTACATGATCTTCGTGTTCCTGAATCTGCAATCGGGCTGGATCCACCGGCTCGATCGTGCCGAGTGGCCGCGCCCGTATCGTTGCCGCAACTGGTTGCTCGGTCTCGGCGCGCTGTGCGGTTTCGCGGATCTCGCTTTCGTCGGCGCGGGCGCGAATTTCCAGGGCGAGAACACGCTGCGCAATGGCTTGATTGCGATGGTGCTGATCGTGCCGGTGTTCTTCTACCGTCATTACATCCAGGACAAGGGCGTGTTTCCCGAATCGATGCGGCGCGACATCGAGCTGAAGCATCCGCGCGCCGGCATCCTGCCTTATCTTGCGCTCGCCGCAGCCGTGGCGGTCGTGTGGATTTCGGCGAAGCTGACCGTGATTACCTAAATGTCCTGAGCTTCTTTCGTTCCAGACAACCCTTTAACCAGTCTTCTGAAAACCTTGTCGCAGCGCGACGGTTCGTACCGTCACGCGCGGCGTAAGGGAAGACCGTTTCCGATTTCACTTTCCATGCGCGAGTTAAACCGATGACGACTGATCTCTCCGCCACTCTCAAGTGGCCCAATACGAAGTCGACTGCCGTGTCATTGACGTTCGATGTCGATGCCGAAGCTGGCTATCTGGGTGAAAGCCCCGCTTACGCACGGCGTCTGACGAGCCTGTCCGAAGGCCGCTTCGGCGTGGTGCGCGGTGTGCCGCGCATTCTCGAACTGCTGCGTCGCCATCGCATTCCCGCGACGTTTTTCGTGCCCGGCTATACGGCGCTTCAGCATCCCGGCCTCGTTGAGCTACTGCTGAAAGATGGTCACGAAATCGGCCATCACGGCCATATGCATCTACGTAGCGACAAGGTTTCCGCCGATGCGCAAGCCGAAGAGATGCAACTCGGTCTCGACGCGCTGCAGAAAGTGGGCGCGCCGAAGCCGGTGGGTTATCGCTCGTCGTCGTGGGAGCTCACGCCCGAAACCTTCGACATGATGCTCGCAAACGGCTTCGCGTACGACTCGAGCTGCATGGGCGACGACCGTCCCTACTACGAGCACTGGCAAGGTCATTCGATTCTCGAACTGCCGGTGCACTGGTCGCTCGACGACTATCCGATGTTCGGCTGGACGATCGATAACGGCGGCAACTTCACTCATCCCCGCACGCTGGTCGATACGTGGCTCGCCGAATATGAATCAGCGCGCCGCGATAGCCGCCATACGACCTTCACGATGCATCCGGAAGTGATCGGGCGCGGCGCACGCTTCGATCAACTGGAACGGTTTGTAGAGCGTCTCGTGGCCGATGGCGACGTGTGGTTCGCACGCCTCGATGCGGTGGCCGAACGGGTTGCGCCGCAACTGCGCAAGGAGGCCGCATGAGCCTCGTTTTTCGTTCTACGCAGACAGAGCCGGCGGCGCGTGGCCGCGAATTCGGCGAGCGTCACGCGCAACGGATTCGCGCGGGCGTCGAGCAATATCGCGCGCTGTTCGAGCGCGTGGCATTGCGACCGTTCGACATGCGTGATATGGGCGCAGAGGCGTTGGTGCGGATCGCGGAATTTGCGCCGCCACTGCAAGCCGAGATTCTCGGCATGGCCGAAGGCGCGCAGATCGACGCGTGCCTGCTCGGCGCGATCAATGCTCGGACCGAAATTCTTGCGGCACTCGGCGCCTCGTTGCGCGGAGAATGTTCGACCGTTGTGCGGGTGGATGCGAATAGCGCGCATCCAGTAGCGGTGCAAACGTGGGACTGGTACACCGATTTTGCCGATCAGTGGCTCACGTGGGAAATCCCGCATGCGGACGGCAGCGTGACGACAACGGTGACCGAGTTTGGCATCGTTGGCAAAGCGGGCGTGAATAGCCGGGGCATCGGAGTGCATTTTAACATCCTGCATCATCAGCGCGACGGCCGGGAGATCGGTGTGCCGGTGCATGTCGCTTCACGCTGGATGCTCGATAGCTGCAGCGATATCAACGAAGCGCTGCAACTGCTTTCGTCGGCGCGGGTATCCGCCTCTTCTTCGCTGACGGTGATCGCGGCGGCCGACAACAGCAGCACGGCCGTATCGGTCGAATTGCATCCGGGCGGCCCGGGGCTCGTATTTCCGAATGCCGACGGCCTGCTGGTGCACACAAACCACTTTGTCTCTTCGCCGGCACGCGAGGGCGACACCGAGCCGCGTCAATACCCCGACACGCTGGTGCGCTACGACCTGCTGACGCGGCGTCTCTCGAACCGTCCAGACCTGAACGCGCTGCACGTGCTCGGCGCGATGAACAACCATCTCGGCACCACAGGCGCGGTGTGTTGCCATCCAGACAGCATGCAACCGTCAAGCGGCCAGTACGCGACGCTCGCCACCATCGTCATCGACGTCGCCAACGGCACGCTCGAAGCGCTATGCGGCGGACCGTGCGGCCACGTGCGCCTCCTTGCGGCAGCCTGATTTTTCACTTCGAAACAAGGACACACATCATGCTCAAGCTCAAACGCCTCGACAACATGGACATTCTGACGCCGAACGTCCAGCGTCTTGTCGATTTCTATCACGGCACGCTCGGCCTCGATTTTTTCCTGCCGTATCAGCCGGAAGAACAGTGGGCAGCGATCGAGATGGGCAACGTCACGCTCTATCTCTTTCGCACGGAAGACGAGACACCGGTGGAGCGCCGCACGGCAGTGAATCTGAAGGACAAGCCGGGCTTCGATTCATTTGCGTTCGAAGTGGAAAGCCTCGACGACGCCATTGTGTTTCTCGACGGCAAGGTGCAATGGGTCACGCAACAGCCGATCGAATGGCAACACCCCAACGGCACGCATTACCGCTATCGCCCGATGTTCGACCCGGACGGCAACATGCTTTACGTGACTGAGCCGCACAAGATCGTTGCCTAAGTTTCAACCGTATTGGAGTTTTTCGTTATGACTCAAACAACTCAGCGTAGCGTCGCGTGTCAGGCACCCGAAGCCGTATTGGCGCTGGCAGCCGACGCAGGGAGACTGGCTGGACGTGTGGCGCTGGTGACCGGCGGTGGCCGCGGCGCGGGGCGCGCACACGCGCGCCTGCTGGCCTCGCGTGGCGCGGCCGTGGCGATCGTCGATATCGATTCGGAGGTAGCGCAAAGCACGGCGGCCGAAATCGAAGCGGCAGGGGGCCGGGCAATCGCGCTGGCGGCCGACATCACGCAGCGCGAAGCTGCCGGGCGTGCGGTGAAACACGTGGCCGAACAACTGGGCGGCATCGACATCCTCGTGCATAACGCCGGGATGATGTACTCGCTGACCGGTCTCGAAGACACCGACGACGCCAATTTCGACCAGCTGCTTGCGATCAATGTGCACGCGCCGATGTTCCTCACGCGGGCCGCGTTGCCGTATCTGCGCAAGAGCCGCGCACCGCGCGTCATCTTCATCAACTCGCAGTGGGGCCAGGTGCCGGAAGGGCATTCGTACGGCTACATGGTCGGCAAGGCCGCGCAACTCGGTCTGATGAAAACCATGGCGAAGGAATTCGTCAAGGACGGCATTCTCGTCAACGCGATCACGCCCGGCGCGATCCTCACGCGGATGGTGCCGGACGAATATATCGCCGGTGAACAGGCATCGATTCCGCTCGGACGTCTCGCGCATCCGGAAGAGATCGCCAGTACGGTCGCTTTCCTGGCATCGGACGAGGCTGCGTTCATCGCCGGTCAGACGATTCCCGTGAACGGCGGGGCGCTGCTAGTCGGGATTTGAAGCGCGTAGTCGTTGAAAAGATGTGACGCGTCAAGTGACGCCGTTAAGTGACGCAGTAAAGCGGGCTAACACAAAGGTATCGAGGTTCATATGTCCCAGCAATTTCCTCTTCGTACTCAGGCTGAACAGGCGATGCGCCGCCAGTGGTTTCCGGTCGCGCGCGCCGTCGATCTGAGCACCCCGCAGAGCGCGACGCTGCTCGGCCAGCGGTTGGTGGTTTATCGCACCGAATCCGGCCGGGCGGTCGTGCAGGACGCGCGCTGCCCGCATCGGGGCGCGAATTTCGCGCTCGGCAAGGTGCACGGCGAGAACATCGCGTGCCCGTATCACGGCTGGCAATTTTCGGCTGAGAACGGTAAGTGCACGCATGTGCCGTCGCTTGAAGACCAGTGCAAGATTCCGCCGCAGGCGGCGATTCGCACCTATCCCGTGATCGAGCGGTTTGCCCATGTGTGGACCGCGCTCGACACGCCGGTCTCGGATATGTACGACCCGGCGCATTGGCGCGATCTCGAACTCGACTGGCTTGCGGCGACGCCGCTCGAATCGGCCACCGGCGTTGCGGTGGCGATGGAAAACTTCCGCGATGTCGCGCATTTTCCGTTCGTGCACGAGGTGTCGATGGGGCCGTCGAAGCATATCGTCGAACCGTTGAAGGTGCGCCGCGAAGGCCTCGACGTATGGATGCAACGTCCGCTCGACGCTGGCGACGGCGACTGGGCCAACGACGGCGACTGCATGATGTACTACCACTGCAGCGCGCCGGGCATGGCGTCGATCACCTACGACTACGAGAAACTCGGCAAGCGCATCGTGGTCGGCTTTCCTTCGCCGGTCGCGTACGACCAGGTGCGTATCTTCTGGGGCGTCGCCAATGAGCGCAGCTATCGCGGCGCGGATCTCGAAGAATGCCTGCGGATCGAAGAACTGGTGTACCTCGAAGACATGCCAATCGCAGCGGGCATCCAGCCGCGCGAAATCGATTGGGACGGCGTATTCGTCGAACATTCGGTGCCCGCCGATCTGTTCACGCTGAACTACCGTCGCGCGTTTCGCGAGTTCATGGAGCGGGCGAAGAAGGCTGCGCCGGCGTTTCCCATTGAAGTCAAGGTGGAAGCGGTATGACAGCCGCAACGACGATGCGCAACCCTGAACTCGACGTGCAGATCACCGGCATGCGTCTGGAAGCGGCCGGCGTGATTTCGCTTGAGTTGCAGACGCCGGACCGTTCGCCGCTGCCGGCGTGGACTGCCGGATCGCACGTCGATCTGGTGCTGCCCTCTGGTCTGACGCGCCAATATTCATTGTGCGGCGACATCGACGATACGCTGCGCCTGCGCATCGCCGTACTGCTGGTACCCACGGGGCGCGGCGGTTCCCGCGAAGTGCACAGTGGCTTGCGTCTTGGTCAGACGGTGACGATTCGCGGCCCGCGCAACGCGTTCGAGTTGCAGCCGGCCGATTCGTTTCTGTTCGTCGCGGGCGGCATCGGCATCACGCCGATCCTGCCGATGATCCGTGCGGTGCAGAAGGCGAACGCGAAATGGCATCTGATGTACGGCGGCCGTTCGCGTGCCTCGATGGCGTTCATTCCTGAGTTGCAGCGCACGGGTGGCGGCAATGTCGAGATTCTGCCGGCCGATGAAGTCGGCCTGCTCGATCTGGATAGCGTCGTGGCGCGCGCTGCTGCCGGCGCGCAAGTATATAGCTGTGGGCCGGGTGCGTTACTCGATGCGTTGACTGCGCGCTTCGCTGCAGCGGATTTGAGCGATAGCCTGCATATCGAGCGTTTCGGCGCGGCACCTGTGGCGTCCGGTACGACCGATAGCAAGGCGGGCTCGCTGCGCGTGATCCTCGCGCGCAGCGGCGCGACGGTGGATGTTCCGTCGGACTGTTCGGTGATGAGCGCGTTGCGCGACGCCGGACACTGCGTGCCGTCATCCTGCGAGCAGGGCATTTGCGGCATGTGCGAAACGCGCGTGCTTGACGGCGTCCCGGACCATCGCGACAGTCTGCTGACCGAAAGCGAACGCGAACGCAGCGACACGATGATGGTGTGCGTGTCGCGGGCCCGCTCGCCGACCATTACGCTCGATCTGTAATTTTTCGCGCCGCTTCCTTTTGGCCGGTCAAGCAGGCGGGGCGGGGCGGAGGCGATGCTCAATCGTTAATACGTTATGCGAAATAATATCGTGGTGGGTGTGATCGCCGACCGGACGAAGATCGGCCTTCACTGGTCGCACGCGGTTGGCGAGAAATATATTGACCCGGTAGTGGACGGCGCGCAGGCAGTGGCGGTGCTACTACCCGCTTTGGGTGGACGGCAGTCGGCGGAGGCGATTTTCGAGTGTGTGGACGGCCTGCTTTTCACCGGCAGCTATTCGAACGTCGAGCCGTATCGATACGGCGGCGAGACGAGCGCGCCTGGCACGCTGCACGATCCGCAGCGCGACGCCACCACGTTGCCGCTGATCCGTGACGCCGTCGAGAATGGCGTGCCGGTGCTCGCGATTTGCCGCGGGTTTCAGGAGATGAACGTCGCGTTCGGTGGCACGTTGCATCAGGCGGTGCATCAGGTAGATGGTTTTGCCGATCATCGCGAAAACAAAACCGATCCGATGGAGACCCAGTACGGCCCGGCGCACGCGCTGAGGATTACGCACGGCGGCGTGCTGCACGGGTGCAGCGGTATGCCCGAGGCCACCGTCAATTCGCTGCACGGCCAGGGTATTGACCGGCTCGGCGACGGTATGCAAGTCGAAGCACTTGCACCCGATGGCCTGATTGAAGCCGTCAGCGTGAAAGGCGCGTCGAGTTTCGCGCTTGGTGTGCAGTGGCATCCGGAATGGCGGCACGCGCAGAACCTGCTTTCAACGGCGATTTTCCGTGCGTTCGGTATGGCGTGCCGTGAGCGGCGGCGCACGACGGATGCGGCCGTCATGCGCGGGTTCTCGGCTGACGCCAGATCGCTTGCCACGCGGGGAGGCTGAGCCGATGGAAATGTGTGTGCTGCTGCGATTCTCAATCGAAACAACGGGATTTTTCCCAGCATGGGCGTGGATATGGAAATGGAAAGCAAAGACCTGAAGTATTGGCAGGACCGCCGCGCCACGTTGCATTTCGAAGGCCGCGCTTTCATCGACGGCGAATACAGAGCATCGGAAAACGGCAAGCGCTTCGATTGCGTGAGTCCAATCGACGGCAAGGTGCTGACGGAAATCGCCGAATGTGGTGCCTCAGATATCGATGTGGCCGTGGCGGCCGCGCGGCGGGCGTTTGAGCAGCGTGTGTGGTGCGGCCTGAATCCGCGCCAGCGTAAAGCTATTCTGCTGCGCTGGGCCGCGTCGATCGGCGAGCATCTGGACGAACTCGCATTGCTGGAAACGCTCGATGCAGGTAAGCCGGTTGCTGATACCACCACAGTCGATGTGCCCGGGGCCGCATATTGCGTCCAATGGTTCGCCGAGGCCATTGACAAGTCCGGCGGCGAAGTCGCGCCCGCAGACCATCACCTGGTCGGGCTCGTCACGCGCGAGCCGATCGGCGTCGTCGCGGCAGTGGTGCCATGGAATTTTCCGCTGTTGATGGCGTCGTGGAAATTCGCCCCGGCGCTTGCAGCGGGCAACAGCGTGGTACTGAAGCCTTCGGAGAAGTCGCCGCTAACCGCCATCCGCATCGCCCAACTCGCTCATGAAGCAGGCATTCCCGCTGGCGTGTTCAACGTGGTACCGGGCACAGGTGAGGCGGGCAAGCAGCTCGCATTGCATCGCGACGTGGACTGCCTCGCCTTCACCGGTTCGACCCAGGTCGGCAAGCTGATCATGCAATACGCCGGGCAATCGAACCTGAAACGCGTGTGGCTCGAACTCGGCGGCAAGTCACCGAACATCGTCATGCCGGATTGCCCTGATCTCGACCGCGCGGCGCAAGCGGCGGCCAGCGCGATTTTCTACAACATGGGCGAGATGTGCACGGCGGGATCGCGTTTGCTCGTGCATCGTGACATCAAGGCCACGTTTTTGGACAAATTGCTGGCCGCCGCGCGCCGCTATCAGCCAGGCAATCCGATGGACCCGAACACGTCGATGGGTGCGATTGTGGATCACGCGCAGATGGAACGCGTGCTCGACTATATCCGCGCCGGCCGCGAAGAGGCGAATCTGATAGCAGGTGGCTCGCGGGTCCACTGCGACAGTGGCGGCTTTTATATCGAGCCGACCATTTTCGACAACGACAAGCCTGACGCGCGCATCGTGCGCGAGGAAATTTTTGGACCGGTCCTGTCAGTGCTGACCTTCGACACGGTAGATGAGGCGGTCCGCATCGCCAATGAAAGCGAATATGGTCTCGCTGCTGCCGTGTGGACCTCGGACCTCGCCACCGCGCACGACGTGTCGCGCCGCTTGCGCGCGGGCACTGTCTGGGTCAACTGCTACGACGAAGGCGGCGACATGAATTTCCCGTTCGGCGGCTACAAGCAGTCCGGTAACGGCCGGGATAAGTCCTTGCACGCGCTCGAAAAATATACCGAACTCAAATCCACGCTGATTCGCTTGCAATAAATCAACTTCTCCCGGAGAAACGACATGAATGCCAAGATTGGCCTGGCAGTGGGACTGCTGTTTGCGTCTGCTGGCGCCTATGCACAAAGTAGCGTCACCCTGTTCGGGGTACTGGACGAGGGTGTGAATTTCACCAATAACGCGGGCGGCGGCAAGGCCTATCAGATGGCTAGCGTCGATCTGGCAGTGAGCCGCTGGGGGTTGAAGGACAGCGAGGATCTGGGTGGCGGTCTGCATGCGATCTTCGATCTGGAAAGCGCCTTCAACGTGGAAAGCGGTAAAACGTCGTACGGCGGCCGGCTCTTCGGTTACCAATCGTTCGTCGGGCTTCAGTCGGATTCGCTGGGCACGCTCACGTTCGGCCGCCAGTTCGATTCGATCACCGACGTGATCGGCCTGATGACGGCGAACGGAAATTGGGGCGGCTATCTGTTCTCGCATCCACTCGATAACGACAATACCGACGCGACCTTCCACGCAAGCAACTCGGTCAAGTTCACCAGCAACGAATACGGTGGTTTTTCGGCTACCGCTTTGTACGGTTTTAGCAATCAAGCGGGTGGCTTCGCCCAGAATCGCGTGTTCAGCACGGGTTTGAAATACACATACTCGACGTTTTCAGTGGGCGCGGTGTATGAAGACCTGTCGGCGCCTGGCAGTAATTCGGGCGGTTCCGTGGCGGCGGACGATATTGGGTTCGCTGCCGCGAATCAGAAAAC
Source organism: Paraburkholderia sp. (assembly GCF_035656215.1). Lineage (GTDB taxonomy): Bacteria > Pseudomonadota > Gammaproteobacteria > Burkholderiales > Burkholderiaceae > Paraburkholderia. Next base: position 18,714 of record NZ_DASRSY010000329.1, read on the forward strand.
TTACGGCGTGGGCGCGACCTACGGCATTGGCCGCGCAACGCTAGGCGCGGTTTATACGCATGTGGATGTGCAAGGGCCGTCGTCGTCGATCTATCTGGGCGATCTGGGACTCGGCAACGCGGATTTGAAGTTCGATAACTTCGAGTTCAACCTGAAATACGATTTTGCGCCGGACTTTTTCGTGGGCGGCATGTACACCTACACCCGTGCCCATCTGAATCAGAACGGCGCGCAGCAGTCGCTGCACTGGAATCAGGCCGGCCTGATGGCAGAGTACTTCCTGTCGAAACGCACGGGCCTGTATAGTCAGGTCGTATATCAGCGGCTATCGGGCGGGACCACTGGCACTGCGCTCGACACAGCTTATATCCCGGGCGCGGCGAGCGTCTCGTCGAATTCACATCAGATCGTGGCACGGGTGGCGATTACGCATTCGTTCTGATAGATGAGGCCGCCCGCATCTTACGGTTCGGTTCCTGAGGACGCATGCCCTCGCTGCAGCTCGCGGCGTGCGTTCGCGGCCTTGCGATGTCCAACTCGGAGATTAGCAAAAAAGATACTGTTGCACCATTCACGGCAGCGGAACTTGCGCGACGGGCAAAAAGACTGGACTTCAAACCCAGTCAAGGGCGTCAGATGTTCTCAGGTGGGTCCGACTCTGGCTGCCTCCCGCCATGGAATTCAAAACTCGCGCGCGCCACGTCTCGGCCAAATCCAGATGTGCCGTCCGGGACGGCATGCGGGTCGGCGCTACCCCGGCGAGGCGCGTAGAAGGGACAATTGGTGCAAGCGTTGGGCGATGGAATGCGCATGCGGCATCATTATTGAACAGCAGTCGGCCATCGCCGGTCACCCCCGACAGCGCCTCGAGTGACCGTTTCCGAACGGATATCGGACGCACTCACAGCCAGGGCGAGGGTCCGCAGTGGGTCGAGCTGAGCCAGCTGCCGTCCGGCTCAGGGCGGCCATGAAGAGACATCTGTGTGCCGCCACTGAATGGCCGCTCATCGGCCTATTGAGGACAGTTGTCGCGGACCTGCATCATTGGCCGCGTTCCGCTACATTGCCACACCCTGAGCGCTGCGCCGTCAATACGCAGGTAGTTCGGGATCGCGGCGTGCGAGGATGCCCTCCATGCGTTGTCGAGCGGTTCGTCGACCATTTCCGGCTGGGGCAGCAACCAGTAACGCTCCTCGCGGATGCCGGCGAACACGCGCTCAGCGAATTCGTCCGGCGCCAGTCCGTACGCCGATAGCATTGCGCGCAGCTTCTCAACGAACCGCTGGACCTCAGGGCGCTTCGCCGCATCGACCAGGGGCGCGTCGAAAATTCCGCTTTGAACCGGGCCGGGTGCGAGCAACGACACGCCGATCGGCGCGTTCAGCATTTTGAGTTCACCGTGCAGCGATTCGGTCAGCGCCACGACCGCGAACTTGCTGGCAGAGTAGGGTGCCATCAACGGGCTCGGCAGGAATCCGCCAATCGACGCCGTATTGACGATATGTGCAGGTGTGCCCGCTTTCAGCATCCGGGGCACGAAGCTACGAATACCGTTCAGCACGCCGTGCACGTTCACTGCGAAACTGCGTTCGAATTGCTCGAAAGAGATCTCCCAGGTGAAGCCGGTGGCCATCACGCCGGCGTTGTTGAACAGCAGGTCTACTCGACCGTATCGCTGCCATGCCTGTTCTGCCAATGCGTCCACGGCGTGTGGAATGCCAACGTCAGTGGCGACTGTCAGGACGTCGGCGTCAAGCGTGGCGGCAAATGCTTCGAGCCGTGGCTGGTCGACGTCTGCCAGCACCAGACGCATACCGAGTGATGCCGCATGGCGTGCGAGGCCGCTGCCAATACCGCTGGCCGCACCAGTGATCACGGCAGTACCCTCGTCGAAGCGAATGGGTGTCGTCAAGATCAGGCTCCGGAAGGAACAATGTGTGGATGGGCCATGTCTGGCAGTGTCGGCGGCGGCAACAGTTCGCGTCCGTCCAGCGAGTAGACGGGCAGTTGGCAGGCAAGCGGAAAGTGCAGACTGTGTGTGATCAGGCCGGTCCGTTCGCGTGCTGGCAGGTGGCAAAGCGCGAGCGCCGTTTCGGCCAGGTATTCGACCGCTTCGGTCGGATACTTTGCTGGGATATGCTGATCAGCGCCTGGCGTGCGAATGGCCGTACTGGGCGCCACGGAATTCACTGCGATGTTGTCGGCCTCCAGCTCGGCGGCGAGGCCCTGGGTAAAGCGGTTAACCGCTGACTTGACGGCCGCGTACACCGTTGCACCACCGGCGCTGTCGAATCCATGATACGGGCGCAATGGCGCAAGCGCCGTTACCGAGCCAAGGTTCAGGATCCAGCCCGCGCCACGTGCGCGCATCAGCGGGATTGCCGCCTGACTCAACGTGAAGGGTATTCGTAGGTAGTGATCCAGGGTACGGTCAAACATCGCTAATGGCATCGTTTCGACGAGACTGTATTCGGCGAAGCCGGCGTTGTTCACCAGAATGTCGAGGCCGCCCGCCGCTGCGACCGCACGTGTGACCAGGGCGTCGCGCTCCGCGGGCTCTTCCAGGTCGGCGGCCAGTGCGATTGCATGCCCTCCGGCCTGCGCAATCAACGCCACCGTCTCGGCCAATGTACCTGGGAGGATGACGGACTGCTCAAGGCTTCGCCCACTGACGATCACCGTGGCGCCTTCCGCGGCGAAGCGCTGGGCGATAGCTCGGCCGATCCCGCGGCTTGCGCCGGTGATGAGCGCGACTTTGCCGGTCAATTTTGGTGGCTTGTTGGTCATATCGATCTATGCGTGATGGCGGGAAGGGTCAGGACGCTCGATTCCAGTGGGCAAAAGGCATGGGAAATTGCCGCCACTGTCCATTCGGGAAACTCAGGGTCGAACCAGCGGTCTACCCAGCCCCAGTGAAAAGGGTGTGTCAGATACGCGCCCTGAAGGTCCTCGACGCAGGCGAACTCCTGCTGCCAGACGTGGGACCACGCGCTCTGCGACGTGACACGACTTAGTTGCCAGTTGCGGATGGTCGGCATGTACGCGGGCATGCGCAGCAGATCGCGCTCCAGGGCGGCGACGTGTTCGCTGCATGCCTCTGGCCGGACGCGAAACAACAAGGTGCGCCAGACGCCATTTTGCAAGCCGGCCGCCCGCTGGCCACCGTCTAACGGCCGATACGCAAGGTGATCCGCACGCAACACGCCCGGCAATTGCGTCAGGTATGCAGTCGCTGCCACATCGCAGGTATCGGCTTCGATGTGCAGATCAACCGTATAGTCGCCGGCCCCCCAGCAGCCTTCCATATTTCGGCCGAAGACGATCCGGCACAGACCTGGCAGCAAGTGAGCGCGTGCATCCAGTTCACGCTCCAGCGTATCCTGGCACGCACCATCCTCAAGATAGAGCTGGGCTGTTTCAAGCTGCATCGAGACACTCCATGGGTTCGGGCAGAGGCTGATCGGCATCGGTCAGAACATGGCGATGGCGTCGATGAGAGAGTTGATCCACTGCAGACCAGAATTCGATCACTTCCGGGCCGGCGGCGCCGCGCATGCCGTAATAGGCGAGCACGCCAGGCAACTGCCACAGCAGCCACAAAGTATTGGGTTCGTCGGGGATGGCAACCGGCGGCGACACCCAGCGATTCAGCAGGGTGAGCCCCCGTGCCGAGCCGCTACCGAGATAGCGTTCTTGCAAAAGATCAAGCACGACTGGAACGTGCTCGGCATTCACTACGATTTCGTCCAGTACATGGATCATCTGCCGTCTCCTGAATGCACGGTGGGGCGCCGGCGAGCGTTGAAACGTCGCAGCGGTGGAGCGCCAATCGTCATGGTCTGTATGTTCCGTCTAGGTGAGACTGTTCGCCTGGGCATCGGGGACCAGCAGCGGGAAGCTGTGCCCGACAACTCGATCGTCCCGCTTTGCGTGTAGGCGCGAGGGCGTGATTCCATTATGTGGCGACCCATCAAGGGTGGCCCTTACCACATCGGTCAGCAAACGCTACCGTGGCGATCAAAACGGGATTTGCGTGAAGACCATGCAGGGAGCCGTGTTTGACACGGCTCCCTGAGCTTTCAGGCCCGCTACTGGCGACGGCGAAAATGGCTGGGCGCCTGCCCGGTCCAACGAACGAAAGCGCGACGAAACGAGGCCTCGTCGCTGAAACCTAGATGGCCTGCAATGCGGCTCATCGACCAGTTGGTGGAGTGCAAACAGCGCTTGGCGAACTCCCGCAGACATTGTTCGCGCAACGTCTGGTAGCCGGTATCCTGGGCTGCCAGGCGGCGCCGCAGAGTGGGTTCGCTAATACCAAGGGCCGTGGCAATTTCGCTCACGGTTGGAAGAGGAACTTCCCGCGCCAGTGCGGCGTCGAGGAAACCGTATACCTGCTGCGAAAATGACGGCGCGTCCGGAAACGTTCCGGTGAGTCGAAACGGCACGTCCATCAGGAACGGGGCAAGCTCTGCCGGTTGCCGCAATACGGGTCGCGTCAGCAAGGCGGCGTCGAACGTGAACCCATAGGTTGGCTCACCCACAGCGACCGGGGCGCCGAACAGGCCGAGGAATGGCGAGGCATCTTCGCGCAGCGGATGCGCGAGAAAAACCTTGCCAGGTTTCAGCGGTTGCCCGATTAACCAGCTGAGGAGCTGGAGATAGAACAGCAGGCCCGTCAGATCAACCAGGCATGCCGCAGAACTTTGCCGTTGACGCAACGAGTCCATGCAGAACGTTGCAGTCAGGTTGGTCGTCTTCAAACTCAACGCGCCAGCCCGCGGATGCAGCATGGCGCAGAAGTCGATCGCGCAGTGGATGGCTTCATCAAGCGAACGGCAGCTGAGCAGGCACCGGCACATGAGATCGACCTCAGTCTTGCGCATCGGGGGATGGCCGTCACCTTGCGCGACTTGTGCCTCCAGTTGCTCGATAGCCGCGCGATACATCGAGACGAAATGATCTGCCGAAAGAGGGTCGGTGGCATCGGGTAAAACCGGCAGAGTACTCGCGGCGTTCGTGCCGCCATGGCGGCTCAGTTCATCCAGCAAACGCGAGCCCAAACCCTGCGGTACGCGCGCAGTGTGCCGCTTGCGCGAAGTTGCCACGCAAATCTCCTTTTGAGCGAGGTCGTAACGGTTGATGATCGAAACGGTAAGCGTTGCTCGTCCGTACCCACCGGATAATGACCCTGCGCTGAAAGCCCGTCTGCCAGGTCATGCCCGCTGTTAGCGATCTTTGCAGGCTGGCGGAACGGCGATGATATTCCTCAGGCATCGGCCTGTCACTTTTGAAACAGAGCATGAGCATCTTCGCAAAGGGCATGCATGGGGGATCCTCCCGCCTGATTGCGAACGATGCTTCACGGAGACGAAATGGAACCTGCAGAATGTGCTGCAATGCGCGCGGTCGTGCTGGATCGAGTTGGCGGACCGGAGGTCATGAGGATCGCCAGCGTTCGGAGACCAGAAGCCGGTTCCGGGGAGATTCTGATCAAGATCGCGTACGCAGGTGTGAATCCGGCGGACTGGAAGTGCCGGGAAGGTTATCTGAAGTCGTTCATCAACTATACGTTTCCCTTTGTCATCGGGTTTGATCTTTCCGGAACCGTGGTCGATATCGGGGCGGACGTGGTTGGCTTTGAGAAGGGCATGCGGGTTTTCGCGCAGAGTGATGTTGGGGCGGGCAAATGGGGCGCCTACGCGGAATTCGCCGTGGTTTCGCAGGCGTCAGTGGTGCGCATGCCCGAGAACCTCAGTTTTGCGCAGGCCGCTGCCGTGCCGACCCCCGCTTTGGCTGCATGGACCGGTCTCTTTGAAGATGGAGAACTCCAGCCTGGTCAGCGCGTGCTGATCCACGGCGGGGCGGGGGCCGTTGGTGCATTCGCGATCCAGCTTGCCAGGCACGCCGGTGCTCATGTCGCGGTCACTTGCGGTGCCTACAACTTCGACTATGTCACGGCTCTCGGATCCGAACACAACATCGATTATCGAACCCAGGACATCCAGGCTGCCGTTCATGACTGGTCGCCAGCAGGAGTCGATCTGATCCTGGACACGGTCGGCTGCGCGACGCTGCCGGCTGGGCTGGACATGCTACGACCGGGCGGCACCCTGGTCAGTATTCTGACGTTGATGCAAGGCGACACCGGGCCGGACCACGAGGACGCAACGCGGCGCGGTCTTCGGACCCGATTGACTTTCAGCAAGATGCCAAGCGGCCGGCAACTTGGCCAGATTGCAGATCTGCTCGCTCGCGACCAGGTTCGTCCGCCGCGCATTGAATCGTTGCCCATCG
>NZ_DASRSY010000330.1:0-14079 GCF_035656215.1 Paraburkholderia sp.
CGGACATGGTGGCGCGTTTCGTGAAGGCATCGATGGAAGGCTGGAAGAGCTATCTGAACGATCCGGCGCCCGCTAACGCGCTGATCAAGAAAGACAACCCGCAGATGAGCGATGCGCAACTCGCGTATGGCGTCGCGCAACTCAAGAAGCTCAAGCTCGTGACGGGCGGCGATGCAGCCACGCAAGGCATTGGCACGATGACCGACGCGCGCTGGAAGAAGACCTTCGATTACATGGTCGAAGCGAAGCTGCTCAAGTCCTCGACCGACTATCACTCGGCCTACACGCTGCAATACATCCAGAACGCGAAGGTCATGCCCTAAGGTTTCCCTCAGGGTTCCTTAACGCATGCGCCGCATATACGCCTGAACGCTTAAAGAAGGAGTTTCACCATGCTGGTCACCTGTCAAAAAGTCTTGCGCCGCTTCTGGTACGCAATCATGCCGATGACGCAACTCGATGCCGGTCCGCAGCCGTTCACGTTGCTGGGCGAGCCGATCGTGCTATGGAAGGGCGCGGGTGGCAAGCCGCATGCGCTGCGCGATCGCTGCTGTCATCGCACGGCAAAACTGTCGAAAGGTTTTGTCGACGGCGACGGCAATATTGCCTGCGGTTATCACGGCTGGACCTACGACTGCACGGGGCAATGCGTGAAGATTCCGCAGAACAACGGCAGCGCGATTCCGTCGCGCGCAATCGTGCCGTCGTATCACTGCGAAGAACGCTACGGCTATGCGTGGGTCGCGCTCGAGGATCCGCTGCAACCGATTCCCGAGTTTCCCGAAGAGGGCGCGCCTGGCTACCGCCGCATCCTGCAGTTCTACGAGCGCTGGGAAACGAGCCCGCTGCGCATGATGGAAAACTCGTTCGACAACTCGCACTTCAGCTTCGTGCACAAAGGTAACTTCGGTCTGTTCGACAACCCGAAGCCGTCGAAGTACGAGTTCCGGCCGAACGAATGGGGCTTCGAAGCCGAGACGCATGTCCCCGTGCGCAATCCGCCCGCGAGCTATCGCATCACGGGCACGACCGAGGAAATCACCGAGCGCCATCTGGTCAACCGCTGGTATATGCCGTTCGCGCGTCGCTTTGGTTGCGTGTATCCGGCGAGCGGCATCCATCACATCATCTATAACTGCGCGACACCGATCGACGACCGCACGCTGATGCTGTCGCAGTGGCTCTATCGCAACGACACCGAAGACGCGTGTTCGACGCCGGAATTGATCGACTGGGACCGTCCGATCACCGACGAGGACCGCGACATTCTCGAAGCCACCGACTACGACGCGTGCATCGACGTACGCCGCCAGCAGGAATGTCACATGGAATCGGACCAGCCCGGTTTGCTGATGCGCCGCATGTTGCTGAAGTTGTTGAACGACAACGGCGAGTCCGAAGTATTTCGCGAAGTGTTCCCCATCAACGTGGAGGAATGATCATGGCGTCGACTGAAACCTGGTCCCCGAAGCCGCCTGCACCATTGCTGTCGGTGCAGCGCGTCGACAAGCGCTATCCGAACGGTACGGTCGCGCTCGAAGACGTGCGGCTGTCGATCGAACCCGGCGAATTCATCTCCTTGCTCGGGCCGTCCGGTTGCGGCAAGAGCACCTTGCTGAAGATGTTCGCCGGCGTCGAAACGCCGACGCACGGCCATATGCGCTGGTGGGGTCACCCGTTCGACACGGTCGGCTCGACAGGGCGGCGCATGTCGATGGTGTTTCAGGAAGCGACCTTGATGCCATGGGCAACCGTCGCCGATAACGTGCGCCTGCCGCTCGATCTCGCGCACGTGCCACGCCGTGAAGCCGATGCGCGTGTCGCCGAGGCACTCGACGGTGTGGGGCTCGCGAAGTTCGGCAAGGTGCTGCCGCGCGAGTTGTCGGGCGGCATGCAGATGCGCGCGTCGCTGGCGCGTGCGCTCGTCACCGAGCCGGACCTGCTGTTGCTCGACGAACCATTCGGCGCGCTCGACGAATTCACCCGCAACCGCCTCGACAGCGATTTGCGTGCGCTGTGGCAACGGCGCGGCATGACGGTGGTGTTCGTCACGCACAGCATTTACGAAGCTGTGTATCTGTCGAGCCGCGTGGTGGTGATGCAGGCGCGGCCGGGTCGCATCATCGCTGAAATACCGGTCGATGGTCCGCTCGAACGCGACGACGCATTCCGCGTCAGTGAGCCGTTCATGCAGCACTGCAAGACGCTCTCAGCGCTGATTACCGATGCGCATCGCGCGTCGTTCGCGAACGAAGAAACAGGAGGGCAATCATGACAGGCGAAGCGCTTGCGGGTCATTCGGCCAACACTAACGCCACGCGAAGCCCAGCGGCTGCGAAGCCTGAACGTCGACCGTGGTTGCAACGTCCAGGTGTGACAAAGGCGATCGCGCCGTGGGTCGTCGGGGTGGTGGTGCTGGCGTTGTGGCAGAGCTGGTGCGTGCTGATGAAGGTGCCGGCGTATCTGGTGCCGTCGCCGTCGGCGATCGTAACCGAGTTGGTCCAGGACGCGCCTTTACTGTTCGGCAGCTTGCTGGCGACGTTGAAAATCACCCTGCTGGCGTTTGCGCTTGCCACCGTGCTGGGTGTCATCATCGCGTTGCTGTTCGTGCAGAGCCCGTTGATCGAAGCGAGCCTGTTTCCGTATGCGATTCTGTTGCAGGTGACGCCGGTCGTAGCGATCGCGCCGCTGATCATCATCTGGGTCAAGGACATGAATGTGGCGCTGGTGTTGTGCGCGACGTTGGTGGCCCTGTTCCCGATCATCTCGAACACGGCGCTCGGCCTGCGCAGTGTGAATCCGGGATTGATCAACCTCTTCAGGATCAATCGCGCGACCCGCTGGCAGACTCTGGTGCGCTTGCGCATTCCGAGCGCGTTGCCGTATTTCTTCGGTGGCCTGCGGATTTCGAGCGGGCTGTCGTTGATCGGCGCGGTGGTCGCCGAGTTCGTCGCGGGAACGGGCGGCAGTGGAGCGGGGCTTGCCTATCAGATTCTGCAAGCGGGTTTTCAGTTGAATATTCCCCGGCTCTTTGCGGCGCTGCTGCTGATCACCGTGACGGGCGTCGTGTTGTTCGCCATCACGGCATGGGTGTCGCGCATTGGTTTGCGTGGCTGGCACGATAGCCAACTTTGATTTTTCGCGTTCAGGCTTATGACAACATACGACACCCAACCCTCCACGCTGATTCGCAACGCGACCGCGATCATGACGGGCGGACGTGGGACGGAAGATGATCCATCGCGTGTGCCGGGTCCCGACATTCGCATCGTCGGCGATACGATCGAGGCAATCGGCGCGCTCACGCCACGGCCCGGCGAGACGGTTGTGGACGCCACCGATTGCGTGATTTATCCGGCGTGGGTCAATACGCATCACCATCTGTTCCAGTCGCTGCTCAAGGGCGACACGGCCGGACTCGATGCCACGCTCACGCCGTGGCTTGCCGCGACGCCGTATCGCTTCCGTGCGCTATTCGACGAGCGGCGCTTCCGGCTCGCGGCGCGCATCGGCCTGATCGAACTCGCGCGTTCGGGCTGCGCGACGGTGGCCGATCACAATTACGTGTACTACCCGGGCATGCCGTTCGACAGTTCGGCGATTCTTTTCGAAGAAGCGGAGAAGCTCGGTTTGCGTTTCGTGCTGCTGCGTGGCGGCGCGACGCAAACACGGCAACTCGAGGCTGAATTGCCGACGGCGTTACGGCCCGAAACGCTGGACGCCTACATGGCTGATATCGAACGGCTCGCGGCCCAATACCACGATGCCTCGCCACGTGCGATGCAGCGTGTCGTGATGGCACCGACCACGGTGTTGTATTCGATTTCTCCTGCAGAGATGCGTGAGACGGCGGCGGTGGCGCGCCGGCTGGGGTTGCGTTTGCACAGCCACTTGTCGGAGACGGTCGGCTACCAGGACAGTGCGCATTCGATGTACCGGCGATCGCCGGTTGCATTCTGCGGCGAGCACGACTGGCTCGGCAGCGATGTGTGGTACGCGCATCTCGTCAAAGTTGACGCCGACGAAATCGCGCTGCTCGCGCAGACGGGCACAGGTGTCGCACATTGTCCGCAGAGCAACGGGCGGCTGGGCAGCGGCATTTGCCCGGTGCGGGAGATGGCGGACGCGGGCGTGCCGGTGTCGATCGGCGTCGACGGTGCGGCTTCGAACGAAGCGGCCGACATGATTTCCGAAGTGCACATGACGTGGCTTGCGCAGCGCGCGCGACGCGGCATGATGGCGCAGCCGAAGTATCGCGGCGGTAGCTTCGAAGGCGGCGCGGGTGCGGCGAGTGTGGCCGACGTGATTCATTGGGGGACGGCGAGTGGGGCTTCGATTATGGGCCTGGATGAGGTCGGGAAGGTTGCTGCGGGTTATGCCGCGGATCTTGCGGTTTATCGGCTCGATGATCCGAGGTATTTTGGCTTGCATGATCCGGCGATTGGGCCTGTGGCCTCCGGTGGAAGGCCTTCGCTGGCGGCGCTTTTTTCTGCTGGGAAGCGGGTTGTTGTTGATGATCAGATTGACGGTGTCGATCTTAAGGAGCTTGCGCGGGAGGCTCGGGAGGCGGTGAGGGCGTTGCTGGATGAAGTTAAGTGATGGTTTTTTGCCTGCCCCACAGGGGCAACCTCCCACACTTACAAACAACGCCTTGACCGCGCCCCACATTAAGCGCACCGTGAAGAAGGCAAAACCACGGGAGCGTGACATGTCTCTCAACTTCCCGAACCCAAGCCGCAGCTATGATGCCTTCCGTCACTGCGTCAATTTCTGGGGCTATGACAACGCGCGCGAAATCGCCTTCACTGTCAACGATTCGGTCATTTCGAATCTGAGCCCAAGCGTGGGCTCCGACGAACCGGCAGTGCTGGCGGCTTTCGACCGTCATCGCGAGCAAATCCTCACGCTCGCTCGCGGTCTGTATGTCGGCGGTCCGCAAAACCGCTATACGATTTCTTGACGCAGCGCGGCGCGGTACGTCCAACCGGACCTGCCGGCGCCGCCTTGTTCCACAGCCGAAGCAGCGCGGCGCCTACCGGCGCCTCGCCCTGTTTTGTCGCGGGAGTTCCAGCATGGATGATGACCAGGTCAACCTAGAAGAAATCGCCGATAGCAAACGGCGGCGTGAAGCAGCAGGTGTCGCCGAAAACGAAAAAGCGGCCACACCCGCGGCAAACGAGCCGCAGCAGGGCGAGGGCAATGAGCCCGCACCGAAGCAATGGGTCAAGCACGTGACGAAGTGGCTGGGCGCGAAGCGTACACTGATGCAAGCGCGTCGCCCATTGATACTCAAGAAGAAACCCGCCGCTCTCTAGACGTGCAGAGCAAAAATAACCGGCGTAAAGCCGGTTTTTCTATTTGTGCCGTCCCCATTAAAGCTTCCGGGAGCAGCACAGTGAGCGCTTTACCCGATTCCGTGCGTCCGGCGCGCGAGTCATAATCACCGTTGCAGCGGAACGAATGCTTGCGCCGTTTCCGCAGATCATGCGCAGCCGCGCCTCGGGCGCGTTCGGAACCCAGCAAGGAGCCACCGATGCCCAAAGGTGACCCAAGAAAGAACGAGCTGTTGGCGGTGTTGCCCAAAGTAGAGTGGGCACGCATCGAGCCGTATCTGGTCGAAGTCGATTTGCCCTTAGGTCAAGTCATCTACGAATCCGGCGGCCAACTTGAACATGTCTATTTCCCCACCACGTCGATTATTTCGTTGCTCTATGTGATGGAAGACGGTGCTTCGGCGGAAATCGCGATCGTGGGGCATGAGGGTATTGTCGGTGTGTCGCTGTTCATGGGCGGCGAGACCACGCCGAGCCGCGCGATCGTACAAAGCGCGGGCCGCGCGTGGCGCTTGAATGCTCGCATGCTGAAAGACGAATTTAATCGCGCGGGCCCGATGCAGCGCCTGTTGTTGCGCTATACGCAGGCACTCATTACCCAGATGGCGCAGACCGCAGTATGCAACCGCCATCATTCGATCGATCAACAATTGTGCCGCTGGCTATTGCTCAGCATCGACCGCCTGCCGTCGAACGAATTGCGCATGACGCAGGAGCTCATTGCCAATATGCTCGGCGTGCGCCGATCCGGCGTCACGGCAGCGGCGCTGAAACTGCAAAATGCCGGATTGATCCGCTATAGCCACGGCCATATCACCGTGCTGGACCGGCCCGGTCTGGAAGCGCATGTGTGTGAATGCTACGCGGTGGTCAAGCGCGAGTTCGACCGGCTGTTACCGGCGTTGCAGGCTATCTAGCGAACGTGCCCTGGCGAAGCGAGACAACGCAGCGCCGAACCGGCTCGCGTCAAGCGCGCTACCGTGCCGTTACCGTTGCCGTTGCCGCCGCGTCCACTGACGCCTTGCGTTCGATCTTTTCGAATACGTCCATCAATCTTCCTATACGTTGGGCGCTGTCAGGCGGCAGTCGTCCTTCACGGGGCGACAAGGCGAGAATCCGGCGTCGCCAATAGGGCAAGCCCAGCGGCGGGGCAGTCATGAGAAATGGAATGATCTGTTCGAGATGGGCCAGCTCGCTCTCAAATGGGTAGTTCGACATAGGTCTTCCGTACGGGCTGTGAGTGCTTTCACTCAGCTTGCGCGCGGCGCGAGACTCTGTCTGCACGCTACCGTACAGGACGCGAAGTCGCGCCCTCTGTGTCGCTAAACGCGTGCCTGGCCTCGGCGCCGAGCGCGAGAATCTGCGCGACACCCTGGCCGGCGGTGCACACGCTATGCAAGGTGCCAACGTCGTTCACGGTCAAGCGGCCTTGCGGCGTAATCACGGTCTTTTTGCGTCCGTGGTGAAACTCCCAGCTGAACCGGTAACCCGTCAGCGGATCACGAAACTTGATGCACACGTGCTTGCCGCTTTCGAGTTCAGCCGGGCTCGCCGGGTGTCCATGTTTCTTCAGATACGACGGCGCAGCCACAGTCAGAATCCGCGTGTCGAGCAGCTTGCGTGCAATCAGCGTCGAAACCGGCGGATCACCGAAACGGATCGCAAGATCGAAACCGTCGGCGACCATATCGCCCAACTGGTCGCGCGTGACCAACTCGAGTTGCAGATCGGCATGCTTATCGATGAAGCCGCCCAGTCTCGGTCCCAGCACGAGACGCGAAAAGAACGGGTCCATCCCCAGCGCCCTGGGTCGCCTGGCCACGCACCTCGCGCGTGACGGGCGCTTCGTCGAGATGACGAAACACCCAGGCGGACACCAGCGTGATGACGCCCACGCACACGAAGCTCAGGCGGAAGCCGAGCGCCGCCGATCCCCATTGCGCCGTGAACAGATTCACCAGCCCGCCGCCGATGGAGACGCCCAGCCCGATCGCCAGCATCTGCACCATCGAAAAGAGGCTGTTGCCGCTACCGGCATCTTCATGCGAGAGGCCTTTGAGCGTGACGCTGTTCATCGCCGCGAATTGCATGGAGTTGGCGCCGCCGAACACAGCCAGAATCACGATCTCGACGATGAGCGGTGTACCGCGCGTAATCAATGCGAACGCAACGATCGCCGACCCCACGATCACCGTGTTGACGAGCAGGAACGTGTCATAGCCATAGCGGCGCACGAGCGGCGCAATCCAGCGTTTGGTGAGGGTGCCGGCCAGTGCGGCGGGCAGCATCATCAGGCCGGAATGCAGCGGTGAGTAACCCAGTTGCAATTGCAGCAGTAACGGCACGAGGAACGGTACGGCGCTCGAGCCGATGCGGCACACCAGGTTGCCGATCAGACCGACGCTGAAATTCGGCTCGCTGAAGAGCGAGAGTTTGAAGAGCGGATTGCTGCGGCGTTTTGCGTGCGGAATGTAGGCGAGTGCGCTGACCACGGCGAGCGCGAACAGACCCACCGACCATGCCGCGCGATGCGTCTCGAGCGGCGCCTCGACGGCTAGCGAAAATGTGATCATGCACAGCGACAACAGCCCGCAACCGACGAAGTCGAACGGCGGCGCCTGAGTTTCGCCATGCGCAATTGCTGCACGACAGCGATTTGCGCGGTTCGTGGATTGGTGAGTGACGCCGCGCGGGGTCGTGCGTAGATGGCGTGACCGGAGGCGCTATTCCACTTAAGCGGGGAGGGTCGCTGCCAATGCATCGAACTCCGCACCCCATGCCGCGCGCCATGCGTGGCGCGTCGCTTCGTCGACCCATGCGGCGTCGATGCCGTTCAGCATGAACTGCCGCAACTCGGCGATGCTGAAGCCGAAGTGGCTAAACATCAATTGCCATGCTTCGCTCGGCGTCACTTTGTGCAGCGTCGGATCGTCGGTGTTCGGGTGAATGTTCAGGCCCAGGCCCGGCATGCGCCGCATCGGATGCTGTTCGGCCCAGACTTCCGGGGCGAGCGTGCGCAAATAGTAGGAGTTGGTCGGTACTACGGTGAACACGATGCCGCGCTCCGCATATTGAGCCGCCAACTGCGGGTTGTCGACGATCGTATAGCCATGATCGATCCGGTCGCATTGCAGCAGGTCGACGGCCGTCTCGACATTGCGCCATGGCATGCCGAATTCGCCCGCATGCGCGGTGGTTTTGAAGCCGGCGTTACGCGCATTGCGGTACGCCTTCCAGAACAACTCAGGCGGCCTGTCGTTCTCGCGGTAGTCGATACCGAGGCCCGCCACTTCGTCCGCGCGATGCGCGCACATCCAGTCGACCAGTGCGACCGCTTCGTCGGGATCGGCTTCGCGGTCGATGCTCGGTATCAGCCGGGCGCTGATGCCGAAGTCGCGCGCGGCGTCGCGAATCGCGGTGACAATGGCCGCTTGCGCATCCACATAGGGAATCTTCGAGACGCGCACCGTGCCGGTAGGATTCCAGAAAAATTCGCTATGACGCACCTGATGCGAGGCGGCATCGGCGAGATATTCATAGGCGATGCGATGCAGATCGTCGGCATGTGTGAGCAGATGTTCGTCGAGCGCGCGCAGCACACGCAGCACGCCGATGGGTTTTTCGCCACGCGTATAGAACGCATCGATCTCTTCGCGCTCGATCGGCGCGTTGCTCTTTTCGGCGAGCGCGATGAAAGTCTCGTGACGCACCGCGCCCAGCAGGTGGCAATGCAACTCGGCCTTCGGCAGGGCGGTGAAAAAGGCGCGATGGGCGTCGGTAAGCGTAATGCCGAGGCGCGATGCGGGCACGTTGCCCAATGTCTCTTTCATGTCGGTATGGTTTTCGGTAGTGCGTAAGACTCGACGCAAATTCAGTTTAGTGCAAATGCAGGATGAAACGTGCAGCTACGTTGGGTCGCTAAAGTGCAAAACTCAATGCGGCTTGACCACGGTATAGAAGTAATAGCCGAGCGGCACGGCTAGTACATAGAGGCCCCACGGTACTTCACGGAAACGTCCGGCGAGCAGCTTGACGAGCACGTAGCAGAGCAGACCGCCCGCGATGCCGGTGCCGAAACTGTTCGACATCAGCGTGAGCAACACCATCGAAAGAACGGGTAGCGAGTCGCTGAAGTCGTCGAAATGTGTATGGCGAATCGTGCTGAACATTGACAGCCCGATCAGGATCAACGCCGGAGCAGTCGCTTCTTTCGGAATGGCCAGGGCGACCGGCACGAACAACAGCATCAGCGCGAACATCGCGGCCGCGGCGAGCGAGGAGAGACCGGTACGCCCACCTGCTTCAACGCCGGCCGCGGATTCCACCAGCGCGGTGAGCGCCGGAATGCCGAACACCGGACCGAGCGTCGCCGCAATCGAATCGACGAGAAACGGCCGGTTGATGTTCGGCAGATTCGCGTTTTCGTCGAGCAGATCTGCTTTGGCGCCGACCGCGAGCGTGGTGCCGAGCGTCGAGAAAAATTCCGCCGCGAAGAACACGAACAGATATGGAATCGCGGCCACGCTCAATGCACTCGCGATGTCGAGCTTGAACGCGATCGGCGCGATGCTATGCGGCCATGACAGAAGCGACGTGGGCATATGTGTGACGCCAAGCGGCACACCGGCGCCGGCCGCAATCAGGATCGCCCACAAAATCGCGCCGGGGACGCGTCGCCCTTGCAGCACGACAGCTGCGCCGAGACCGATCAAGGCGACCAGGGTACCGGGACGCGAGAAATCGCCGAGTGCCAGTGCATTGGTCTTCGCGTTGGCGACTACCATCCCTGCGTTACGGAAGCCGAGCACCGCAATGAACAAACCGATCGAGGCCCCGAGCCCGAGCTTGATCTGCGCTGGAATCAACCGCACCACGAGACTGCGCGCGCCCACCAGCGTCAGGATCAGGAACAGCACGCCGGACACGAACGCAATGCCCAGACCCGTTTGCCATGCGACGTGCTCGCCCGCGAGCGTAGTGCCAAGAATCACCGAGCCGCCGATGCCGGGCCCCACCAGAAACGGTAGATTCGCATACA
This sequence comes from Paraburkholderia sp., assembly GCF_035656215.1. Taxonomy (GTDB): domain Bacteria; phylum Pseudomonadota; class Gammaproteobacteria; order Burkholderiales; family Burkholderiaceae; genus Paraburkholderia. The sequence goes on from NZ_DASRSY010000330.1 coordinate 10,372, forward strand.
GCGCCATCAATACCGTGCTCAGCACGAACACGAGAATCGTTGCGGTAGTCGCCGCGCCGCGATCCATTCCGCCCGCCGACAGCAGCGACGGAATGACTACCAGAAGATAGGCGGCCGCGAGAAACGACGTGATGCCGGCGATGGTTTCGATACGCACGCTGGTCTTGCGCGCGGCGAGCGCGAAACGCCGTTCGAGCCAGCCGCCGCGCGCAAGCGTGGCCGGGTTGTTTGTCGTCGGCATTGAAGATTCGTTATTGATCAATTGATTCATCCTGTAACTACGCCATTTATACTGCTGCGCATTGCGTCGATGCATTGCACTCCATGACCGACCGTTCGTCCCTGCTGCCCGCGCTCACGCTGCGGCAAATCCAGTACTTCGTCACGCTTGCGCATGCACGCAGTTTCACGCAGGCCGCGCAATCGCTCGCCTTGACGCAGCCTGCGCTGACCGCAGCGATCCGGCAGATCGAATTTCTGCTCGGCGGCCCGCTGTTCGCGCGTTCCGCGCATCGGCTGACGCTGACGCATGCGGGCGCCAGCGTGCTGCCGCTCGCGGAGCGCCTGCTCAATCAGGCGCGCGGCACCTTCGACGATATGGCGAGCACCTTCGCCGCACGCGTGCAGACGGTGCGCATCGGACTGATTCCGTCGGCTGCGGCGCGCCTGTTGCCCGCGCTCGCCTTGTTGCGTACACAACAACCGTCGCTGCGCTTCACACTGAACGACATGCCAAACACCGCCTTGATCGATGCTGTGCGCCAGGGCGCGGTCGACTTCGGCGTCGGTGTGCACGAGCCCGATGCGACCGCGGCGGACAACGACGGCGAAGCTGCGCTGCGCTACCAGAATCTGTTCGAGGATCAGATCGTGGGGGTGCTGCGACGCGACGATCCGCTCGCGCAGAAGAAGAGCCTTGCGTGGGCAAAGCTGGTGGGCCGCGATCTGGCGGCGTTCGTGCGCGGCAGCGTCAGCGATGCGTTGCGGCGCACCGGCGGAGCCGAAGGTCTGCAACTCACGGTCGCATACCGCGTCGAGTACACGGAGCCTCTGTACGAACTGGTGCGCAACCGTCTGGCGATTGCGGTGTTGCCCAGTCTCTACACCATGCATCTGCATGACACGGAACTGATCGCGTTGCGTCTCGACAAACCGTCCGTCACCCGTTCGATCGCGCTGATTTCGCTCGTCGGCGACGATCGCGGCCCGCACGTGCGTGCTTGCCGCGAGTGGATCGCCGCACATATCTGACGCAACGTGCGCTGGATGCATGACCGTTGCCGAGCCTTTCACGGGCTCAGGGCAGCGTGGCGAGCCGGGCGCGCAAGGCGGCATAAAAACCGTCCGCGTCGACTTCGGTGATCCAGGTCGCGTTCGGCTTGCGGCCGCTGTGTCCGCTCCAGTCCACCACGGTTTCACCGAGTGTCCATTCGCCGGTTGTCTCGATCATCACGTTGACCTCGCGTCCTTTGAATAGCGACGGCTCGATCAGGTAGCCAGTCGCACAAGGGTCGTACATCGGCGCTTCTTCAACGCCCCGGCGCCCCTTCTGATACGCGACTTCCGCGGCCATGATATCGGCGGCCATCATGCCGCAGCGATTGCCGAGCGCGCGAATCGGCGCGATCCACCTGCTGCGTCATCCGCCCCGGCAGCACCGGAAGCGGCGGCCAGTATCGGCCAGGCCGACGCACCCGCAGCCAGTCCCATAGCCGTGCGCAAAAACGCGCGCCGGTCTTGCGTTGGATCGATGGAATTCGTCATGGTCAGAACACGTGGCGCATGCCGACCGTCGCGATCATCTGACGTATGCCGGTGGATTGAGCGTAGGCAAAAATCTGCGCGTGTTGCGCGTCGCCGGCGGCTTGCTGCGCGATCACCGTCAACGCCACGTCGGTGCGTTTCGACAGGAAATAGTCGGCTTGCAGATTGACCTGATGCCATTTGGGGCTCGTGTTGATCACATCGTATTTGCCGTCGGTGAACGCATACGCTGCGCCGAGAATGAACGCGGGCGTCACATGGTAGTTCAGGTTCAGGTTGTAGTTCAGCAAATGCAGATGTGAACCGTCGAGATAATCGTAGCGGACATCGGTGAAGAGCGCTGCAAATTGCGCGGGACCGACGGTATAGAAGCCGCCCGTGCCGAAGATGCGCTGCTTGCTCGCATACGCAGCCGGATGCAGCGCGCTCTTCGCGAAGATCAGCAGCGACGAGGCATAGTCGTTTGAAATCGCGCCGTCCGGATTGGTCGCGCTAAACGGGTTGTTGTACTGCGCGTAGACCACGCTCCACTTCAACGGGCCGTTCTCGTAACCGGCGCCGAAGCTGTACGCATTGTTGTTGGCGAAACCGGTAGCATTGCTGAAACCGTATTCGGCCGTGGCCTTCAGGCCGCGATAGTCGGGTGTCACGTATTTCACCGCGTTTTGCACCCGGATGTCGTTATAACCGTTGTCGTTGTCGCCGATGTTGACGCCGTTGCTCGCAATGATCACCGGGCCGACGTAGTCGTGCACCGTGTCGTACTGACGACCGAACGTCAGCGTACCGAACGTTTTGCTGGCGAGTCCGACAAACGCCTGCCGGCCGAATTCGCGGCCGTTTTGCGACGCGGTGCCGCTCATCACGTTAAAGCCGTTTTCCAGCTGGAAGATCGCGGTCGTGCCGCCGCCCAGGTCCTCAACGCCCTTCAGCCCCCAGCGCGGATTCTGGTTGGTCCCCGAGAGCGCCTGCCACGCGTTCTTGCCGCCCTGATTCGTCGCATACCCGACGCCCGCCGAAATCAGGCCATACAGTGTCACGCTGCTTTGCGCATGGGCGGTGCTGGAGAGTGCGCCGGCGATCGCGAGAGGGGCGAACTTGAGTAGTTTCATCGTGGTCCAGTAGCGGGAAAGGAGGGCGCCGAGCGTAGGGCGCATTCGAACTGGGCTCGACTATACGAAGTCGTCGGCTATAAAAATAATGTTGTTTTTTTATAGTTCTATAAATTTAATCTATTCAATCAAGCCTTGAAGACCATCGGCGGAACATGGAGACGACGGTAGCCCAAGCGTCCTTGCCCCTTACCCGTGTAAAAACGCTGTAAACCGTCCAGACCCGATATCTGGTGGTGCCCCGGAGGCTATGACGAGGAATTTGGTAATGCAGCGAGAGTAGCAACAAGCGATTTTATTTTCTTCATTCGCTCGCATCGAATGAAAAGCGGATTTCGTCATGGGTGACGGCGGCGCGTGACATTACGGACGCCAGCGCGCTCGGGGATGACGTCAGAGGCGATTCACGGCGCAGGCAGGAAATTCCAGTCTGAATTACGCACACTTCTTACGCCAGAAAACCGCTTTCTGGCGGCGAACGAAAGCGATTGCCGTGATAACTGTCCTTATCACGGCAAACCGCGGTTAATGTTCACCAACTGGCAAGGGCACTTGCGCTATCGCCGAGACAGCCACTGCCTTGGACCTGCTCACGATGCGAGTTCGAGCTGGACGCGTGACAGAGGACCTGCAAAGCAGTCCGACCGCTGCAGGGCCGCCCGTGCCTGCGTACTCGTCCCGGCGATGTCTAGCTAGTGTCCTGAGTTAAAAATTCATTGAAAGATGCCGATCACGTACTAAAGTGTTCTGTGTAGCACTTGATACGCGGAGGCAACGATGAGTGGACGGTCCAAAGGGGAACTCGTGCTGAGCGATTCTGAGCGCGAAGACC
>NZ_DASRSY010000331.1:0-15563 GCF_035656215.1 Paraburkholderia sp.
GCTGATGTTCATGATTCCGGTCGCGTCGCGCCTGTCGGACCGGATCGGCCGCCGCAAGGTGTTCGGCTGGGGTGCGCTGGCCTGCGGCCTGAGCGCGTGGCCGGCCTTTGCGGTCTTTCATTACTCGACCAGTCTCACTGCCGTGACGGCCACCATCGTGATCGTGATCGGTGTGATCTACGCGTTCGTCTACGGGCCCGAGGCTGCGCTGTTCTGCGAACTGTTCGATACACGGGTGCGTTATAGCGGCATCTCGATCGTGTACCAGGTATCAGGCATCGTCTCCAGCTCGATCACGCCGCTCGTCGCCACGGCGCTTCTGCACTACGGCAATCTGCAGCCGTGGTGGATTGTGCTCTACATCGCGTGTGTCGGGCTGCTCAGCTCGGTTTGTACGTACTTCATGCGGCACACGTTCTGAACATCTGATCTCCAGGGGAACTCGATATGAATCCAGTTTCAACCATAGCCGTCAACGGCCGAAGCTATCGTTTGCCGCATCGACCGACGGTTATCGTCTGCGTCGACGGATGCGAATACGACTATCTGAATCGGGCAGCAGAAGCGGGCGCTACGCCGTTCCTGCGCGAGTTGCTCAAAAACGGCACGGCGCTGCACGCGAAATGCGTGATGCCATCCTTCACCAATCCGAATAACCTCTCGATCGTGTGTGGCGCACCGCCGGCCGTGCACGGCATCTGCGGCAACTATTTCTACGACCGCGATGCCGACGAAGGTCGCGGCCGTGAGGTGCTGATGAACGATCCGCGCTATTTGCGGGCCGGCACCCTGCTGGCTGCTGCCGCCGAAGCGGGCTCCCGTGTCGCTGTGGTCACCGCGAAGGACAAGTTGCGCGCGCTGCTTGGCCACGGCTTGAACGGCATCTGTGTGTCGGCGGAAAAAGCCGACGAGGCCAGCGTCGAAGCAAACGGCATCGACCGTTTGCTGGAGCGCGTGAACATGCCGCTGCCCGATGTGTACAGCGCGGCACTTTCCGAATTCGTCTTCGCGGCCGGCGTGTGGCTGCTCGAAAACGATCGCGTAGATCTGATGTATCTGTCGACGACCGACTACGTTCAGCACAAGTTTGCCCCGGGCACCGACGGCGCGAACGCGTTTTACGCGATGATGGACCGGTATCTGTTGCGCCTGCACGAACTGGGGGCCGTCATTGGCATCACTGCGGATCACGGGATGAATGCCAAGCACGATCCGAAGACGGGCGAGCCGAACATCATCTATCTGCAGGACCTGCTCGACGACTGGCTCGGGCGCGGCGTCGAAGAGGGCGGTGTGCGCGTGATCCTGCCGATCACGGATCCGTATGTCCGCCACCACGGAGCGCTCGGCTCGTACGCGACGGTGTATCTGCCGGCCAATGACGACGGTATCGAGCTACGTAGGCGGCTGGCTGGATTGCCGCATATCGAGGCGGTATTGACCCGCGAAGAGGCGTGCGCGCGCTTCGAATTACCGCCCGACCGCGTGGGCGATCTTGTCGTCATCAGCGACAAATCCTATGTGCTCGGCAGCAGCCTTGCGGCGCACGATCTCTCGGGGTTGACGGTGCCGTTGCGCTCGCACGGCGGCTTGTCGGAGCAGACCGTGCCGTTGCTGTTCAACCGTGCGCTTGCCGGAGCGCTCGAAGGCCGGACCTTGAGGAATTTCGACGTATTCGATATCGCGTTGAACGAACTTCAGGAACAGCCTGCCATTGCATCGCTTCCGGAGCAGCACGCATGAACCATATCGATCGGAAACCGCCGCAGTTCCGCGAAGAGGCGCTGCGCATCGACGGTAAAAAGCTGACGCGCGACCGCGTGATCGAAGTGACCAATCCCTACACCGGGGACGTGGTGGGCACTGTGCCGAAGGCGTCGGTTGACGACGTACGCCTCGCCTACGAGGTCGCACTCCGATACCGACCGACACTGTCTCGCTTCGAGCGCGCATCGATCCTCAACCGCGCTGCGGAACTGCTGCGTAGCCGGACTGAAGAAGCGGCCGCGCTCATTACGCTCGAATCGGGTCTGTGCATGAAAGACTCGCGCTACGAGATCGGGCGCGTGGCTGATGTGTTCAACTTCTCCGCGAGCGAGGCGTTGCGCGACGACGGCCAAGTGTTTTCATGCGACCTCACACCCCACGGAAAGAAGCGCCGCGTGATCACGCAGCGCGACCCGCTTCTCGGTGTCATTACGGCGATCACGCCGTTCAATCACCCGATGAACCAGGTGGCGCACAAGATCGCACCGGCGATCGCCACCAATAACCGCACTGTGCTGAAGCCGTCCGAAAAGGTGCCGCTATCCGCGTACTACCTCGCGGATCTGCTATATGAAGCCGGGCTACCGCCGCCGATGCTACAGGTCGTGACCGGCGATCCTGCCGAGATTGCCGACGAACTGATCACGAACTCGAACGTCGCGCTGGTGACGTTCACGGGCGGCGTTGCCATCGGCAAATACATTGCCGAGCGGGCGGGCTATCGGCGCGTGGTGCTGGAGCTTGGCGGTAACGATCCACTGATCGTGATGGACGATGCCGATCTCGACCGCGCTTCTGATCTTGCGGTGCTCGGTTCGTACAAAAACTCCGGGCAGCGCTGCACAGCGATCAAACGGATTCTTGTGCAACGGACGGTGGCCGATCGCTTCACCGAACTCGTGGTCGAGAAGACCCGGGCGTGGAAGTGCGGTGACCCGAGGGACACAAACAGCGACATGGGGACGGTCATCGACGAAGCGGCCGCCGCACTGTTCGAAGCACGGGTGAATCAGGCAGTCGCGCAGGGTGCACGCCTGTTGATCGGCAACGAGCGCAAGGGCGCGCTCTTTCCGCCGACAGTGCTGGATCGCGTTACGCCCGGAATGGAACTCGTTGCACAGGAGACGTTCGGTCCGGTCTCGCCGATCATTGCATTCAACGATCTCGACGACGCCATCCGGATCGCCAACGGCACAGCGTATGGCCTGTCCTCGGGCGTTTGCACGGACAGTCTCGAGAACGTCACGCGGTTCGCGAATGAGCTCAACGTGGGCACGGTCAACGTTTGGGAAGTGCCCGGGTACCGCATCGAGTTGACGCCGTTCGGTGGCATAAAAGATTCGGGGCTGGGCCATAAGGAGGGTGTCCAGGAAGCGATGAAGAGCTTCACGAACGTGAAGACCTTTACGTTGCCATGGGGTTGAAACCGGGGAGAACGCGATGCCAGGCAACATCGAACTGATCTCGAGACTGTTGTTTGCCGCGGTGCTGGGCGGCGTCATCGGCTTCGAGCGGGAACGGTTTGCATTTCCGGCGGGGCTGCGCACGCATATGTTGGTGTGCGTGGCGTCCTCGCTAGTGATGATCGTCTCGGCGTTCGGCTTCGAGGACACCCGCTCGATGCCGAACGTTGCCCTCGATCCATCACGTGTAGCGGCGCAGGTCGTGTCGGGAATCGGCTTTCTCGGCGCCGGCGCGATCCTGCTGCGCGGCGAGGTGGTGCGAGGGCTGACAACGGCGGCGAGTGTCTGGGCCGTCGCGGGCATCGGGCTCGCGGCGGGGGGCGGACTTTACGTGCTGGCGCTGGCGGCAACGGCGATCATTCTGACGACACTCACGTGGGTCAAACCTGTCGCACGCCAGTTGCGCACGAAGGGGAAGCTGCGCCGGGAACTACGCCTTCAGGTGGATCAGGGGGCGATCACGCTGCCGGTGCTGTGCCGCGTGTTCGGTGACGACGGGCCGCGTATCAGACAGATCAGTGTAAGCGCCGACGACGACAACGAAAAGCAGGAACTGATCACGATTTCGCTGTCACGAATGTCTACCGACGAGTTCGTTGCCTATCGCAACATGCTCTGCGAGCTGATCGGCGTGCGTGAGGTCGAGGAGATCGAAGTGCACTGACGGGGCCGGATCTGGTTCAGCGATTACAATGGCCAAGCCATCGACGGCCCCCTGCTGCTTGCGTCTCATCTAATGCTGTAGCCGTTACATTATTAGATTGTGGTCGCATAAAACGAGACCGGAATTCAATGCAAAAAGATCAAATGAATCCATCGGAACGTATTGACCAGCTGATCGCAGAAATCACAGACTGGCGTGGCAAGACGTTCGCCAGCGTCCGCAAGAGCATCCTTGAGGCCGACCCGGAGATCATCGAGGAATGGAAGTGGATGGGCAGCCCTGTGTGGTCTCGCGACGGAATGATCGCGGTCGCCAACGCCCACAAGGGGAAGGTGAAGCTGACTTTTGCCCACGGCGCGGCCCTCTCGGATCCCGACAAACTCTTCAATGCCGGCCTTGAAGGCAACGCGAGACGAGCGATCGATTTCTTCGAGGGCGACGAGGTTAATGAGCGTGCTCTGAAAAATCTCGTCCGCGCTGCTATTGACTACAACCAGAAGAATTTAAAGAAAAATGCGCCTGCGGGTACTCGAGCGAAAGTAGCTACGAAAGTACCCGCGAAAGTAGCCAAAAGCAAAAAGGCATAGAGCTCACGCGCCAATCACGGCGTAAGCGGCTATAAACGCGCATCAAGCTGTGCAGCGCGCCGCTTGATGCCCCTTAAACTCGACCGAAACAAACATCTTCTTACACGGCTCAACTACTTTCCACGTCCCCTTAAATCCCGCAGGGATCAAAAAACGATCGCCAGCCCGCACGGTCTTACCCGTCCCATCCGCATCGCGAATCACGGATACGCCCTCAAGAATCTCGCAGTACTCACTCTCGGTGAAGTTCACTGTCCATTGACCGCAAGCGCCCTCCCAAATCCCCGCCGAGAGTTGCCCGCACGGACTGGCAAAATGCGTATGAACCGCTTGCAAAGGATTGCCGGCAAGAACCGCTTCCGCGTTCGGCATGTACTCGACACTTTCCGTGGCAGGTTGCGAAAAATCTACGATGTTCAAAATGCTCATAATGGTTCGAATGCAAACAGAGTTAAAAATAAAGGCTTCAAAAAGGGCGTAGCGCACACACCCACTGCATGCGCCACGCTCAAAAAGGAGACGCCTACCCGCAGCAGACCACGTCAGCTAAACCGAATTCAAGTCCCCGACTTCAACTGCGCCCACAGCCGGTTCTCAAGCCGCATGATCGGCGCGGGTTGTGGCCGCATCAGCGTCATTTTGTTCAGCACAGCCTCAGGCGGATACACGTTCGCATCCTGCTCAATAGCCGGCGTCACAAACTGCCGCGCGGTCCGATTCGCAGTCGGATAGAAAACCTCGTTGGTAATCGCCGCACTTACCTTCGGGTCTTCGATGTAATTCATCCACTTCATCGCCGCTTCCGGATGCGGTGCATCTTTCGGAATTACCATCACGTCCATCCAGATGAGGCCCGCATCCTTGATGTTCGAGAACCGCACTTCATACGAGCGCTTAGCTTCCGATGCGCGTCGCCGCGCGATCCCAACATCGCCCGAATAACCTAACGCCACGCAGATATCGTTGTTCGCCAGATCGTTGATATAGCCGGAAGAATTGAACTGCGTGATATACGGTCGCACTTTCTTCAGCATTTCATACGCGGCCTGGTAGTCGCCGGGATTCGTGCTGTTCGGGTCTTTGTGCATGTATTGAAGCGCAGCCGGGAAAACGTCTGCCGCCGCGTCGAGGAAAGACACGCCGCAGCTTTTCAGCTTCGAAAGATTCGCCGGGTCGAACACGAGAGACCAGCTATCAAGTGGCGCATCGGGGCCTAGCGCTTTCTTCACGGACTGAACGTTATAGCCCACACCGTCCGTGCCCCACGCCCAGGGCACGCCGTATTGATTGCCGGGGTCCGCATCGGCAATCAGCTTCATCAAACCAGGATCGAGATTCGCGAGATTCGGCATCTTCGATTTGTCGATCTTCTGATACACACCGGCCTCAATCTGGCGCGCCATATAGCTCGATGTGGGCACCACGATGTCATACCCTGAGCTGCCGGCAAGCAGTTTGGCTTGCAGCGTGTCGTCGCTATCGTAGCTGTCGTATTTCACCGTGATGCCGGATTGCTTTTCGAAGCCGGCAATCGTGTCTTTGGCAATGTAGTCCGACCAGTTGTACACGTTGATCGTCGTGTCCGCTGCGCGTGCAGCGTTCATTGCGGTTAGGGCGGTCAGTGAGCACAGCATCGTGCCGGTGAGTGAGAGAAGCTTGGCGTGACGGATCTTCATTCGACTATCTCCTTGATTTCGATCTTCAGTTTTCGCCGCAGCGCAGGCGCAGATGCAGGAGCGTGACGACCCGCACGTCCGTATTTGCCGCACGAATGCGGACGAGAAAGGGACGCGACGCCGCCTGCCGCGGTGCAAGCGCACAGCAGAGCTAAAAGGAACGCAGATAGGCGAGCGCTATAAGCCGGCCAACGCTAGCAAGACAAATGCAGAGCGCGGACAGGCAAACGCATTGCAGGCAGTTGACCGCTAAAAGAACGGTCCATTGCGTGCAACACTTGCTCGCGAAAAGAGAAGGGGACTAAGGCAGAAGCGATGCGATTTCGTCAGTTCGCACGCCAATGGCTGCAGGCGCTGCAATGACGTTGTGCCGGCGGACGGAGCGACGCGACAACACAGTATCGATGGACAGGGGGCGGGATGGCGAAGCGCAGTTGCTCCCCTGATGAGCGATCGAGCAGCCGGACAGGAATGTTCTTTCCCGACCAGGCTGGTATCTCACCAATGGACCACGGACTTTCACGATGGAACCCGAAGCGACGTTGAGTAGAAGTCCTCGCTGATGCAGATCGACCGCGCTGCGAGAACCACCAAACTTCCGCCCTAGGATATATGAGCCATTATTTTCGTCAAAGGATTTTCTGACATTGTGCCGTCATAGTCGCGCACAGTAGAGCGCGTTCATGCGAGCGCATGCTTCAACAAGCATGGCTCGCATCGAACTACGCGATGACAGGCAACGGTAGCGTTTTACTGACCGTCCATCGGCGCGGGTTGAACCGGGGTCGCAGCGGGTGCGGTCGTGCCGGTTTGCGACGACCCGTTTGCCGAAGAACCATAGCCGGTGTCATGCTGCGCAGCTACACGTGCTTCGGCTGCCTGAATATCCGCGGGGTAGGTCGAGTCGGTTGCAACGGCGGGGTTGTAGCCGGCCTGTTCAATCTGAACCAGTTGCGCCCTGACCTCCGCGCGGGTCAGCGGTTGCTCCGACTGTGCGAACGAAGCCACCGGGGCTGCGAGAACAACGAGCAGTGCGACTGCTTTGATCAGTGATTTCATGATGCTTCCCTCCGAGAACTGTTCTATGGCGCCGCAACAGGTGTTCGGCGACCTATGGAGGGATTCTAGGAAGCGGGTGATCTAGGGCAAACCCCTAAACGGGTAATTCAGTCTTGCAGCAAACGATAAGTCGGCGTTATGTAATGATCTTCGTAAGATACAAAAAATCATTTCAGACTCCAGAACGTATGCCTACTCGATACGCCGTCACCTGCCGGTATGTGCTGCCCGGCCGTACGATCACCTGCTCCTGCGCAGCCATATTGACTTCGTTCGGAAAGCCGCCTGCTTCGAGACAAAGTCCGGCGTGCGGCTGATACGCGATACCGCCGCGTCCTGTGTCGCCATTCAGTGAATTGCCGGAATAGAACTGTAAGCCATGCTGATCGGTCGACACAGTTAATTCGCGCCCGCTACCGGGGTCATATGCGCATGCAACCTGACGTACCGGCGACGCGCCGTCGGCGATCGTGGTGTCAGTCGTGTCACGCAGCACGTAGCAGTGGTCAAAACCGCCCGCCCTCGCAAGCTGTGCGTGCGGCCAATCGAGCCGTGCGCCGATCGGCGCGCTCTGCCTGAAGTCGAACGCAATGCCCGCTACTTCGGCAAGCTCGCAAGGAATCATCGACGCGTCGACTTCGAAGAACCGGTCGGCATCGATCGACAACACATGTCCGCGAATGTCTGCACCCCGCCGGCCCGTCAGGTTGAAATAGGGATGGCTCGTCAGGTTGAGTGGCGTCGCTGCGTCTGTGATGGCTTCGTAGGTGATCTTCAAGGTGCAGTCGTCGTCGAGCGTGTAATGTACCTGCACCGTTACGTTGCCCGGAAAGCCGGCGTCGCCTTCGGGCGATTCCAGACGCATGACCAGCGCACCGTTGTCTTCACTTACGTCCCACAGCGCGCGATGAAAACCCTGCGTGCCGCCATGCAGCAGATTCGCGCCTTCGTTGCGATCGAGCGTGTACTCGATGCCGTCAAGCGTAAAGCGCGCATCGGCAATGCGGTTTGCCCACCGGCCGATCAGTCCGCCCATGTAGGTTGTGGCCGCAATATATTCGGCGGCCGTGTCGTGGCCGAGCAGAATGTCGCCGAGACGACCCGCGCGGTCCGGCGCGTGCCAGGAGACCAACGTCGCGCCGAGGTCGCTGATGGCGACTTTCATGCCGTGCGCATTGCGCAGCGTGAAGAGCCGAACAGGATCTCCGCCGGGCAGTGTGCCCCATGGCTCAGAAGAAAGAGGTGCAATGCTGATCATGTCGTCGGTGGAAATAGAAGATGAAAGGCATGCTCAGCCTGGCGCTGCCGTCGAATTCACGCGGTCCTGGTATTCGCGCGGCGTACAGCCGAGTTCGCGGCGAAACACCGCGTACATGTATTGCAGCGACGTGAACCCACAACGGATCGCCACCTCCGCGCTCGATGCATCGCGCCTGGCAAGCAGCGCTTTCGCGACATCGAGTTTATGGCGTAGGATTTCCTGATGCACGGTGCACTGCCGTTCGCGTCGAAAGTACTCTTCGAGCGACGAACGCGACACACCCACATAATCGGCAACCTGTTCGGTGCGAATGCCCTGGCACGCGTACTGGCGGATGAAGTGCCGTGCGCGCATCACATACGGACTTGCCAGCGGCTGATGCTTCGTCGATTCGAGAACATTGATACCGACCGGTGGCACGAGAATGCGCCGCCCCGGAAAACGCGCGCCGTGCAGCATCTGATGCAGCAAGTGGGCCGCCGTGCGGCCCATTTCCTCGGTGCCCTGAATCACGGAGGAAAGTGGAATACGGGTCAACGTACGTGTAAGCGGATCGTTGTCGATGCCGATGATCGCCACTTCTTCAGGTACTGGAATGCCCGCAATCAAACACGCCTGCAGCAGATGCCGTGCGCGGGCATCGGTCACGGCGATGATCCCGACCGGCTTCGGCAATTGGCTCAGCCACGCAGTGAGTTGCTCGGTGGCCTGATTCCATGAGGGTGCGCTGGTCGACAGGCCGCGATATATCTCGGTGCCAATCTGCTCGGCGCTATGGCCGTCCGCGCTGCGTAGATGAGCGAAGGCCAGCCCACGTTGCTGCGCCCAGCGATTTTCCTGTGCTTGCGGAAGGCTATACAACGCGAAGTGCTCGAGTCCCGCGCCGATCAAATGTGTGTAGGCAAGCGAAACGAGCTTGGCGTTATCGGTTGCGATATAGGGCAAGTCCGGGGGGTAGTGCGCGGGATCTTCGAACGATGAACCGACCGCGACCACCGGCAACGGACAATCCCGCAGCGCTTCGCCCACAGCAGGATCGTCGAAATCCGCGATGATGCCGTCGCCGTCGAAACGCTCGATACCCGTCAACCGGCAACGGAAATCTTCTTCGAGAAAGAGATCCCAGGCCACGCGCGTCGACAGCAGGTAATTGCCGATACCCGTAATGATCTCGCGGTCGTAGACCTTGTTCGCGTTGAACAGCAGCGCGATCCGGTGGGTCGTCTGTGGTGTTTGCGGGCGGGTCATGGCAGTGGGCGTTGTGCGGATCGTTGGACTCGCAACGCTATCGTCTCCTGTTGGGTGCGCCTAGAAGGCAGCACCGTTTTTAAGTGTCTGGTTATTCTAGGCCGCGAACCTCGCGCCCGTGTGAAACAAACGCATGGGCGGTAAGAAACATCAAGCACGCTGCGCAATTTCGCAATTGCCGATGTATCGGGCAAGCGGCAGCATGGCGTCACCTTGTCGACCGGCGCGGCGATGTCGCACGGGTTGCAGTGCAGCATAAAACAGGAGACGCTGATGTCCTACTTCGAACACATTCCCGAGATCCGTTACGAAGGCCCGCAATCGGATAACCCGCTTGCGTATCGCCATTACGACAAGAGCAAACGCGTGCTCGGCAAGACACTCGAAGAACATCTGCGCATCGCGGTGTGCTACTGGCATACGTTCGTGTGGCCGGGCGTGGATATCTTCGGGCAAGGCACATTCAAGCGCCCATGGCAGCAAGCCGGCAATGCGGTGGAGCGAGCACAGCAAAAGGCGGATGCGGCGTTCGAGTTCTTCTCGAAGCTCGGCACCCCGTACTACACGTTCCATGATACCGACGTCGCGCCGGAAGGCGACAGCCTGAAGGAATACAGCGAGAACTTCACGCGCATCGTCGACTATCTGGCGAGCAAGCAGGAGGCCACGGGTATCAAATTGCTGTGGGGCACCGCTAATCTGTTCTCGCATCCGCGTTATGCGGGCGGCGCGGCGACCAGTCCCGATCCGGAGATATTCGCTTTTGCTGCCACGCAGGTTCGTCATGCGCTCGATGCGACGCAACGGCTCGGCGGCGACAACTACGTGTTGTGGGGTGGCCGCGAAGGCTACGACACGCTGCTCAATACCGATCTCGTTCGTGAACGCGACCAGCTCGCGCGTTTCCTGCACATGGTCGTCGAACACAAACACAAGACCGGCTTCAAAGGCGCACTGCTGATCGAACCGAAGCCGCAGGAGCCGACCAAGCATCAGTACGACTACGACGTGGCGACCGTACACGGCTTCCTGCTGCAGCATGGGCTGGAGAAAGAGATTCGCGTGAACATCGAGGCCAATCACGCGACGCTTGCTGGTCACTCGTTTCATCACGAAATCGCGACGGCCTACGCACTCGGTATTTTCGGCAGCGTCGACGCGAATCGTGGCGATCAGCAGAACGGCTGGGATACGGACCAGTTTCCGAACAGCGTTGAAGAACTCACGCTGGCCTTCTACGAAATTCTCAAGCATGGCGGCTTCACCACCGGCGGCATGAACTTCGATGCAAAAGTACGGCGGCAGAGCGTCGACGCGGAAGATCTGTTCTTCGGCCACATCGGTGCAATTGATAACCTCGCGCTCGCCGTCGAACGTGCAGCGACACTGCTCGAAAATGACCGGCTCGAACAGTTCAAACGTCAGCGCTACGCGGGTTGGGAGTCGGAGTTCGGCCGCAAGATTCTGGCAGGCGACTATTCGCTTTCGACGCTGGCCACGGATGCATTGACGCGTGGCCTGAATCCGCAGCACGCGAGCGGCCGGCAGGAGCAACTGGAAAACGTCGTGAATCAGGCGATTTATAGCAGGCGCTAAAAGAGCATCGCAAAGTAGAGTCCGCAGAAAGGCGGGTAGCAATACATAAAAATCGCGCGGCCACGCTGACCGCGCGAATCAGAAAAAGCTTTGGGTTGTCGCTTGTCCGGTTCTGTGGCTCGCAGCACAGACCGTCCAATCCGGTATTCCGGCTATCAGAACAAGGAGTGAGACATGAAATTTGCAACGCGTCGTACTGTGCTGAGTTCGTTCGTGTGTGGAGCGGTACTCGCCAGCCTGTCGCTTGTCGCGCCGCTCGCGCATGCAAGCAAGGACCACCCGGAAATCGGGTTTTGTATCGATGATCTGCGTGTCGAACGCTGGTCGCGCGATCGTGACTATTTCGTTGCAGCAGCAGAAAAGCTCGGTGCCAAAGTATCGGTGCAGTCCGCCGATGCGAGCGAAGAACGACAGATCGCGCAAATCGAAAACCTGATCTCGCGCGGCGTGGACGTGATCGTGATCGTGCCGTTCAATTCGAAGACGCTCGGCAATGTGGTCGCCGAAGCCAAGAAAGCGGGCATCAAGGTCGTCTCGTATGACCGGTTGATTCTCGACGCCGATGTCGATGCCTATATCTCGTTCGACAACGAGAAGGTCGGAGAACTTCAAGCACAAGGCGTCTACAACGCTCAGCCGAAGGGCAACTACTTCCTGCTTGGCGGCGCGCCGACCGACAACAACGCGAAGATGCTGCGTGAAGGCCAGCTAAAAGTGTTGAAGCCGGCAATGGACAAGGGCGATATCAAGGTCGTCGGTCAGCAGTGGGTGCCGGAGTGGAGCGCATCGACGGCGCTGCGTATTGTTGAAGATGCACTCACGGCGAACAACAACAAGATCGACGCGATCGTCGCCTCGAACGACGGCACCGCGGGTGGCGCGATCCAGGCGCTCGCGGCACAGCACATGGCGGGCAAGGTGCCGGTGTCGGGGCAAGACGCCGATCTGGCAGCAGTGAAACGCGTGATCGCCGGCACGCAGACGATGACCGTGTACAAACCGCTGAAACTGATCGCAGGCGAAGCGGCGAAACTCTCTGTCGCGCTTGCCAGGGGCGAGAAGCCGGCCTTCAATGCGCAGTACGACAACGGCAAGAAGAAAGTCGATACGGTGCTTCTGCAACCTACGTTGCTTACCAAGAGCAATGTTGATGTGGTCGTCAAGGACGGCTTTTACACCCAGGCCCAGCTCGCGAGCCAATGAGCGTAACGTGTGCGCGGTTCAAACCGATGTGCCTGGCATGCGTCAGGCACATCGGCGCGACCGCGCGCCCTGCAGCGAGGCATAGCGAATGAGTGAACCACTACTGACGATGCGCGGCATCGTCAAAGCGTTTTCCGGCGTGAAGGCGCTCGACGGCATCGACCTGACAGTGGCGCCAGGCGAGTGCGTGGGCTTGTGCGGCGAGAACGGCGCGGGCAAATCGACGCTGATGAAAGTGCTGTCCGGCGTCTATCCTCACGGCACCTGGGATGGCGAAATCATCTGGGAAGGCCAGCCGTTGAAGGCCGCGAGCATAAGGGACACGGAACGCGCCGGCATCATCATCATCCACCAGGAGTTGATGCTGGTGCCGGAACTCTCGGTCGCGGAGAATATCTTTCTGGGCAACGAAATCACGCTGCCCGGCGGCCGGATGAACTACGCCGCCATGTACCAGCGCGCGGATGAACTGCTGCGCGAGCTCGGCATAAGCGGAATCAACTCTGCGCAACCGGTGATGAACTATGGCGGCGGCCACCAGCAGTTGATCGAGATCGCGAAGGCCCTGAACAAGCGCGCGAAACTGTTGATCCTCGATGAACCGTCTTCGTCGCTGACTGCTACAGAGATACACATCCTGCTGGAGATTGTGCGCGATCTGAAGCGGCGGGGTGTCGCCTGTGTATACATCTCGCACAAGCTCGACGAAGTAGCGGCCGTGTGCGACACGATCAGCGTGATTCGCGACGGCCGCCACGTCGCGACCGAACCCATGCGCGCACTGACCACCGACCGCATCATTTCCCTGATGGTAGGCCGCGAGATCAATAACCTGTTTCCGCGTGAACCGCATCCCATCGGTGACGTGATTTTCGAAGCACGCCACGTGACCTGTTTCGATGCCACCAATCCGCGCCGCAAGCGGGTGAACGATGTGTCGTTTGCATTGCGACGCGGCGAGATTCTCGGCGTTGCCGGTCTGGTCGGCGCGGGGCGCACGGAGTTAATGCAGGCGATTTTCGGCGCATATCCCGGTGTGAGCGAAGCGACCGTGGTGATGGAAGGCAAGCCGCTGAAAATCCGCGCACCTGTCGATGCGATTCGCGCCGGTATCGGCATGGTGCCGGAAGATCGCAAGCGCCACGGCATCGTGCCTGGTCTGAGCGTCGGTCACAACGTCACACTGGCTGTGTTGCAACGCTTCGCGAAGGGTGGTCGGATCGATTCTGCCGCCGAACTCGACGCCATTCACACGGAGATGAAGCGGCTTTCAGTGCGCGCTGCGCATCCCATGCTCTCGATCGCGAGCCTGTCGGGTGGCAATCAGCAGAAGGCCGTGCTGACGCGCATGTTGTTGACCGACCCGAAAGTGTTGATCCTCGACGAACCAACTCGAGGCGTAGACGTTGGCGCGAAATTCGAAATCTACAAACTGATTTTTCAGCTGGCACAGCGCGGCATGTCGATCGTGATGGTGTCGTCCGAATTGCCTGAAGTGCTCGGAATCAGCGATCGCGTGCTAGTAATCGGCGAAGGCGAATTGCGAGGCGATTTCGTCAATGACGGCCTCACACAAGAGGACATTCTCGGCGCCGCAATCCGTCCTGTGCAGCGATCCCTAAACTCAACCGCACCAACCGCAGCGAGTGCCGCATGACTCCCGACGTCACTTCCCAACCCGCAGAAGGCGCTGCGTCGCGAGGCGCATTCGGTGGCACGCAGCGTATTCAGCAACTGTTCGCGCGCTACAAGATTCTCGCGTTACTGATCGCCGTGGCCGTGATCTGGATTTTCTTTTCCTTTCTGACGCACGGCGCGTTTGTGACGCCGCGC
Source organism: Paraburkholderia sp. (assembly GCF_035656215.1). Classification (GTDB taxonomy): domain Bacteria; phylum Pseudomonadota; class Gammaproteobacteria; order Burkholderiales; family Burkholderiaceae; genus Paraburkholderia. The sequence continues at coordinate 14,358 of NZ_DASRSY010000331.1, forward strand.
AACCTGTCGAATCTGCTGCGGCAGATGTCGATAACCGGCATGCTCGCGTGCGGCATGGTGTTTGTGATCATCGCCGGTGAAATCGATTTGTCGGTTGGTTCGTTGCTTGGTCTGCTCGGCGGTGTCGCGGCGATTCTCGATGTGAACCGGCACTGGCCGATCGGCGTCACCGTGCCCGTGGTGATGCTGCTGGGCGTACTCGTCGGCATGTTCAACGGATGGTGGTCGACGTACCGGCGCGTGCCTTCGTTCATTGTCGGCCTGGGCGGCATGCTCGCCTATCGCGGCATTCTGCTTGGCGTCACCGGCGGTTCGACGATTGCGCCGGTCTCGGACAGTTTCGTGTTTGTGGGCCAGGGGTATCTGCCGCGCCTCGCGGGCGATACGCTTGCCGTGGTGCTGTTTGTCGTGCTGGCCTTCCTGACGGTGCGACAGCGAAGCAACCGCGAGCGTTATAAGTTGCGCGTGGTGCCGATCTGGCAGGACGTTGTGAAGGTGGTCGGAGCGGGCGCGATTCTGGCCGCGTTTGTTGCGACGCTCGATCGTTATGGCGGGATTCCGGTACCCGTTCTGCTGCTGCTCGCGCTGCTGGGCATTTTCACGTGGATCGCGACGCAGACTGTTTTCGGGCGGCGTATCTATGCGGTGGGTTCTAACCTGGAAGCGACGCGGCTCTCCGGCGTGAATACCAATCGCGTGAAGCTGGCTATCTTCGCGCTGATGGGACTGATGTGCGCGTTCGCCGGGATCGTCAATACGGCGCGGCTCGCAGCCGGCTCACCGTCGGCAGGATCGATGGGTGAACTCGACGCGATTGCCGCGTGCTTTATCGGCGGGACGTCGATGCGCGGTGGTTCAGGCACGGTCTACGGTGCGCTGATCGGCGCACTGGTGATGGCGAGCCTGGATAACGGCATGTCGATGCTGGATGTCGACGCGTACTGGCAGATGATCGTGAAGGGCAGCATTCTTGTGCTGGCTGTGTGGATCGATGTCGTGTCGGGGTCGAACCGGCGGTGAAACATCCGGCTGTGCGTCGTGCAAATGCTGACGCACGGACTGGAGCGCGACTGGCTCGTGCGTCCCACCGTATTCGGCGGCGTGTCCCGGCGGGGTTGCGGGCGTTGATTGAGATGATTCGGGAGGGCGGGTGATTTCGGGGGGGGCGTTTAGCTGTTTTTAGCACCTAGGCATATCGTGGCAACT
>NZ_DASRSY010000332.1:0-8888 GCF_035656215.1 Paraburkholderia sp.
GGCGGATAGGCCGTTTCGCAGAGACCGGCGACCTTGAAGACGCCCGGCAGCCAGTGCGCGGGCGGCAAGCTGTCGACCACCGGCTGCAGCGCGTCGAAACCGCAACTGAAGCCCGGATTCGCCTGGACATACACGTGCCGCGCGGCGGTTACGATGCCGCTCAGTGCTGACAGGGCCGCCAGCACTTCCAGCAGACGCACGCCGCGCCAGTTGTTGAAACGCGCGCCGAGGAACGCAAAAATCGCGATCAGCAGGAAGAAATAGCGCTGGATGATGCACAGCGGGCACGGGTCTTCGTGCAGCTCGTATTGCAGATACAGCGCGCCGGCGACGAGGCCGACGCAGATCAGGCCAAGCAGAACCAGCAGGGAGCGCTCGCGGCGCAGCATCGCATTGTCGTTATTCATGGATCGTGTGGCTGTCTGGAAACGGAAAGGGCGGGTGCCCGCGATTCTAGCGCGAACCCCCGCCTTGGCGCTTATCGCGCTTTTAAGTCGCAATCCCGCTCAGGGTCTGCCCGGTGCCCGATCAGCGAATCGCGTTGAGTACTGCTTCGGCGCCGCGGCCGATTGCCAGCAAGGCGTCATCGGTGTGCGGCGCGGACGCCAGCATCAGGCCGACCGGCGCGTCGCCACGCAGATGGCAGGGCAGCGACAGCGCGCAGGCATCGAGGAAGTTGAACGCGCTCGGATTGCGCAGGATCAGCGCATTGGTGCGGCCAAAGGCGTCGTCGTCGTGGATCAGATCGGCCACGCGCGGCGGCAACACCGGCACGGTGGGCGCGACCACCGCGTCGAAGCGCTGCCACAGCGTGCGCGCGGCTTCGTCGAGCATGGCCTGGCGTTCGGCGAGCAGGTCCAGATAATCGACTGCGCTCGCGGGTTGGCCCTTCAGAATGCGCACCAGCACGCGCGGATCGTATTGTTCGCGGTGCTTTTCCAGCAACGGACGATGCCATGCATACGCTTCGATCGGCGAAAAGCCGAAGCGGTTGATCTCGGGCAGACGATCCAGCGGCGCGAAGCGCACTTCGCTGACGATCGCGCCGGCGGCTTCCAGATGCTTGAGCGCGGTGTCGATCGCGGCGGCGACCGCCGGTTCGACGCCGTCCGTCACGAAATTGGTCAGAACGCCCAGGCGCACGCCTTCGAGCGGCCGGGCCGCCGGGATGCGCGGCTCGAGCCCGGCCAGCATCCGGTCGACCATCGCGCAGCACGCCACCGAGACGCCGATCGGCCCGAACGAGTCGAGCGTCGACGAGAGCGGCACGCCGCCTTGCTTCGGGATGCGGTCGGCGGTCGGCTTGAAGCCGGTCAGGCCGCACAGCGCTGCCGGAATGCGGATCGAGCCGCCGGTGTCGGTGCCGAGCGCGATGGCCGCCATGCCGTCCGCGACAGACGCCGCCGCACCCGACGACGAACCGCCCGAAATTCGCTCGTCGCCCTTCACGCCACGGTGATAAGGCGATAGCGGATGCCCGTAGTGCGGGTTCAAGCCGAGTCCGGAAAACGCGAACTCGCTCATGTTGGTGCGCCCGACGATGACCGCGCCCGCCCGTTTCAGGCGCGCGACCGCGACCGCGTCCGCCTTGGCGGCGGGCGCATCGGCCAGCACGATGGAACCGGCGCGAGTCGGCTGGCCTTCGATATCGAACAGATCTTTGACCGACACCGGAATCCCGGCGAGCGGCGAGAGGACGGTGCCGGCGGCGCGCAGGCGGTCGTGCGCATCGGCGGCGGCGCGGGCGCTGTCGGCGTCGACATGCATGAAGGCGACCGCGCCCTGACCGGCCGGATCGGCTATCCGTTCGAGCGCGGTTTCAACGAGCGCGCGGCTGGTGGTGCGGCCGGCGTCGAGGTCGGCGGCAAGCTGGGCTAGCGGCGGGAAGGGCGTGAATTCAGTGGCCATGGTGTCGGGAAGCATCCGGTTGAACCGAGTGAAGCCGGTTGAGGTCGCGGTTGGGGTCGATTGGTACGGTCAATTAATGCGTTTAATTAGCGGCATCCGATCGGCTTCGATCAGATGCGGTTGAAGAGCGTGGCGCGGAACGCTTCGATATGCTTTTGCACCGACTGTCGGGCGCCTTCGGCGTCGCGTTCGCGCAGCAGGCGAAACAGTTCCAGATGTTCTTCGTGGACGTCTTCGAGATGATGCGGCTCGGACAGCGAAATGAACCAGAAGCGCAGCGAGCGCTCATGCAGTCCACGCAGGATGTCGGCCAGGACAGGGTTGCGCGACGCAGCCGAAATCGCCAGGTGAAACTCGCGGTCGATATCCATCATGCCTTCGATATCGTGCGCGGCGACGTAAATCTCCGAGCGATCGAGCAAGGCCTGCATCGCGTCGAAATCGTGTTGCTGCGCGTGGCGCGCGGCCAGTTCGACGCAGTAGCTTTCGTTGACGAGCCGCACGTCGATGATCGCCAGTACATCGTCGAGCGAAACCGGGCGGACCATGATGCCCTTTCTCGGCATGATGGTGAGCATGCCTTCGTGTACCAGCCGATGCAGTGCCTGATGCACAGGCGTTCTGCCGATGCCGGTCAGCACCATCAATTCCGCTTCGTTGAGCACCTCGCTCGGCCGCAAGCGCATCGTGATGATCTCGCGCTTGACGAAGGCATACGCCTGCTCGGCGAGGCTTGCCGTGGCGGTCTCGCGAGGGGCACTGGAACGGCGGGCAGTCTGCAAAAGCGTCATGTGAAGAGGGGAGCGGGCAATGTCGTCCGCATTGTAGAGCAAGGTTTTGCGAGGACGGCGCCTGGTGGGCGGTTGCTCACCGGCGCTGTCTGCGCATGACGCGCCGGCCGCGCGTCACAGCAATAACAGTAAGCGCTGGGATTGCCGGAATCGCCGGAATCACAGCAATCGCCGGAATCTTCGCGTCACGCAAGCACGGCAATCGTCGCAATTACAGCCTATCAGGCGCTGCTCGGCGTCACCGCCGCGGCATGCTGCACCTTGACGCGCGGCATCATCAATGTAACCAACCCACCGACGATCAACGCTCCCGCGATCAGCACCAACCCGAAGGTCACGCTATGCGTCGCATCCTTGACGATGCCGAGCACATACGGGCTCACATAGCCGGCCAGATTCGCAATCGAGTTGATCACGGCGATCCCGGCAACTGCGGCGGTGCCTTGCAGGAACGTAGTGGACATCGACCAGAAGATGCCGAAGCCCGCCAGAATGCCGATATACGCAATCGACAAACCGGTGACGGCGAGCGGAATCGAATTGGTCACCGAGGCGCTGCCGAGCAGGCCCGCCGCGCCGATGAAGCAGCACACGGCGTAGTGCCAGCGCCGTTCGCCCGTGATATCCGACGAGCGGCCGATCAGGATCATGCCGATGCCCGCCGCCAGGTAGGGAATCGCGGTCACGAAGCCGTTCGTGACGAGGTTGGTCACGCCGAGGTCCTTGACGATCTGCGGCAGCCAGAACGAAAAGCCCGCATTGCCGGTGACGAGACAGAAGTAGATCAGCGTGAGCAGCCAGAAGCGGCTCGAGCGCAAGGCGACCTTCAAACTGTGCTCCGCGCCGGCCGCTGCGGCGGCTGTGTTTTCGCGCGAGAGGCGGGTGAGGATCACGCGTTTTTCGTCGTCGGTGAGCCACGCGGCTTCGGCGGGCGTATTGCGCAACACGGCGAGCGCCCAGAAACCGGCGAGGATCGACGGAATGCCTTCGATCAGGAACATCCACTGCCAGCCGCGCAAGCCGTGTGCTTCATGCAGTGCCGACATCAGAAAGCCCGACAACGGTGCGCCGATGATGCCCGCCACCGGAATCGCAGCCATGAACACGGCGACCATCCGCGCGCGCCGGTCGGACGGAAACCAGAAGGTCAGATACAACACCACGCCCGGCACCAGACCGGCCTCGGCGACGCCGAGAAAAAAGCGCAGCACATAGAACATCGTTTCCGAGTGTACGAACATCATCAGGCACGACAGCAGGCCCCACAGCAGCGTGATGCGGGCGATGGTGGCGCGCGCGCCGAACTTCTTCAGCAGCAGATTGCTCGGCACTTCGAACACGAAATAGCCGAAGAAAAAGATCCCCGCGCCGAGTCCGTACGCCGCGTTCGAAAGGCCGAGGTCGCCGGTGAACTGCAGCTTCGCGTAACCGATGTTGACGCGGTCCAGGTACGACAACACGTAGACGAGAAACAGGAACGGCATGATGCGCCAGGTGATCTTGCGCAGGGCGGCGGCTTCGAGCCACGCGTCGGAAGACGCGTCGGCGTCGGCAGATAGCGAAGGGGGATTCATGGGTGCCTCATTCGACGATAGGTAACGCGTGCACGCGGTAGGCGTGGCGCAGCGTGCGGTTCAGGATGGGGTCGTGCAGTTCGAGTTCCAGCGCGTCGCCGTCGGCCATCCCGACGATGCCGCCCTGTACGGCCAGCGTGCCGCAGAACATCGCGGCGCCTTCTGCCACGGGCGCGCGCTCCAGCAGATCGGCGGCCGGCAGCAATGAGGCGACGCTGCCTTGCTGATAGATGCGCCGCTCGCCGTCTTTTGTCACAGCGAATGCGCGCAGTTCAAGCTGGTCCCAGTGGCCGGCCACGTCGTCGAAACGCCAGGCTTCACGCGCGACCGGTTTCGGGCAGACCTGCTTGGAGACGGTGACGCCGTAGGCCTCGACTTCGCGATCGGTATGGTCGGAGCCGACGGTGACGAGCAGTCCCGCCTGCGAGCGCACCAGCACGCACTCGGCTTCACCGCTGGACTTCACGCCGACCACGTCGATCTGCTCGGCCTGCGTCAGCAACTCGGCGCCGAGGCGGTAGAAGCAGGGCGTGGTGGACGGCCGCTTCACGCCAAGTTCGGCGAGTTCGGCGATGTGATGCTCGATCGCTGCCTGGTCACGCCCGGCCCAGCCGGCAATCGTCAGACGATTCACTTCGACGATATCGGCGTGGCTGTCGCCGGAACGATCTACAACATTGAAGGACACTTGCTGCATCACTCGACTCCCAAGAAAATATGCGACAAATATTATTGTGATATTTCACTGGCGTCCAGTGTGTCAAAAAAGTTTCGGCTGGAGCGGCCTGCTTTGCGCCCTGTGGCCCGGCCAATCCCAAGCCCTTTCGACGTTTGCGCGATTCGATGCGCCACGCGGGTGCGTTACACTGCGTTTTTGAGACATTACTTTTTGTAAGGGACGCATCCATGCATCATGGCATCGGCTTTATTCAGGATCTGGCGGTCGTGATGGCGCTCGCCGGCGTCGTCACCGTGCTGTTCCATCGCCTGAAACAGCCGGTGGTGCTGGGTTACATCGCCGCGGGCGTGATCATTGGGCCGTACACGCCGCCGTTCCAGCTGATTCACGACGAGCAGACCATCCAGACGCTCGGTGAACTCGGCGTGGTGTTCCTGATGTTTTCGCTCGGGCTTGAATTCAGCCTGCGCAAGCTCTTCAAGGTCGGTGCGACGGCGATCGTCGCGGCGCTTTCCGAAATCGTGCTGATGCTGTGGATCGGTTACGAGATCGGCAGCGCGTTCGGCTGGAGTTCGATGGACTCGTTGTTCCTCGGTGCGATTCTGGCGATCTCGTCGACCACCATCATCGTCAAGGCGCTTTCCGAGCTGGGTCTGAAGCGCGAGAGCTTCGCGCAACTGGTGTTTGGGATTCTGATCGTCGAGGACATTCTCGCCATTGCGATGCTGGTGCTGCTCTCCGGTATTGCACAGACGGGGCAGTTGAGCGCGGGTATCGCCGTTGTGACGCTCGGCAAGCTGTTGCTCTTCATGACGGTGTCGTTAGTTGTGGGCATTCTGGTGGTTCCGCGCGCGCTGAACTACGTGGCACGCGCCAAAAGCGACGAAATGCTGCTGGTGTCGGTGCTGGGCTTCTGTTTCGGCTTCTGTCTGCTGGTGGTGAAGCTCGATTACAGCATTGCACTCGGCGCGTTCCTGATCGGCGCGATCATGGCGGAGTCGCGCCATCTGCATCGGATCGAGCACCTGATCGCGCCGCTGCGCGACGCCTTCTCCGCGATCTTCTTCGTGACAATCGGCCTGATGCTGAACCCGGCCGTGCTGGTCGACTACGCATGGCCGATTGCGGTGATTACGGTAGCCGTGATCGTCGGCAAGATCGTTTCGTGCGGGCTGGGTACTTTTCTCGCCGGCAAGGACGGGCGCACGGCGATGCGGGTCGGCATGACCGTCTCGCAGATCGGCGAGTTCTCGTTCATCATCGCGTCGCTCGGTCTGACCTTGAAGGTGACGAGCGCGTTTCTGTATCCGATCGCGGTGGCCGTTTCCGCCTTGACCACGCTTTTCACGCCTTACCTGATTCGCGCCGCGGATCCGCTGACGCAGCGCCTCGGCCAAGCGATGCCGCGCACGCTGGCCAACGGGTTCAGCATGTACGGGCAGTGGCTGCGTAGTTTGAGCACTGGAACCGGCGAGCCGACGCTGTTCAGCATGACGCGACGGATCATTTTGCAGATCGCCATCAATCTTGCTTTGGTCGCGGCGATCTTCCTGACTGTGTCGTATAGCGCGCCTTACACCAGCACCGTGCTCGCACACTGGATGAGTTCCGAGCCGATGCAGCGCGTGGTGCTCTGGAGCATCGCGCTGGTGCTGTCGATGCCGTTCCTGGTGGCGGTTTATCGCAAGACCAAGTCGCTGGCGCTGCTGCTCGCCGAGGTGAGCGTGCAGCCGGCGACGGCGGGGCGCTTCACCAGTGCGATCCGTTACGCGATCTCCGACCTGGTGCCGGTGGTCTCGATGGTTGGCGTGTTTTTGCTGGTCGCGGCGCTCTCTGGTGGCATCTTGCCGCCGACAGGCCTCCTGACCGTGGTGCTGGTTTGCGCCGCTTTGCTGCTGGCGCTCGTCTGGCGCTGGTGCGTGAAAATCCACGCGGCGATGCAGATCGCCTTGCGCGAAACTTTCGAGGAGCAACCGGACCCGTGAGGTAGATGGCGCTGCCCCTTGACCTGTAACAATGTGAGCAATTGTGTGCGGGTTTGCGGGGCTTGCCGCGCTAGCGGATAATCAGGGCATATTCATTCGTTCGCGTGGAAGGCGCCTGTCTGACTGTCATGAGCGAAAACAAACCTGAAAACGCCGGCAAGCCCGGCAGCCCATCGTCGCCTTCGGCGACGCCAACGTCCTCAACGCCTGCAACGACGTCCGGCACAGCGCCTGGCACAACGCCTGGCACGTCGAAGCCCGACACCACGCAGCCTGAGCCCGCGGCCTCGCTACCGCTCTCCCACGAAGATTCCGTCCAGTCTCCGATCAAGGACGCGGTGACGCCGCCTACGGCTTCGACTGTATCGCCGGCTGCCGAGGAGGCCGCTGTGAGGTCGTCGACCGACAACCCCGGGAGCGCGTCCACCGTCACTCCCGCCGATCCGCAAACGGCGCGCCAACGCGATGCGGCCGAAGCACGCAGTTCCGCGGCTGCGTCGACGGCTCAACAGGAGGCCGCAGTCCGCGAGCGCGCGGCACGCAAGGCGGGATCTGCCGCCAAAAGTCCAGCTTCACGTCCGGCTACGCTCGAAAGCAGCGAACCGGTCGCCGGTGAATTGAGTAGACCGGTTGACGAAGCTGCGCTGACCGAAAAAGCGGAAGAAGCCGTCGCTGCCGCTCGCCCGGCTGGCTCGCCGCCGCCGGGTTTCGGCGCCGCGCCGGACTTCACTGCATCGAACCCGCCGCCGCCGAACGCGCTGCCGCCGTCGCCGCCGCGCTATCTGAAACAAAGCGATTCGGCCTGGACCGTGTTCGGCCGCATCATCGCGGCGCGCGCGCGTCAGTTGTTCGATCGCGCCGGCCAACGGATCACGCAGCGTACGCTGCGCATCGGTGTGTCGGCGCGCATCTTCCATCCAGAACCGGGCGCGAAGGGACTACGGGGCAAGACGCTGCAATACCTCGAAGAATCGATTGCGCACTGGGTGATGTCGCGCGACGTGCTGGTGTTCATGATTCCGACGGTCGGCCATCAGGGCATGCTGCACCCGAGCAATATCCGTTTGCGCGACTATGCGAAGCATCTCGACGGTCTGCTGCTGCAAGGCGGCGCAGACGTCTCGCCGCAGTCGTACGCGGAACAGGCGACGAGCCCCGAGTGGCCGGGCGACCGCGTGCGCGACATGTACGAACTCGAATTGCTGCATGAGTTCATCGAGTCAGGCAAACCGGTGCTCGGCGTGTGCCGCGGTTGCCAGTTGATCAACGTGGCATTCGGCGGCACCCTGTACCAGGACATCGCCACCGATGTGCCGACTGCCGGTGCGCATGTCAACGAGAACTACGATCAGCATCGGCACAGCATTCATTTCCCGGACGGCTCGACGCTGGTCAATATGTTCCCGGGCCGTCGCGAAGCGATCGTCAACTCGATTCACCATCAGGCGGTCAAGACGCTTGGCCGGGATCTGAATATCGAGGCGGTGTCGGCGTCGGACGGCATCATCGAGGCCATCCGCTTTCGGCGTGCGCCGTTCGTGATGGGCGTGCAGTGGCATCCGGAGTTTCATCGCGCGGGCGGACCGGAGTTGCTCGATTGCACGCCGTTGCTCGATACCTTCTTGCGGGTGGCGCGCGAAACGCGGTTTTGAGGTCACGTCTGTAAGCCGGACTCTCGAGTCCGGTCTTTCGAGTCCGATTTTTCCGGGTGTATACCGTCGTGCTCGCGACCGCGTCTCGTGCGGCTGTTTGCTCGCGCCGGCTTTCCCTTCGTCTTCGCTCTGCTATCGGGGTGGCAACGAGTTTATTCGCCGGTCATTGGCGGCTCGCCATAGTCAGGATTGCGTGTAGTTATCGACTGGGCCGCGCAAGTCGCCCGGACATTCGCCGGACGATACTTCCATGTATGTGACGTGGTCTCCACTTCATCGAGCTTGTGTGAGATGGATAA
>NZ_DASRSY010000333.1:0-13546 GCF_035656215.1 Paraburkholderia sp.
CAGATGTGTCCAGGTGGCGCCGCAGAGGCAGAGCGCGTAAATCAGGCGCAAGTAGAAGGAGCGGCGTTCGATATCCTGGATGCGCATGGTGTCGATGCGGGAGCGTTGGGGTCTGCGAACTATAGCGTTGCGCATAGCAAAGCGCGCAGATGGACGCAGCGGCGTACCGTAAGCAGCGACCTGAGTACCAAGGGTAAAAGGAGATACACGAGGTGCACGACGCATAAAAAAAGAAAAGCCCCGACAAGTCGGGGCTTTTCTTTACATCAACTACTGGAGGCGCGAGCCGGAGTCGAACCGGCCTAAACGGCTTTGCAGGCCGCTGCATAACCGCTTTGCTATCGCGCCGCAAGCGGACTGGAACCTAGCTGCAGATTCTCAGATTTGCCTGGTGGGCAACCGTAAGGACCGGCCCACCAAACAAAAAGGGAAGCGTTGCTTCCCCTTATGTATGGAGCGGGAGACGAGGCTCGAACTCGCGACCTCAACCTTGGCAAGGTTGCGCTCTACCAACTGAGCTACTCCCGCATCGTGCTGCTTTTGCCCTGCTAACTGCTGCCTTGTTACTGCAACTACGCTCTTACTGTCACCGGCGCCTCAAACTGCGTGCATCGGAGAAACGAGATTATGGAGAAACGACTGAAACGTGTCAACCCCTTTTGCGAATGTCTTTAACTGAAAAGATTTCACTCATACGTCAGCGACGTTCGGACACGCTTCGGCCGCCCGGCGTTGCGCTTCGATCGTTTTTCAATCAGGCAACGCCGCCCCGCTCGCGGATCTGCGGCCATGCGAGTTTCATGTAATAGAGCATCGACCAGATCGTCAGGAACGCGGCCAGATAGATCAACCACAGGCCCCACACACGCGTATCAACATAAACACCGCCGCCGAACGGCAACGGCCCATAAAACAGCAGCATCGGAATCGCGACCATCTGGCACACGGTCTTGAACTTGCCGAGCGAATTCACCGCGACGCTCTTCGACGCGCCGATCTGCGCCATCCATTCGCGCAGCGCCGAGATTGCAATCTCGCGGCCCACGATCACCAGCGCAATCGCCGAATCGATCCGCGCGAGCTGTACGAGCACCAGCAACGCAGCCGTCACCATCAGCTTGTCGGCGACCGGATCGAGAAATGCGCCGAACGCCGAAGTCTGATTCCATTTTCGGGCCAGAAAGCCATCGAACCAGTCGGTGAGCGCCGCCAGAATGAAAATCGTCGCGGCCGCCAGATTGCGGTGTGCCGGGCTCATCATCATGTCAGGCAAATAAAACACGCCGACGACGAGCGGAATCAGGACGATCCGCAGCCAGGTCAGGAAAATCGGGAAATTAAACGGCATGGGCAGGCGCAGCGTCTGGCAAGGGAGATGCAATTGTGCCGTGTCACAAGGCCTGCCACAAGCAAAGCGGCGCGCAGGGTCTGGCAAGCGCGTCGCTGGAGCACCGTTTATCAGCCGCCTACCGGCCCTCTCCCGGACGCTTATTGGCCCGCCACTTGCCGCTCCTCAGGCAGCGTGGCGTGCCGCGATCAGTGCAACTGCCGGTAGATCTGCTCGGCAAGCGCCTGCGAAATCCCTTCGACGCTTGCCAGATCCTCGACGCTTGCCGCGACCACCCCACGCAGCCCGCCGAAGCGCGCCAACAGCCGTTGACGCCGCTTCGCGCCCACCCCTTCGAGCTCTTCGAGCCGCGAGGTCTGGCGAGTCTTGCCGCGCTTCGCGCGCATGCCGGTAATCGCAAAGCGGTGCGCCTCGTCACGAATTTGCGCGACCAGCATCAGCGCCGCGCTTTCCTTGCCGAGTTCGAGCGCCGCGCGGCCGTCGGCGAAAATCAAGGTCTCGAGGCCGACCTTGCGCCCCTCGCCCTTCGCGACACCGACCAGCATGCCGGTATCGAGACCCAGTTCGGTGAACACCTGGCGCGCGATTTCGACCTGGCCCTTGCCGCCGTCGATCAACACGATGGTCGGCAGGATGCCGCCAGCCGCCACCGGCTCCGCGGCATCCGCTGCGAGCGACGGATCCGCGGACGCGTCGGTCTGCAATTCCGCGGCTTCGTCCGCAGCGTTCGCAGCCGCTTGCGCGACCATCTTTTCGTAGCGGCGCGTGAGTACCTGGCGCATTGCCGCGTAGTCGTCGCCCGGGGTGATGCCGGAGATGTTGTAGCGACGGTATTCGGACGACTGCATCTTGTGATGGTGATACACCACGCACGACGCCTGCGTCGCCTCGCCCATCGTGTGGCTGATGTCGAAGCACTCGATACGTAGATGCGCGAGGTCGTCGCACTCCATGCCGAGCGTGTCGGTGAGCGCGCGCGTGCGGGCCTGCTGCGAGCCCTGTTCCGAGAGCAGGCGTGCGAGCGCGAGCCGCGCGTTCTGCTCGGCCATCGCGAGCCATGCGCGCCGTTGACCTTGCGGCTGGCGCAGCACCGTCACCTTGTGGCCGGCTTGCTCGATCAGCACATCGACCAGTTCGCGTGTGGACGGCGCGTGGCTGACCACGAGCACCGGCGGGACGCGATTGCCGATGTAGTGCTGCGCGATGAACGCTTCCAGCACTTCGGATTCGATGCCGCCGGCGATTGCACGGCCTTTGCGCGGCGCCGAGGGTTCGAGTTCGGATTCGGCCGCATCATCCGCGTCGGTCTCGACAGCAGCGTCTGCCTCGTCGTCATCCTCTTCGAACGGCATCTCCTGAGCGATCGCGAGTGCGTCAGCATCATCGGACAATGCGTTCGCGCCGGTTGCAGCCTCGTCAGATGCCGAGCCTGCGCCGGTCGCTGCATCGACCAACAGTTCATCGTCGCCACCCTCTTCGAGTCCGCCCTCGCCGATCGTCAACGCGCTTTCCACATGCGCCGGGAAATAAGCCTTGTCGCCCAGATGCCGGCCACCGCGCACCATCGCGAGATTCACGCACACACGCCCGCCAAGTGCGACGACCGCGAGAATATCTACATCACTATCGCCGCCGACTTCGATCGCCTGCTGATGCAGCACCGTTGACAGCGAACTCATCTGATTGCGCACCGCCGCAGCCTGCTCGAACTTCAGCTCGCTCGCGAACGCATGCATTTTCTGCTCGAGCTCCTTCATCACCTCGCCCTGCCGGCCGAGCAGAAAGCGCGACGCGTTGGCAACATCGCGCGCGTAATCCTCTTCACTGATCGCCGCGACGCACGGCGCCGTGCAGCGGCCGATCTGATGCAGCAGACACGGCCGCGTGCGGTTGTTGAACACGGAGTCTTCGCAGGTACGCAACTGGAACACACGCTGCAGGATCTGGATGCTCTCGCGTACCGCCCACGCACTCGGGAACGGGCCGAAGTACTGATTCTTGCGATCCACCGAGCCGCGGTAATACGCCATGCGCGGAAACTTGTGGCCGGTCAGCTTGAGATAGGGATACGACTTGTCGTCGCGAAACAGAATGTTGTAACGCGGCGCCAGCGCCTTGATGAGATTGTTTTCGAGCAGCAGCGCTTCAGCCTCCGAGCGCGTGACGGTGGTCTCGACGCGCGCGATGCGCGTCACCATCATCGCGATGCGCGGCGACAGTTGCGTCTTCGTGAAGTAGCTCGAGACGCGCTTCTTGAGGTCGCGCGCCTTGCCCACGTAAAGCACCGCGCCCTGCGTATCGTAATAGCGATAGACGCCGGGCAGATGCGGCAATTGGGCGAGCACTTTTTTCGGCTCGAAAACGTCGGTTGCTTCGGGTTCGGTCATGCAGAATCGGTTGGCTGGGACAGTGTCGCGAAGCCTCTGCCCGCGTGCTGCGCGCTGAACGGCCACTTAGGCGCGGAACCGCGGACGAGTGCTTTAGAATCGCCAGTTTAGAGCATTCCGCGTGCGTTCGAACCCTGCTGCATCGAGCGGCGTGATGCAGCGGTGCAAGCTGGCGGCTGAACCTGATTGCATCGCCCGCCAGCAAGGCCCTGCAGAACCCAAGCACGCCACCCGTCCCCCTCTGCGATCCACGCCACCATGTCCTCCGCTACGCCCCCTGCCGAACAACCCACCACCGCGCCCACGGCAATCGCCTGCGATATCTTTTGCGCGGTAATCGACAATTTCGGCGACATCGGCGTGTGCTGGCGTCTCGCGCGGCAACTGGCGAGCGAGCATGGCTGGCAGGTGCGTGTGTTCGTCGACGATCTGCATGCGTTCCAGAAGCTGTGCCCGTCGCTGGCGCTGGATCGCGCGCGCCAGGCGGTCGGCGGCATCATCATCGAACACTGGCACGAGCCGGCCCACGCGGGCGATACGCTTGAAGTGGCGGACGTCGTGATCGAGGCATTCGCCTGCGAGTTGCCGCCAATCTACGTCGCCGCGATGGCGCGGCGCGAGCGCGCGCCGGTTTGGTTCAACCTCGAATATCTGAGCGCCGAAGACTGGGTCGCGGATTTCCATCTGCGGCCGTCGCCGCATCCCCGTTATCCGCTGACGAAGACCTTCTTTTTCCCGGGACTCGGCCCCGGCACCGGCGGTGTGCTGAAGGAACGGCATCTCGACGCCGCGCGCGCGGCTTTCGAGGCGTCGCAAGCCGCGCGCGAAGCGTGGTGGCTGAAGACCACCGGCTGCGCGCCGCCACCGGCTACAGCCACGGTCATCTCGCTGTTCGCCTACGAAAACCCCGCCGTCGACAGTCTGCTCGAGCAATGGCGCGACAGCGCCGAGCCGGTTGTTCTGCTGGTGCCGGAGGGCCGCATTTCGGGCGCGGTGGCGCGTTTTTTCGACCTGCCTTCGTTTGCCGCCGGTTCGCACGCCGAGCGCGGCGGCCTCAGCGTCCACGCACTCGCTTTTACCGGGCAACCCGGCTACGACACACTGTTGTGGGCCAGCGACATCAATTTCGTGCGCGGCGAAGATTCGTTCGTGCGCGCCCAATGGGCCGCCAAACCCTTTGTCTGGCACATCTATCCCCAAGCCGACGACGCCCATCTGCCGAAGCTCGACGCCGCGCTCGCTCACTACGGCCGCACCCTGCCCGCCGACGCGCGGGACGCCCTCGCGCGCTTCTGGCACGCATGGAACGACTCGGGCCGGCCGGACTGGGCGGAATTCCAGCGCCACCGCGCGGCGCTGAAGCAACGCGCGGCCGAATGGGCTGGCGAACTGGCCAACGTAGGGGACCTCGCCGGAAATCTGGCCTTGTTCGCAAAAACTCAGTTAAAATAAGCGGTTATCCAACGGCCGACGACGCAAGCGCGGTCCGATCACAGCGAGTTGCCCTGAGAATTCATTCGGCAAATGCCTCTGGCAAATTTGCCAGGCAACTCTTGAGGCAAACCCATCGGCCAGTCTGCTTGGCCTTGGCGAACCCGGCATCGAAAGATGCATGATCTGCTCCCCACTCCTTTGTCTCCATATGTGAGTGGCGGAAATGTCAAAAAAGGGGCGCATCCTGTCGATCGGTGCCACTCGTGTACACGCCCGCACAGGGTAAAAAGCAGGTAACGGATTGCAGGGGTTGCAGGTTTGCAACTTCGCCGCGAGTCACCGCGGCAAGCCGGCCACGCGCCACGCACTGCTCCCGGCAGGCGCCGCTCCCAAGCGACGCCGCGCCGTTCGTAGTGCAAGGAGCAGCGAAGCCGCTTGCGCCGTATGCCGTTGAGCAAAAGTTGAAGCTACTTATTTCGTACAGGACAGTTTTATGAAGACCGCACAGGAACTCCGCACCGGCAACGTAGTAATGATCGGCGCAGACGCGATGGTCGTGCAAAAGGCCGAATACAACAAATCGGGCCGCAACTCCGCCGTCGTCAAGATGAAGTTCAAGAACCTGCTGACCGGCGCAGGCATGGAAAGCGTGTACAAGGCAGACGACAAGTTTGACGTCGTCGTGCTGGAGCGCAAGGAAGTCACGTACTCGTACTTCGCTGACCCGATGTACGTGTTCATGGACGCCGACTACAACCAGTTCGAAGTCGAAGGTGAAATGATGGGCGACGCCCTCCATTACCTCGAAGACGGCATGGCTTGCGAAGTTGTGTTCTACAACGAGAAAGCCATCTCGGTCGAACTGCCGACCACGCTGGTCCGCGAAATCATCTACACGGAACCGGCAGTCAAGGGCGATACGTCGTCGGGCAAGGTGTTGAAGAACGCCAAGCTGACCACTGGTTTCGAACTGCAAGTGCCGCTCTTCTGCAGCATCGGCGACAAGATCGAAATCGACACGCGTACGCACGAGTACCGCAGCCGCGCCTAAAGCGCGTGCAGCCTGCGCGGGAGCAAATCCGGCGCAGCGAAAAAATGGCAAAAAAAAGCGCCCCCATTGGGCGCTTTTTCTTTTTTGCGTCGCCGTGTATGGTTGAGGAAAACTTTACCGGTGGTTTTCTCAAAAATGCCTGTCTGCTGCCCGTTTCTTCCTGCCTTGCGTCAAACAAACCATTGATAAGCTTAAGTAATTAACTTTGGCACAGTCCATGCTTCTCTGGGATACGGGCCGGTAAGGCTTTATTTCCTCAACTCCGGAGATGCGGCATGAATAACGACATCGCTGAAGGCAAGTGGAAGCAAATAATCGGGAAGGCCAAGACAGCATGGGGTGAATTGACGGACGACGAGCTGACCAAGGCAGAAGGCCGCGCCGACAAACTGACTGGGCTAATCCAGGAACGATACGGTAAAACCCGCCAGCAAGCGGAGCTGGAGGTAAGACGTTTCTTCGACAGCAACCGGGATTTCTGACCGGTCGAATGAAGGAAGTACAGGGACCCCGCCCACACGTCACATCGTGTCAGGGCGGGCATCCACTGAAAGCCAAGGACCAGAACTACGTGAGTCGAATCGCCCGCTGTGCCGCGTCCATGCCAATTTGCCCGCGGCTATCCCGCCACCGTGCCGGATGCTGCTCGCGCGGTACGGCATTCGACCGACAGTACCGGCCAGCCATCGCGCCCGTATCGCGCGCCGGAGTATCGGCGCGGCGTACCGTGCATTCCGTCCATCTAAAAAATAGCGCTCGCCATGCCACACGCCCTGATTGTTGAAGACGATCCCAATAGCCTGTCAGGCCTGTCCGCCATCCTCGCCGTCGACGGCTTCTCCGTTGACACCGCGACCACCATCGCCGAGGCCCGGGCGGCACTGACGCGCTTCATCCCCGATGTCGTGCTGGTCGATTTGAATCTGCCGGACGGCAGTGGGCTCGATGTGTTGCAGCACCTGCCCGCGCATCCGCCAGGCGGCGCCTTGCCCGTGATTGTGATGACCGGCAACGCGACGGTGGAGAGCGCGATCGAGGGTCTGCGGCACGGCATCTGGGACTACCTGCTCAAGCCGGTCAATATCCCGCGTTTGCGTAGTCTGCTCGCCCGGATTCCGCGTCCCTACGAGCTGACCGAAGAAGTCCAGACGCTGCGCGCGTCGCTGCGTCAACTCGGTCGTTTCGGCTCGTTACTGGGCCGCAGCGGTGCGATCCAGCATGTGTACGACACGATCGAACATATCGCGCCGACCGAAGCCGCCGTGCTGATTTCCGGCGAAGCCGGCACGGGCAAGCAGCTCGCCGCACGCACGCTGCACGACATGAGCCGGCGCCGCAAAGGGCCGTTTGTCACGTTCGACTGCCGGACGGCGGGCAGCGTCGCGGCGCATCGCTCGCTCGACAGCCTGCTGTTCGGCCACGAGCGCGACGCATTCGGTGGTGCCGAGCAACGCGAGCCGGGCCTGTTCGAGCAGGTCAGCGGCGGTACGCTGTTCATCGACGAAATCGCCGAACTGCCGCGCCCCCAACAGGAAGCGCTGCTGCGCGCGCTCGATTCGCAGACCTTCATGCGGGTCGGTGGCAGGAATCAGGTGGTGACCGACTTCCGGCTGATCGCCTCGACGCGCAAACACCCACGCGCGGCGGTCGCCGACGGCAGCCTGCACGAAGACCTCGCGCTGCGTCTCGAAGCCGCCGCCATCACGTTGCCGCCGTTGCGCGAGCGCGGCGAAGATCCGGCGCTGATTGCGCAAGCTGTCGTCGGCGAGTTGAATCACGAAGCGATCGCGCGCGGCACCGCGGAGGTCACCAAGCAGGTCGGGCCGAATTTCCTGCGCGAGTGCCTCTCGTACGAGTGGCCGGGCAATGTGCGCGAGTTGCAGGACCGCGTGCGCCGGGCGTATCACGCGTCGGGCGACGTGCTGGAATCGTTGCGTGCCGATGAAGCGGGCTCGGTGAACGGGCGTGATCTGAACGGCAGTCGCGTGCAGGTCACCGTCGGCACGCCACTCGCGGACGTCGAGGAAATGCTGATCCGCGCGACGTTGGATGCAGTCGGCGGCACACGCCATCGCGCGGCGTCGCTGTTGGGTATCAGTCCGAAGACGCTGTACAACAAGCTGCAACGGATGCGGTTGAACTGACTGGGTGAGGCCGGCTTTGCGGTTGGCCGGACTTGAATAAAAAACGGCGCCTGACAAAAGGCGCCGTTTTTTTGTTCGATGCAAACGCTTTAGTTGCTGATCCGTTGCTGATCCGTTGCTGATCCGTTGCTGATCAATTGCTTACCGGTTGATCATGCAAACGCGCTGCGCAGCAAGGCCTGCGCTTGCAGATACTGCGGCTCGGCTGCAAGCTTGCTCCACTTCAGCGCCTTGCCGCGCGGCCGCATGCGTTTAAGCCGCTGCTGCGACTCCTTCGACGGCGTGAAGCGCAGCGTGTCCAGCACCTTCTCCGCTTCGTCCGGCTGATTGCAGATCAGCACCATGTCGCAACCGGCCTGCAGCGCGGCGGTCGCACCTTCCATCAGCGTGCCGCCCTGGCGCGCGGCTTCCATCGAGAGATCGTCGCTGAAGACAGCACCTTCGAAGCGCAATTTTTTGCGCAGGATGTCCCGCAGCCAGACACGCGAGAAGCCCGCCGGCTTCGAGTCGACCTGGGGATAAACCACATGTGCGGGTAGCACGGCCCCGAGCGACACGCCAAGCCAGTCGTACGGCGCCACGTCCTCGCGCAGGATCTCGTCGAGCGAACGGTCGTCGACCGGCATCGCAACGTGGGAGTCCGCGTGCGCGTAGCCGTGCCCTGGAAAATGCTTGCCGCAATTGCTCATGCCGGCCAACGCGAGGCCGTGGTTGAGGCTCTTCGCCAGCAAGGTCACGACGCGTGGATCGCGATGAAACGAGCGATCGCCGATCACCTGCGACTGACCGTAATTCAGATCGAGCACTGGCGTAAAACTCATATCGATGCCGCACGCGCGCAATTCGGCCGCGAGGATATAGCCGACCGCAGTGGTCACTTTGGTGGCGTGCAACACATCGCTATCCCACAGCGCGCCGAGCTTGCCCATCGCCGGCAGCACCGTAAAGCCGTCGGTGCGAAAGCGCTGCACGCGGCCGCCTTCGTGGTCGACGGCAATCAGCAGATCGTCGCGAACCGCGCGGATCGAATCGGTCAGCGCGATCAGCTGCTCGCGGCTCTCGTAATGGCGCGCGAACAGAATCACGCCGCCGGTCATCGGATGGGCAAGGCGGCGTTTATCGTCGTTGTTCAGCGTTGTGCCGACCACGTCGAGCATGACCGGTCCGGGAGTGGTTTTCATCGAATTCCGCTAGAAAAAAGCTTGAGGCAAAGAGAGACACGGCCGACTTGCGCCGCGTTCAAGATATTTTTTATTCGTCGCTGGCGGGTGCATGCGGGGCGTCCGATCCTCGCGCCCCACCCCCCGTTTCGGCGATCACGAACGACACGGCGTAATCACGTTCGTCGCTGATCGTCACGCGCGCCGTGATGCCGCGCGCGTCGAGCCATTCGGCCAGCTCGCCCGACGCAACCACCATCGGCTCGCCGCTCGGTTTGTTCAGCGTTTGCAGCGCGCGCCAGGTCATCGGCCAGCGCATGCCGAGGCCGATCGCTTTCGAGAATGCTTCTTTGGCCGAGAACCGCGTGGCGAGAAATGCGAGTCCGCGCGCCGCCGAACGCGCGTGGCGTGCGTGATAAACGCGCAGCTCGTCCGGGCCGAGCACCTTCTCGGCGAAGCGACCGTTAGTGCGTGTCATCACCGCGGCCACGCGGCTGACCTGAACGATGTCCGTGCCAATGCCGTAGATCGTCATGGGCGCCGCCGCGGCCTTAAGCGCTTGCGCCGAGACGGGCGGCGACCATGATCGCCTTCATCTCGCGCACAGCGTTGTCCCAGCCGGCAAAGATCGCATGCGCGACGATCGCGTGGCCGATATTCAGCTCGACGATGCCTTCGATCGCGGCAATCTGCTGAACGTTGTTGTAGTGCAGGCCGTGACCGGCATTGACCTTGATACCGAGCGTTGCGCCGAACTCGACGGCACGCACTACGCGCTCATATTCGCGCTGTTGCTCGGCGGGATCGTGCGCTTCGGCATAGCGCCCCGTATGCAGTTCGATCACCGGTGCGCCCGCTTCGTGCGCGGCGCGGATTTGCGTTTCGTCCGGATCGATGAAGAGCGACACGCGCGAGTTCGCGGCGGCGAGTTGTGTGCATGCGGCGCGCACGGTTTCGAACTGGCCGGCGACGTCGAGGCCGCCTTCAGTCGTCAGTTCCTGGCGCTTTTCCGGCACGAGACAGACGTCGTGCGGCTGCACCTCACACGCGATGTCGAGCATCTCCCGCGTGACCGCGCACTCCAGATTCATGCGCGTTTTCAACAGCGGCAGCAGCTTGCGCACGTCGGCGTCGACGATATGGCGGCGGTCTTCACGCAGATGCAGCGTGATGACATCGGCGCCGGCCTCTTCGGCCATCAACGCGGCGCGGATCGGATCGGGATAAGAGGTGCCGCGCGCGTTGCGCAGCGTGGCGACGTGATCGATGTTCACGCCCAGGTCAATCACATTCGGCGACGTAAGAAAGAAGCTCATAAGTTCTGCAAGTCGATCAGTATCTGGCGCGTCGCGAGCGGCGTGCCGCCAAGGTAAGTGTTGAGCAGAAAGCGCATCAGCGTTTTGCTTTGCGCCACGGTCTGCGCTCGATGGTAATCGTCCTTTTCCATATCGAGCAAGGTCTGTCCGGCGATCACCGGCCAAAGCGCGGACAGATCGTCGGAGGCTTCGCGCACGCCGCGCTCCGGGTCGAACACGTAGCGGCCTTCGGCCAGCACCGCTTTACGCGCGACGGTGCGATCGAGCGCCATCGCATAACCGGTTTCTCGCAGCAGCACACGTTCGAACGATCGCAACACCTGCACGGGCGGCTCGTCATGCGCGAGCCGCGTCATCGTAACGACGTAGTGATGGAACAGTTGCGGATGCGGGTCTTCGCGGGCGCAGAATTTAACCAGCAGCTCGTTGACGTAGAAGCCGCAGAGCAGCGCGTCGCCCGCGAGAGGCAACATGCCGCCGACCCATTCGGCACCGGTCAGCGTGCGCACTTCGGATTTGCCGGACCACGACAACGCGAGCGGCTGGAAGGTCTGCAGCACGCCGCGCAAGGCGGAGTGCGGACGTTTGGCGCCCTTCGCGACGAGCGCGAGACGGCCGTGATCGCGCGACAGTACGTCGATGATCAGACTGGTCTCACGGTAGGGATAGCTGTGCAGGACGAAAGCGGGTTGCTCCGCGATCCGGTAATCGGAAGCGGAGGTACGCGGTGCGCGGCGTGCCGGCGCTTTACGCGGCTCGCCTTCGGCGCCTTGAGCAGCCTGAGCGCTTTTGGCACCCGATGAGGATTTTTTGGTACTGCGAGCGGGTTTGGATGGCTCGCGTGCCGGCGCTGCCGGCTCCGAGTTGTCCGGGTCAGCGTCGGAATTCAGCGTCATCCACGCGTCATTCGTACCCATACGCGCGGAGTCCAGCTTCGTTATCGGCCCAGCCGCTCTTCACCTTGATGAAGGTTTCCAGATACACCGGACCGTCGAACAGCTTTTCCATGTCGAGGCGGGCTTCAGTGCTGATCTGCTTCAGCTTAGCGCCCTTCTGGCCGATGATCATGGCTTTTTGCGTATCGCGTTCGACCATGATGGTCGCGAAAATGCGGCGCAGGCGCCCTTCGGTTTCGAACTTGTCGATCAGCACGGTGCTGGTGTACGGCAGTTCGTCGCCGGTCCAGCGGAACACTTTTTCGCGCAGGATTTCGGCGGCAAGAAAACGCTCGCTACGATCGGTCAGGTCGTCTTCACCGTAGATCGGCGCGCCCTCCGGCAGGAACGGCTTGATCGTCGCCAGCAAACGCTTGATGTCGTCTGGATTCTTCGCCGACAGCGGTACGATCTCGTTGAACTGACGCAGCGCACTCACCTGCTGCATGAACGGATATAGCGAGTCCTTATCCGACACGCGATCGAGCTTGTTCGCGATCAGCAGCGTGGGCACCGACGGCGGGATCAGGTCGAGCACCTTCTGGTCGTCCGGACCGAAGCGGCCGGCTTCGATCACGAACAGAATCGCGTCGACCGAACTCAGCGTGGACGTGACCGCGCGGTTGAGCGAGCGGTTCAGCGCGCTGCTGTGCTTGGTCTGGAATCCCGGTGTATCGACAAAGATGTACTGCGCGTCTTCAAACGTATGAATGCCGGTGATCCGGTGGCGCGTGGTCTGCGCCTTGCGCGACGTGATACTGACTTTCTGGCCGACCAGCGCGTTCATCAGCGTGGACTTGCCGACGTTCGGGCGGCCGACGATCGCGACCATGCCGCAGCGAAAACCAGTGGGAGTGGGAGCGTTCATATTCGGGCTACGACAAGTTCAGATCGACGCGCGAGGAATGGCGCGGCGATGGCAATCAATGGCCCGCATCGGCGACGCGGGTTTGCACCGCGCCGACTACGCCGGGTTCGTCTTCGATAGGTGCCGGCACGCCAGGCGTGGGCACGGCTGCGCCGGGAACGACTTCACGGCTGCGGTGTTTGTCGGCGCTACGGACGGCGGCGGCTTCCGGTTTGGCGTCTGCGGGCTTGGCGTCTGCGGGCTTCGCGCCTTCGGATCGGACTTCGGCTGATTTGGCGTCCAGCTTTTCGGCCGGCTTGTCCGTCACGGCTTTGTCGGCGGACCTGTCGCTCGAGTGGGAGGCGGCCTTGTCGGCTCTTTCCGCCCTATCCGCGCGCTCTGACTTGTCCTGGCCGCTGTATTCCACGTGCGCGGCGCGAATCACGGCCAGCGGCGCGGACGTCGTGGTCAGGGTCGGCCGTTCGTCTGCGTACTCCACTGCCGGCGCGGGGCGGGCTCCCCGCTCGCTCTTGCGATCCGGGCTGCGCAAATCGAGCGCAGCCTGTACGCCAGTCACGCCAGGCACGATCTCCTGCTCGACATTCTTCGCCGAACGGGCGCCTTTCGAACGCTTAGGCTTGGCGACCACAGCGGGCGCGGCGGCCATCACTTCGTCGAGCGCCTTTTTTGCTGCGGCCTGCTCGGCCGCACGACGGCTCGCGCCGGACCCGGACACTTTGACGTCCAGCTTCGGCACCGTGCATTCGACTTCAAACTGCTGATTGTGCGCCGCACCATGCGTTGCGACGACCGTGTACGTCGGTAACGCGATCTTGTGACCCTGCAGATATTCCTGTAACAGCGTCTTGGAGTCTTTGCCGAGCGTGCGCGGGTCGATGTGATCAAGGATCGGCACGTAAAGGC
>NZ_DASRSY010000334.1:0-6605 GCF_035656215.1 Paraburkholderia sp.
GTCTGCGGGTCGGCTACATCATCGCGCCGGAAGAACTGATCTTCAAACTCGTGCAGGCCAAGCAAGCCACCGATCTGCACACGCCGAGCTTCACGCAACGCATCGTGTACGAAGTGATCAAGGACGGTTTCCTCGACACGCACGTGCCGACCATTCGCGAGCTGTACCGCGATCAATGCGCGGCGATGCTCGCCTCGCTCGAACGCTACATGCCGGAAGGCGTAAGCTGGAACCGTCCGGAAGGCGGCATGTTCGTGTGGGTGACGCTGCCCGCACAGATCGACAGCATGAAGCTGCTCGAAGAAGCCGTCGCGCAGAATGTCGCGTTTGTGCCGGGCGCTCCGTTCTTCGCGAACGAAGCGCAGCACAACACGCTGCGCCTGTCGTTCGTCACGGTGCCGCCGGCCAAGATCGACGAAGGCGTGTCGCGTCTCGCGGCGCTGATCCGCGCGAAGGTCTAGGCTATCTCGACCCGCGCCACCGAATTCCACTACTGACCAGGGACACACCATGGCTCAAACGAATGTGTATGACAAGATTAAGGAACTGGGTATCGAACTGCCGAGCGCAGGCGCGCCCGCAGCCGCCTATGTGATGAGCGCGCAAAGTGGCAACACGGTGTACCTGTCCGGTCACATCGCGAAGAAGGACGGCAAGGTATGGGCCGGCAAGCTCGGCGCCACGCTCACCACGGAAGAAGGCAAGGTCGCCGCGCGCTCCATCGCGATCGATCTGCTCGCCACGCTGCACGCGCATGTAGGCGACCTGAACCGCGTCACGCGTATCGTCAAGCTGATGAGCCTCGTCAACTCGACGCTCGAGTTCACCGAGCAGCACCTGGTGACCAACGGCGCGTCCGAACTGGTCGCTGACGTCTTCGGCGAGCGCGGCAAGCATGCGCGCTCGGCGTTCGGCGTGGCGCAGATTCCGCTCGGCGCATGCGTCGAGATCGAGATGATCGCCGAAGTCGAATAACGCGCGCCGACCGGTTCGGCGGGCAGTTCGCCGAAGCTTGTCGCCCTGAGCGTACTGAACGCGTCGCGAGGTGTCTGTCACCTGCGGCGCGTTTTGCATTTGTGGCGAGGTGGATCGTTCCTTTGTCACCAGATAGAATCCGCGAATCCCACCCATCTGCCTGATTCGCCGGACCTCACCCGATGCCTGCCAACACCGTTCGTTTTAAACAAGTCGACGTGTTCACGTCCGTGCCGTTCAAAGGCAATCCGCTTGCTGTCGTGTTCGATGCCGACGCACTCGATGCGGATCAGATGCAGGCCATCGCGCACTGGACCAATCTGTCCGAAACGACCTTCCTGCTGAAGCCGACCGACCCGGCCGCCGACTATCGCGTGCGTATCTTCACAACACATGGCGAATTGCCGTTCGCCGGTCATCCAACGCTGGGCACCGCGCACGCGTTGCTCGAAAGCGGATATCAACCGAAGCAGGCCGGTAAGCTGGTGCAACAATGCGGCGTGGGTCTCGTTGAATTGCAAGCGCTGACTGAATCTGGATCGACCCACAAGGCGCATAGCGGATGGGCTTTCGCCGCGCCGCCCGCGCGCGTCACGGCGCTTCCCCAGGATCAGTACGCGGCACTGGTTACGGCTTTGCGTAGTGACGCGATCGATTTCAGCGCAACGCCCTGCGCGGTCGACAATGGTGCGCCATGGCTCGTGGTGCGCGTCAATTCAGCGCGCGACTGCCTCGCGCTCGATCCCGATGCCGTTGCGCTCGCCGACATCGTGCATTCAATGGACACCCATGGTCTCGCTGTCTACGGCCCACACGACGCTGACGGTCCGGCCACCTTCGAGGTGCGCTGCCTGATGGCGGGTGGCCGCTTTGGCCTCGGCGAAGATCCGGTAACAGGCAGCGCGAACGCCGCGCTCGCAGGTCTCCTGAGCGCCCAGCAGTTACGCCCAGGTTCACATTACACAGCGCGCCAGGGCACTGCGCTGGGCCGTGCCGGCGATGTTTCGGTGCACTACGACGACGCAGCCGGCAAGACGTGGATTGGTGGGCCGTCGGTGACGATCGTCGACGGCACGTTCCGGCTGCAATGAACGACGCGGCTCTCGATTGCCGGCCAGCGAAATGCCGCCTGTGTCTCGCCACTTCCAGCCACGCTTGACCACAAAACGCCGCACCGTTTGCACGATTAATGCGCCACGCATGAAAAGAGGCCTGGCACACCTGAATTCCGGATCCCGATGAATGACTCGAATACGACTGCCGGGCCGCGGCCTCAAGGCTGGCCGCGCCGGCTGCGAATTCAACCGGTTAGGACGGACTGTCTCGCCCGCGTATACCCGATGCGAGGACGCTTCCTTAATCCAGTGGCATTAAGTAATATCGAAACGTACCCGATGACCTGCGGATGGTCAGGCACGACGCCACGCTCCCTCCCCCTGCGCAGCAGTTCCGGCACCTTGGTCACCATGCAGCCACCCATGAAATTAGCGCAGTCAATGCTCGCGCAGTTGCAACTGGCCGGCACCAGGGAACGGGCCGCCTAATGAGCCAGTTCCGCTTCTCCGACCAGCGCGAAGCCAAACCCCGCCGCGATCCCGCCGTGTCGCGCCGCCGTGCCTTGCTCGCCATTCCGGCGCTCGGCGTGCTGGTGCTGATCCTGCTTTGGACCGTGATCTTCGCGCGTCTGTCGGTTGAAAAAGAAGCCACGAATCGTGAAGCCATGGCCTCTGCTGCGATTCTCTCCGCGGCGCTGGAGCAGCACACGGTCAAGGCGATTCACCAGGTCGACCAGATTACCCGCTTCGTCAAATACGAATTCGAGAAAACGCCGAATCATTTCGATCTCGCCAGCACGGTCGAAAAAGGCGTAGTACAAAGCGATACGCTGGTGCAGGTGTCGCTGATCGACGAGCACGGCAAGCTGATCGCGAACACGGCCGAGCTCAATCCCAAACACATCGACCTATCGGACCGCGAACACTTCAAGGTCCACGAACACGAGAACGACGACCAGTTGTATATCAGCAAGCCGGTGCTCGGCCGCATATCCGGCCACTGGACCTTGCAGATGACGCGGCGTCTGAATCATCTCGATGGCTCGTTCGCAGGCGTCGTGGTGGTTTCCGAAGACCCGAGCTATTTCACCAGCGACTTCTACAACAACGCGGCCATTGGCCGCGAAGGCGTGATCGCGGTGATCTCGGACAACGGCACGGTATTGGCGCGCCGCACCGGCAGCGCCGACAGCGCCAACGGCTCGTTCTCGGCGAGCGGCTCGTATCCGACTTCGGAGCATGTGTCGGGCACCTACGTCGATTCGATCGACAACGTCACGCGCATCGTCTCGTACAGGCATATCGACGGTTATCCGCTCGGAGTGCTGGTGGGTCTGTCGCAAGCCGAAGAATTCGCCGACTACAACCACACACGCAACGTCTATCTGCTAATGGCGGGCTTCATCTCGCTCGCGATGCTGAGCTTCTTCGCGGTGGCTACCGGATTGATCGGCAAGCTGCTCGGACGCGAGCGCGAGATGACGCATCTGGTCGAATACGATCTACTGACCGGTTTGCGCAATCGCTATGCGACGCTGCAAACACTGCGGCACGACGTAGCGCAGCCTTCCAATCTCGGGCGCCTCGCGATTCTCTTCATCGACCTCGACAACTTCAAGACCGTCAACGACACGCTAGGCCACAACGCCGGCGACATCGTGCTGCAAATGACTGCTTCGCGCCTCGCCACGGCAGTCGGCGACGGTGGCGCGTTGAGCCGCATCGGCGGTGACGAGTTCGTCGTGGTGATCAAGGGCGACGACGTCGAGAAGCGCGCTGTCGCACTCGCCGAAGCTGCGGCCGAAGCGTTCGCCAAGCCTTTCGAAGTGCGCGGCAGTTCCTTCGTATTGCACGCGAGCATCGGCATCGCGCTGTACTCAGTTGCCAACGAGAGCGAGATCGACTTGCTGAAGAAAGCCGACCTCGCCATGTACAGCGCGAAGGACGCGGGCAAAAACTGCTACCAGTTCTATTCGCCGCAGTTGTCGCACCGCGCGGACCATTTGATGAAGTGGGAACAGCAACTGCGCGTCGCGCTTGCCGAGGGCCAACTGTTTCTCGCGTATCAGCCGAAGATCGATCTGACGCGCCGTTGCATCACCGGTTTCGAAGCGCTGGTGCGCTGGAATCATCCGCAGCACGGCTTGATCCCGGCGAACGAATTCATTCCCGTCGCCGAATCGACCGGCCTGATCGTGCCCATCGGCGACTTCGTGATCGAGACCGCGTGTCGCCAACTGGCGTTGTGGCAGCAACAGGGCTACGACACACTGTCGCTCGCGGTGAACATCTCCGCGGTGCAGTTCTGGCGCGGGGATCTGTACGAAACCATCTCGCATGCCATCGAGGAAAGCGGTATCTCCGCGCGCCGCCTCGAACTCGAAATCACCGAGACGGCGATGATGGAATACCCCGAGCTCGTCTCGGAGAAGATCTTCGCGTTGAAGCGCCTGGGCGTACGCATCGCGCTCGACGACTTCGGCACAGGCTATTCGTCGCTCTCCTACCTGAACCGCTTTTCGGTGGACACGCTGAAGGTGGACCGTTCGTTTATCCAGGCGATTCCCGGCGACCGCAGCGTCTGCGTGATGGTCACCGCGATCGTCAATCTCGCGCGCTCGCTCGGACTCACGGTGGTGGTCGAAGGCACCGAGACTGAAGAGCAGATTGCATGGCTCGCCGCGCTCGGCCATATCGAGGCGCAGGGTTTCCTGTTCTCGCGCCCGGTGCCGGTCGACGCGATTCCGGCGCTGCTCGAACGATTCGGTGTATGCGGCATGAAGGGTCACCGCCCGGTGCATGAGACCGACAGCACCAGCAGCGTGTCCAGCACCAATAGCTGAACGCGCTCCGGTGGTGGCGCGCTTGTGCGTTACAAGCGCGCAGCATACAGTCGCGAGGCCTATAAGCAATGCCTCACGCTTATCCAACCGCAGCACTGCAAAACCGGCTACATTCACGCTGTACCGCGTCACAGCGCGATGCCGGCTGCCGGCCGCGTAACACCACACAACGATGATCCCAAAGGGCGGGCCGCCGGCGTACCGGGGCCCGCAGCGCCATGCAGACGATCACAAGCCAGGATGCCGCCAGACGAGGCGAACGAGAACCGCTATGGACGCTGTTCCGGGTCGTGTTCGGCCTGTCGGCGCTGTCGTGGGGTGGTCTCGCACTGATGGCGCAACTTGAAAATCACTACGTTGAACGCGAAGGACGGCTCTCGCGGGTAGCCTTTTCGGATCTGATCGCGCTTGCCTGGATGGTGCCCGGGCCGGTGGGCTGCAACGTCGCCGTGCAACTGGGGCATGCGCTGCGCGGACGCTCCGGCGCCTGGGTCGCGGGCATCGCAAGCGTGCTGCCCTTTTTCACGCTGATGACGCTGTTCGCGATTTTCTATCGCACACCGCTCGTGCGCGCCGCCGCATCCCAGACCTTGCTCAATCACTTCAGCGTAGTGCTGGCTACGTTGATCGCGATCACCTGGTACAAACAGACGCGCGCGCTGGTACGCGGCAAGCTCGAATGGGTCGCGGCGGTGCTGGGTTGCGTCGCACTTTTCTATGCACGCAGTCCCGCGGCCTACGTAGTGATACTCGGCTCGGCCTTCGGCGCCGGCTGGCTGGTCAGTCCGGTTCGTAATACGCGCGTCGTCGTGTCGATCGGTCGCGGTGACTGGCAATTGCTGGGCGGTCTGTGCGTGTTGCTGGTGTTGTTTGCGCTGCCGTTGCCGCATCGCTATGAACTGGCACTGCTGTGGCCGCGGCTCGCCGGTGCGGGCATGACGTTGTTCGGCGGTGGCTTCTCGGCGTTACCTGTGCTCAAGACGCTGTTCGTGACGCCGGCGATCGGCATATCGGATAACGACTTCACCTTGGCGTTTTCGCTGTCGCCGCTGTCGCCTGGGCCGCTCTTGAACGTAGTGCCGTTCTTCGGCTATCTGGTGGATGGCTGGGCCGGCGCGCTGATTGCTACGCTTGCACTTTTTGTGCCGTCGGGCTGCCTGGTGGTGTTGGCGCAGCGGCATCTGCATCAGTTGAAGGCCAATCCGCGTTTCGAGCATGGCATGCGGATTTTGCGCGCGGTCACCACTGCGTTTCTCGCGGTGGCTGTGCTGCGCATTGCCGGACATGTGCCACTCAAACCGGTGTACCTGGTGACCGCGCTATTCTCCGGCATGTGCTTCGCCAAGCTCAAGACGCCGGTGTATGTGGTGTACGGAACGGTGGCGGTCGTGTGCGGAGTGTGGCTCGCCTACGGCGCCGTGCCGTAGGCGGTACATGGCCCGCGCTTGACAGCCGGGCTTCATACGCGCTTCATAACTTCAGAGCCGCCATTCGCAGCCCGCTGTAAAACCGGGCGTCAGAACCCGCGCGACAGCACCGCCACACCAATCGTCACCACGCCGAGCACGATATTGATCAGCACCAGGCGCCGGATCGTGCCGACCGCCTGCGCGCCGTCCGGCCACTTCTGCGCCTGCACCGCACGGCGAATGCGCGGGAAAACAGCGAAGCGAATGTGCCCGAAGATCAGCATCATCACGATGCCGAGGCCGGCCATGGCATGCAAGGGCCA
>NZ_DASRSY010000335.1:0-11857 GCF_035656215.1 Paraburkholderia sp.
GGCGTCATGTGGTCGTAAGCGGATCTGCCCCGGACCAAGCCCAGCACGAGCCTCCGTAAGCATACCGCCGCCCCCCGCCCCCCTACGCAGACCCGCTCAGCCCGGGTTCCCGCAACCCGTTAGAATAGTTCTTTGCCCAAGGCCCGGTGCCGCTCCCCATGTCCGAACAACATCTGACTGAAGTCGACGAGACGCTCGACGAATCCAAATTCGTCACGTTCGAAGGCTCGCCGTTCCAGCTTTATCAGCCGTATCTGCCCGCCGGCGACCAGCCCACGGCGATCGACACGCTCGTCGAAGGCATCGAAGACGGCTTGTCGTTCCAGACGCTGCTCGGCGTGACCGGCTCCGGCAAAACCTTCACGATGGCCAACACCATCGCGCGGCTCGGCCGGCCGGCGATCGTGTTCGCGCCGAACAAGACGCTCGCCGCGCAGCTTTATTCTGAGTTTCGCGAGTTTTTTCCGCGCAACGCGGTCGAGTACTTCGTCTCGTACTACGACTACTATCAGCCGGAAGCGTACGTGCCGCAGCGCGACCTCTTCATCGAGAAAGATTCGTCGATCAACGAGCACATCGAGCAGATGCGGTTGTCGGCCACCAAGAGCCTGATGGAGCGGCGCGACGTGATTATCGTCGGCACGGTGTCGGCGATTTACGGTATCGGCAATCCGTCCGAGTATCACAAGATGATTCTGACGCTGCGCACGGGTGACAAGCTCGGCCAGCGCGACATCATCGCCCGGCTGATCGCGATGCAGTACAACCGCAATGAAGCCGACTTCCAGCGCGGTTCGTTCCGCGTGCGCGGCGACACGATCGATATTTTCCCGGCGGAGCACGCCGAAATGGCGGTGCGCATCGAGTTGTTCGACGACGAGGTCGAGACGCTCCAATTGTTCGATCCGCTCACCGGCCGCGTGCGGCAAAAGATTTCCCGCTTCACCGTGTACCCGTCGTCGCACTATGTGACGCCGCGCGACACCGTGGTGCGCGCGGTCGAAACGATCAAGGACGAACTGCGCGAGCGGCTCGAGTTTTTCTACAGCAACGGCAAGCTCGTCGAAGCGCAGCGACTCGAGCAGCGCACCCGTTTCGATCTGGAAATGCTGCAGGAGTTGGGTTTCTGTAAAGGCATTGAGAACTACTCACGGCACTTCTCGGGCGCAGCCCCGGGCGAACCGCCGCCGACGCTGGTCGACTATCTGCCGTCCGACGCGTTGATGCTGCTCGACGAATCGCACGTGCTGATCGGCCAGTTGAACGGCATGTACAACGGCGACCGGGCGCGTAAAGAGAATCTGGTCGACTACGGTTTTCGCTTGCCGTCGGCGCTCGACAATCGCCCGCTCAAGTTCACCGAGTTCGAGCGCAAGATGCGCCAGGTGGTGTTCGTGTCGGCCACGCCGGCTGACTACGAAAAGAAAACGGCAGGGCAGGTGGCCGAGCAACTGGTGCGTCCTACCGGCCTCGTCGATCCGGAAATCGAGGTGCGTCCGGCGCGCACCCAGGTTGACGATGTGCTCGCCGAGATCAACGAACGCGTCAAGGTGGGCGACCGCGTACTTGTCACCGTGCTGACCAAGCGGATGGCCGAGCAACTCACGGAGTTTCTCGCCGACCATGGCGTCAAGGTGCGTTACCTGCACAGCGATATCGATACGGTGGAACGGGTGGAAATCATCCGCGATCTGCGGCTGGGCACGTTCGACGTGCTGGTCGGGATCAACCTGCTGCGCGAGGGGCTGGATATTCCGGAAGTCTCGCTGGTCGCGATTCTCGACGCGGACAAGGAAGGCTTCCTGCGCGCCGAGCGCTCGCTGATTCAGACCATCGGCCGGGCGGCGCGTAATGTGAACGGCAAGGCGATTCTCTATGGGGACAGGGTGACCGACTCCATGCGCCGCGCCATCGACGAAACCGAGCGGCGCCGCGCCAAGCAGATCGCCTACAACCTGGAGCGCGGCATTACCCCGCGTGGCGTGGTCAAGCGGATTCGCGACATTATCGACGGGGTCTACAACGTCGACGACGCCCGCGCCGAGTTGAAGGAACAGCAGACTCGCGCGAAATTCGAGGACATGTCCGAGAAGCAGCTCGCCAAGGAACTCAAGCGTCTCGAAAAGCAGATGATGGAGCACGCCAAGAATCTCGAGTTCGAAAAGGCCGCGCAGACCCGCGACCAGTTGGCGCTCCTGCGGCAACGGGTGTTCGGCGCCAATGTTGGCGACCACGTGCCCGGCCTCAACTAAGTCATTTTTGCCCCTCAAGGCGCGGCAATGTGCCGCGCCTTCTCCCTCTTCGTCTTACAACCCACTCACACCCCCGCCCGCGCTTCCCTTAACACCGCCTTAAGACCCTGCTGCCATAAGGCTTTGCGTGCGTCCTCGTTTGTTCTCCTTGCCGATCAATGATAAACTCGACCAATATTGAGAATGGTTCGCATTAACGTTCGTAATGCCATTTGCGCGGTCTGCCGCCCCTGGCAGAGGATCGTGGGACCGCTGCATCGAGGCATGCGCAACGCACTGTTCCAATGGGTTCGATTCCAGTCTGATAAAAACAAGGAGTTTCAATGCGGATTTCTTCATTTGTGCGTGGTGGCGCAGCAGCGGTGGCCGCGGTAGCGGCGCTTTCCGCAACGGCAGCGGAATACCCGATCGGCAAGCACCAGATTCAGGGCGGCATGGAAATCGGCGCGGTCTATCTGCAGCCGATCACGATGGAACCCGAAGGCATGATGCGCAAGGCGTCGGATTCGGACGTCCACCTGGAAGCCGACATCCACGCGGTCAAAAACAATCCGACCGGTTTCGCCGAAGGCGACTGGATGCCGTATCTGCAAGTTCGTTATGAATTGACCAAAACCGGTTCGAATCAGACCCAGAAGGGCGACATGATGGCGATGGTCGCCAACGACGGTCCGCATTACGGCGACAATGTCAAGCTGCAAGGCCCCGGCAAGTACCACCTGAAGTTGATTGTCGAAGCGCCGATGCAAACCGGTCACATGGCGTTCGGCCGTCACGTCGACAAGGAAACCGGCGTGGGTCCGTGGTTCAAGCCGATCACGCTCGAATACGACTTCACGTACGCGGGCATCGGCAAGAAGGGTGGTTACTGATCGTCGTAGACGCAGATTATCGCGGCTCGTCACGCGTCGCTTGAGGCCGCGCGTGAGTGAATGAGTGAATGCAGCAGGCGGCGCGCGGACGATGAAACCCGCCGCGCCGCGTTTTCCGGAAAGGCTAATGAGAATTAACCGAAAGATCGCGATCCTCGCCATGACCGCTTTGACGGTGGGGGCCGCGCACGCAGCGGATCTGCCGACCTTCAACCTGGAAATGAACGACGGCAAACTCAATCCGGCGCGCATCGAAGTGCCGGCCGGGCAGCGCATCAAGATTGCGATACGCAACACCGGCAAGGGCGCGGCCGAATTCGAAAGCGTGCAATTGCGTAAAGAAAAAGTGTTGGCGCCGGGCGGGGATTCGTTCGTCGTAATCGCACCGCTCTCGCCGGGCGAATACAAGTTTTTCGACGATTTCCATCAGCAGGCGCAGGGCGTGATCGTCGCGAAGTAGCGGCTAGGGGTGCGAGCGTATGTATGCCTTGAACAGCCGGGTTACGCGTTCGCCAAAGCAGTAAAAGGGTAGAGGGGAGAGCTTGGATGGGTCAGATTCTATTCATCGTGTGGCGGGAAAGTGTTGAGGCCTTGCTGGTCGTCGGCATCCTGTACGCGTGGTTGAAAAATGGCGACGATGACGCGCGCCGCGGTTTGCCGTACCTGTGGGGCGGCGTCGTGGCGGGTTTGATCGCGGCGGTCGCGCTTGGCGCGGCGCTGGTCGGTTTCACCGAAGTACTCTCCGGTGATGCGCAGGATTATTTCCAGACCGCCATGGTGCTGGTCGCGTGTGTGCTGATCGTGCAGATGGTGCTGTGGATGAAGCAGCACGGCCGGTCCCTCAAGCGCGACATGGAACAGTCGCTGCAAAAGAGCAAGCACGATTCGAACTGGTGGGGCGTCGCGTTGCTGGTCGCATTGGCGATCGCGCGTGAGGGCAGCGAAACGGTGATCTTCCTGTACGGCCTTGGGTTCGGCCAGTCCGGCCACGTGGATGGCAGCCAGATGCTTGCCGTGGCGATCGGCCTCGGTCTCGCGTTCCTGACCTTCTACGTGCTGCAGTTGGGCGGCAAGTATTTCTCGTGGCGGCTCTTCTTTCGCATCACCGAAATCATGCTGCTGTTCCTCGGCGCGGGCCTGTTCCAGACCGGTGTCGACAAGCTGATCGACAAGGAAATCCTGCCGACGATCATCGACCAGATGTGGAACTCGTCAGTCATCCTCGACGACTCGAGCACGTTCGGCTCGCTGGTCGCGACGCTCACCGGTTATCGAGCTCACCCGGCGCTGATGAATCTGATCGCTTACGCCGTGTACTGGGCGGTCGTCTATCTGCTGCTGCGCCGCGTGAATCGCAAGCCGGCGCAGCAGGCCGCAGGGCGCGCCGCATGAGTACCGTGATGACCCGCCCGGGCCGACTCGCGGCGGCTGGGCAGTGGATGCAGCGTCACGGCAGTTTGATCCGCGGCATTCAGTGGGTCGTAGTGGCGGTGTATGCATTCCTGATTCTCGTGCCGGCAGTGATGCCGCTGCCGGACGACACCGCACATCTGTGGAATAACCTGACGCTCGCCGCGCAGTTCGTGTTCTGGGGCATCTGGTGGCCGTTCGTGCTGCTGTCGATGGTGATGCTCGGCCGCGTCTGGTGCGGCGTGCTGTGTCCGGAAGGTGCGCTCGCCGAACTTGCCAGCAAATATGGCCGCGGCTGGGCGATTCCGCGCTGGATGCGCTGGGGCGGCTGGCCGTTCGTCGCGTTCGGCATCACTACCATCTACGGTCAGATGGTGAGCGTCTACCAGTATCCGAAAGCGGTGCTGCTGGTGCTCGGCGGCTCGACTTTCGCGGCGATGATCATCGGCTTGCTGTACGGACGCGAGAAGCGCGTCTGGTGCAAGTATCTGTGTCCCGTCAACGGGGTTTTTTCGCTTCTGGCGCGTCTCGCGCCGTTCCACTACAAAGTCGATGAAGACGCGTGGCGCCGTTCGTACAAGAACGGCGAGCATGGGCATCGCGTGATTCCGATCAATTGCGCGCCGCTGGTGCCGCTGCGCAATATGAAGGGCGCGTCGGACTGCCATATGTGCGGCCGTTGCAGCGGACATCGCGACGCGATCGCGTTGACGTGGCGTGCGCCGTCGTCGGAAGTCGTGCAACTCGGCGACAGGCAGGCGAACCCCTGGGACACCGCGTTGATCCTGTACGGCCTGCTCGGCATCGCGATCGGCGCATTTCACTGGACCGCTTCGCGCTGGTTCGTCGACCTGAAGATGTTCTTCGCGACATGGCTGGTCGATCACGACATCACCTGGCCGCTCGATACCAACGCGCCGTGGTTTCTGTTCACGCATTACCCCGAGCAGAACGACGTGTTTTCGTGGCTCGACGGCACGATGGTGATCGGCTACATCCTCGCTACGGCGCTGGTGTACGGCACAGCGTTGCTGGTGCTGCTGATGGGCGCGACACGCATGCTGGGGCGTTTTAGTGCCGTGCGTCTGCATCATTTGACGCAGGGCCTGATTCCGATTGCCGGCGCAGGCGTGTTTCTCGGCTTGTCGGCGACCACGTTGTCGCTGCTGCGCGCGGAACATATGTCGTTGTGGTGGGCGTCGGATATGCGTATCGCGATTCTGGCGATTGCCAATCTGTGGAGCGCGTGGCTCGCCTGGCTCGTCACACGCCGCTATAGCGAGCGCTTCGTTCAACGCGGCCTCGCGATGATGTGGTTCGTCGCGGCGCTGGCAGTGGTCGATAGCGCGTGGTGGCTGATGTTCTGGGGTTGGGCTTCGAAGTAAATCTTAACGATTCGATTGGACGTGCTGCCGGGACCCGCCCGGCGCTGTGCCAAACAAAAAAGCCGTGAGATGACACCATCCCACGGCTTTTTAATTTCTGAATCTGCGACACACGTCGTTTCGTGCATCCGCATTGGGTGA
This sequence comes from Paraburkholderia sp., assembly GCF_035656215.1. Lineage (GTDB taxonomy): Bacteria > Pseudomonadota > Gammaproteobacteria > Burkholderiales > Burkholderiaceae > Paraburkholderia. Next base: position 6,061 of record NZ_DASRSY010000335.1, read on the forward strand.
GAACCAAAAAAGCGGCCTGGCTTGCTGCGACGGCTGGCTTGGTGTCTGCACGAAGGGGTCTAGTTCTCACGTGCAAGCCGTCGTGGCTGGCTAATGCCTAACACCTCTCGAGGAGGTGGTCCCCACAATACCCGGTACTGACTTCTATTCGTTGTCGCCTGTTACTTCGTCAGGATCAGCTTGCCTAAGCGCGTCGCACGCAACTGGTAGGTCTCACCGTTATGCATGATGCTGACGTGGCTATGTCCTTGCAGCAGTGCGTCGCTGCGCACGACCCGATCCGACTTTTCGCTCGTACCGTTGGCGAGATCCGCTGCGGGCTTCGCGACGGATGCTGTCGCCGTCGCTGCTTTCGGACGACTGGTCAGCGCGGCCGCCGGGCGGCGCAGGCTGAGTGTGGAAGAGCGCGTGAGATCGGTCATTCGTTTTAGCTGTTGGTCGATTCGATGGATTAATTCTAAATGATAATTATTCCCATTTACAAGGAAGAGAAATTCATCGGATTCGATTTTCGATAGCTGAATGACGGGGAGGTGAGCGGAGAGAGATCGGAGGACGAAGCAGAGTGCTCTAATCGGCCGTCCCGGGACGGCCGGACAAGGAGGATCACAGGCAGGGCGTAGGCAGCGGCCGCCGCTGCGGTGCGGGCAGAACGCCCGCACACGCATCAATGCAACGAACCGGGTTCCTGCCTGGTCTGCACATACTGGCGGATCAAGCGCACAGTGTCGATATCGTTCTCGCGATACGCCGACTTCACGATTTCCTGCGTCTGCACGGCGTCCTGGTCGTCGGAAACGGGCAGGGTGGTCGTGTATTCGAAGCGCAGGAACAACTGCAGTTCGTCAGGCTGCTCGATGGTCATGGTCAGCGAGCCGCCGACATAGTCCGCGGTCGGCAGAATGTCGTAGCGCACGCTCTGGCGATCCTGCAGCGTGACACGGTCGTGCACGGTGGCCTGACCGTAGTGCAGCTCCCGTTCGAGCGTGCTGCCCTCGCGCGCAAGGATGGTGCAACTGTCGAGACCGATCACGAACAATTGCGGCTGTTCAGCGCGCAATACGAGACCCTCCCACAACTGCTCGCGGGTCATCGAGTCGACTAAGGGATTCAACGGATCGTTGATCTGGATAAGGTGTTCGAAATTCAAAACGACGGCTTCCCATGAAAGCGTTGCAATACGTGCGGCTCTGTTAGCCGGTGCCGGCCCATCCGGGCCATTCCTGTATCAGGCGACGGCAAGACCCGAACGGATCGTGATCGAATGCGTGAGGATCTTGTGAACCGGGCACGCATTGGCAATTTGCAAGAGTCGTTCCCGCTGCTCGTCGGACAGATCGCCTTCCAGCATGATCTTGCGGTCGATGGTCGTGCCCGCGTCGCCGGTTTCAAGCGACAGCGCCACGCGCACGTCGGCGAGCGGCCAGCCTTTACGCTGAGCGTACATCTTCAGCGTGATCGACGTGCAGGCCCCGAGACTCGACAGCAACAGCGCGACGGGCGTCGGCCCGCGATCGCCGCCGCCAAGCGACTCGGGTTCGTCGGCGAGCCACGTGTGCTTGCCGTCGTCGAAAAGGACCTGAAAATTCGTCGAGCCGATGTGGGCGGTGACGGTGGACTCTGCCATGCGCGCTCCTGAACAGGGACGGAAATCGCCGCGCACCACGGTCAGTCATGGTTAGACAGCGTGGCGCGCGGCATGAGTCGCTATTGTGAACGAATTTACCGGCCTTCGCGCCCATGCGCGGCGGCGCGCGCGGTGTGGTGAGCACCGCGCCACCGCCCATGGACGCGGTGGCGCGTGCCGACATGGTCAGTCAGTGCGTGATCGCGCCCATGCGCCCAGCCTGGTAATCGGTCACGGCCTGGCGAATTTCGTCTTCCGTGTTCATCACGAACGGACCGTAGCGCACTACCGGTTCTTTCAGCGGCACGCCGCCGAGGAGCAGCACTTCGAGCGGCTCGTCGCCTGCCGTCAACGTGACCGACTCGCCGTCGTTCTCAAACACCACCATCTTCTGCGCGTCGATTTCCTGGCGCGCTTCGCCTTCGCCATAGAAACCCTTGCCGGACAGGCTGTAAGCAAACACGCGATAGTCGGCCGGCACCGGCTGCTGGATCGATGCCCCCGGTTGCAGCGAGAAATGCTGATACAGGATCGGCGTGCGCGTTTCGATCGCCGCCTTCACACCGAGCGCTTCGCCCGCAATCACCTTGACGCGCACCTTGCCGTCCGGCGAGGTCGCGACCGGAATGCTGGCCGACGGTATCTCCTGATAGCGCGGCTCGATCATCTTGTCGCGGCGCGGCAGATTCACCCACAGTTGCACGCCATGCACGCGGCCACCGGTGCGCATGAACGACGGGTCCGGCATCTCACTGTGCACGACGCCTGCGCCTGCAGTCATCCATTGCACGTCGCCGGCACGCAGCGTGCCTGAATGGCCCGCCGAATCCTTGTGGCCGAACTGGCCCTCGAGCGCGTACGTGACCGTCTCGAAGCCGCGATGCGGATGATCCGGTGCGCCTTTAGCCTCGCCCGGCGCGTAGTCGATAGGACCCATTTCATCGAGCAGCAGGAACGGATCGAAATCCATCAGCATGCGGGTCGGAAACGGGCGGTGGACGACAAAGCCGCCACCTTCGGTCGTGCGAACGGCGGGAAACGTGCGTTCGATCGTGCGTGCCGTGCTCATCAAAGTCACCTCAAAAAAGGGGGAATAGCGTTATTTTTGAAACATGGAGCTATTATAGGGACCGTTTTTCAAGGTGCCAGCCGCCGTTGCGCAATGGATTGTTCTATTACTGGAACGATGAGATGAAGATCGATTCACACAATCTGAACGACCTGATGTACTTTTCGCAGGTCGTCGAACATGGCGGTTTTTCCGCCGCCGAGCGCGTGCTGGGTATTTCCAAGTCGCGCCTGTCGCGCCGGCTGACCGAGCTGGAAGCATCGCTGGGCGTGCGTTTGCTGCAGCGTTCCACCCGCAAGCTGGCGCTCACTGAAGCCGGGCAACTCTTCTACCAGCACTGTCAGGCGATGCTGAGCGAAGCGCAGGCGGCCGTCAACGTGGTGCAGCAACTGCGTTCGTCGCCGCGCGGCACGGTGCGCGTGAGCGTGCCGGTGACGGTTTCGCAGACCATCATGTCGCAGATCCTGCCGGAATTCATGCATCGCTACCCGGAAGTGAGGGTGGTGATGCGCGTAACGAACCGCGTGGTCGATCTGTTCGAGGATTCGATCGACATAGCGTTGCGCGTACGCTCCGATCCGCCGGAAAACGCCAACATCGTCGTGCGCCCGTTGTGGCGCACCCAGCAGATGCTGGTTGGCGCACCGAGCCTGTTGCAGCAGAACGCGCCGCCGCTGTTGCCCGCCGATCTGAACCGTTTCGAAACGCTCGATGTGCCGACCGGCGACGGACGCCACGTCTTCGATCTGATTGCGCCCGACGGCACGCGCCACGCGCACGAACACGAGCCGCGTCTCGTCACCGCCGATCTGATGACGATTCGCGAAGCGGTGCTGTCCGGCGTGGGTATCGCCGCGTTGCCGGAGATGATGTACGGCAGCGCGTTGCGCGCGGGGCAATTGTCGCCGGTGATGCCAGGCTGGACCTTCCCGACGCCGCAGTTGTACGCGGTATTCGTGTCGCGGCAGGGGATGGTGCCGGCTGTGCGCGCATTCGTCGATTATCTGGTCGAAATGCTCGATCCGGACGAAGGTAAACACATCATGGGCGAGTGCCCGACGCGTGCCACGGAAGACGCATCGCAGCCTGTTCTCGCGGTTGCGTCATAGCACTTATTCCGTGCGACGACATCGCTTTTAGCATTTAAGCGCCGCTTGTCATGAGTACTTTCAATGGCGGTTTGCTTGAATGCGAGCGCTCGCGGGCCTATAGTGGAATCCCTTCGCTAAGGAGTCTCTTATGCGAAAACTCATGGCCTCTATAATAGTGGGCCTGATAGGGCTGACCGCGCTGTCCGTGTCGATCACGGCTGTCGCATGCGGTGACTCGAGCTATCAGTCATCTTCTGATGGTAAATAATCCCGCCGCCCGAAGGCGCCGAGTGCGCACAAAAAAGGCCTTCATCTGACGATGAAGGCCTTTTACTTTTAGCCCTTGTTTCAAGGGTTGTTCTGATTTTTCGGCAGGCACTGTTTAACAGCGGTGGGTTGCTACGCGTGCGTCTCCTGCCTTCATTTGCGCTTACTTGCTTTTAGGCTGCGTGACGAAGCCGATCTTCGTGAGGCCGCCGGCCTGTGCCGCCGACATCACTTCAGCGACTTTTTCGTACGCGACTTTGCGATCCGCATCCAGATGCAGCTCCGGTTGCGGATTCGCTTGCGCGGCTTCCGCAATCTTCGCGCGCAGTGCCGCGTCGTCGACCTTCTTGTCGTCCCACAACACGTTGCCGTCCGCGTCGACGGAGACCGTCACTTGCGCGGGCTTGGTGTCTTCCTTCTGACTGCTCGCGTGCGGCAGATCGATTTTGACCGCGTGACGAATCACCGGGATCGTCACCATGAAGACGATCAGGAGAACCAACATGACGTCGACGAGCGGCGTCATGTTGATTTCGTTCATCAGGCCGTCGTCATCGTCGCTGGCGAAAGGGCTCATTGCCATCGGAATGCCTCGTCGATCAGTTGGTGCGTGCAGCGAGGCGTAGACCGTCGCCGCGTTTGGACGACGACAGACGGGCACCCGTCACGAAGAATGCATGCAGACCGTGCGCAAAGCGGCTCAACTTGGCGACAAGCGCCTTGTTGGCGCGCGTCAATGCGTTGTAGCCCAGCACAGCCGGAATCGCGACGAACAGGCCGAACGCCGTCATGATCAGCGCTTCGCCGACCGGGCCCGCGACCTGATCGATCGACGACTGGCCGCTCGCGCCGATCGCCAGCAGGGCGTGATAGATACCCCACACCGTGCCGAACAGGCCGACGAACGGCGCCGTGCTGCCGATCGACGCGAGAATCGCCAGACCGCTTTGCATGCGCGCGACGCTTTCGTCCATCGTGTCCTTCAGGCAGCGCGTCACCCAATCCGACACGTCCATGCGATCGTGCAGATGCGGTTGCGTCTGATGATGGTGATCCGCGGCTTCCTGGCCCGACAGCGCGAGTGCCAGGAACGGATTGTCCTGCGGTGTCGACGATCCGGCGCCGAGCTTCTTCACGCCGTCGGCGAGATCATCCGAATGCCAGAACTGCTGCTCGGCATTCTTCGTGAGACGCTTCAGGCGCACCACATTCCAGCCTTTGATGACGATCACGCTCCACGACATGACCGACATGATCAACAGCGCGAGCGCGATACCGCGCGTCACGAAATCCCCTTGCGCCCACACGTGCGCCAATCCGTAGTTTTGCATTGCAATTCCCTGTTTTTAAAATCTGCCTCAATCGTTCAGATTGAAGTTGTAAGGCTGGGTGTACGCGGCCCGAATCGGCTGGCCATTCTCGAGGTAGGGCTTGCAGGCACTCGCGTGCGCTGCGGCAACCGCGGCGTCATCCAGGCGGTTGAAGCCGCTGCTCTTTTTCAGTTCGATGTTCTCGAGCTTGCCCGTCAGTCCGACCACGAACTTCACATAGGCGGTGCCTGTTTCACCACGTCGCCTGGAAAGCGACGGGTACTCTGGCGTGACCATGTTGCAGTCGATGTGCGAAACGTTTTTCGGCGCGATGATTTCCATCGTCGGACGGCCGACTGCCGGCGCAGCCTGAGCGGGTGGTGCAGCCGGCGCGGGCGGCGTCGGATCAGCCGCCGCGACTGGCGTGGGCGAC
>NZ_DASRSY010000336.1:0-4263 GCF_035656215.1 Paraburkholderia sp.
CGAGGTCGGCGGGCGCTTTGCCCTCCAGGTACTGCCGTTCGAACATCGAAAGCACTTTTTCGGGTGTCATGGGCGCCTCCTCGCTGTTGGATGCGCCAAGTCTAAAGGCGGCACACAGCGCGCGGAACGTCTGCGGTGCCGAACCCGGGTTAGCCCCAGGCGAAATCGGCATACCACGTGGAGGCCGGCAGCCGGGTCCCGGCACGTGAAGCCCAATATTTGAATCCCGGTACCAAAGGCCTGCACCTGACATCCGGCAACTGAAGCGCTGCGAGAACGAAAGCACTGCCCCCGAAGCCCCGCAAAAACGAAAAAGGCGCCGAAGCGCCTTTCCCGTCAAGCAGTACCGCGAGCCAAATTACGGCGCGTTGCGCTTTGCATTGTCCTTGGCGTCTTCCTTAGCGTCGCCATAGGCCTTTTGCACTTTGCCTGCGCCTTGCTGAAGGTCGCCTTTAAGCTCCTTACCCGGGTTGTTGGTGACTTTACCGGCGACTTCGTTGACCTTGCCCTTGATCTGCTCGCCCACGCCCTTCACCTGGTCCTTGTTCATATTCGGCTCCGATATCTGGAATGCCAGCGCAACATTACGCCAGTATCCCTATTCAGCAACGGGCGTGCCCGCCTCGGCCGTCACCCTCGCCAGCCCCTTTCACCCGGCAAACACGAGCGCAAAAAATATTTCAAGAAAGCCCTAAAGTCCCGCCGCGGCCTGCCGTAAAGGTGCCAAGGAGGGGCTATGGAACGCACGCTCATTACCATGCCGGGGTCATCCCAGGCGGCGCTGGCCGATCAGGACATCGCGCATATCAGGCGCGTGATGCGGCCGTCTTTACACGGCGATCTGGGCGGTCCGATTCTGCCGGCCACCTACTGGCGCAAGCGTCTATGCCAACTGCTCGACACCGGCAATCTGTCCCACGCGCAGTTGTGCGCGGTGGACGGCCTCCTGCTGCAACTCGATCAGTTCGAAGCCGAACCTCAGCCCGTATGGGATCAGTTGGTCCCGGCAGCCGCTGCCCCGTTCAAGCCGCTCGCCCCCACCGCGGCCAGCCACCCTATCTGACACGCCGCAAGCCTTGATGGCCGGCCATTCGGGCTGGCCAGTCCGACTCTATTCCCAGTAAAAAAAAGGCCGCGAACCATGTCGCGGCCTGAACACGTCGCAACGCTGGGAATTCGCGTCACGTCGCAAGCCTACACGTCCAACTGTGACAGCCGCATTTAGGCGAAAGCGGTCTTTGAGCGACCGGAAATTTTCTGCTCACGGCCAGTGAAAATAGGAAAAAGGGACGACATTAGGTCATAATGTCCGCAAAAATTCCCAGCAAGGACATCCGTGACCCTCGCCGCACCGCTCGACCTGCTCAGACAGGCGCGCGCCCGCTTCACTCAACGCGAAATCGCAGCGCACGTCGGCAAGGACATCAAGACGGTGCGCCGCTGGGAAAAAGGCGAAACGCCGTGCCCGTCCATGCTCGAACCGGCCTTGCGCGATCTGCTGCACAGCAGCGGCCGGGCGAAGGCCGGCACGGATACGGGCGACGCCCAGTTTCGCTTCATCGATCTCTTTGCCGGCATCGGCGGCATTCGCATGGGTTTCGAGGCGCACGGCGGCGACTGTGTCTTCACGAGCGAATGGAACGATTTCTCCACCAAGACCTATCGCGAGAACCACCCTGCGGGCGGCGAACACGCGTTGATCGGCGACATCGTCTCGTTTCCCGCCGAAGAGGTGCCGAGCCACGACGTGCTGCTCGGCGGCTTTCCGTGCCAGCCATTCTCCATTGCCGGCGTCAGCAAGAAAAACGCGCTGGGCCGCCCGCACGGTTTTGAGTGCACGACGCAGGGCACGCTGTTTTTCGACGTCGCGCGGATCATCGCGGCAAAGCGGCCCGCCGCGTTCCTGCTGGAGAACGTGAAGAATCTGCTCTCGCACGACAAAGGCCGCACCTTCGACGTGATCCTGCAGACCCTGCGCGACGAGCTCGGCTATGAAGTGCACTACCGCGTGGTCGACGGCCAGCATTTCACGCCGCAACATCGGGAGCGCATCATCATCGTCGGCTTTCGCGGCAAGACGTCGTTCTCCTGGGACGATCTGCGTCTGCCGGAAAACGGCCCGCGTCTCGGCTCGATCCTGCATCGCACGGACGGCAGCGAACCGGTGCTGCCGTGGGACCACGATCGTTTCTTCGACCACGCCGGCAAACGCGTGCAACCGAAGTACACGCTCACGCCCAATCTCTGGACCTATCTGCAAAACTACGCCGCGAAGCATCGCGCGGCGGGCAATGGCTTCGGTTTCGGCATGGCGTATCCCGACAGCGTCACGCGCACACTGTCCGCGCGCTATCACAAGGACGGGTCGGAAATCCTGGTCTATCAGGGCGAGCAGTTGCGGCCGCGACGCCTCACGCCGCGTGAATGCGCACGGCTGATGGGCTTTCCCGATACCTTCAGGATTCCGGTCAGCGACACGCAGGCTTACCGGCAATTCGGCAACAGCGTCGTCATGCCGGTGATGCGGGAAGTGGCGCGCATCACGCTGCCGCATGTGCACACCCTGCTTGCCGAAGAAACGCACAATGGTTCCAGGCAAGCCCTTTCACTCTATTCCTGAGTGGCCTGACCGGCCACCCAGACGCTAACAATGGTCGATATCGTCGACAGCGCGACACGCAGCCGGATGATGTCCGGCATTCGCGGCCGCAATACGAAACCGGAAATCCTGATCCGCAGCCTGCTGCACGGCCAGGGTTTCCGTTTCCGTTTAGACGCACGCGATCTGCCAGGCCGCCCGGACATCGTGCTGCCGCGCTACCGTGCTGTCGTGCTGGTGCACGGCTGTTTCTGGCACGGTCACGACTGTCATCTGTTCAAATGGCCGCAAACGCGGCCCGAGTTCTGGCGCGACAAAATCGGCCGCAATCGCAGCAACGACGACAAGGTTCAGGCGGCGCTGCTCGCGAGCGGCTGGCGCGTCGGGGTGGTGTGGGAATGCGCTTTGCGTGGTGCGAATCGCGATATCGAAGGCGTGTTGCAACGGCTCGTCGAGTGGTTGAAGAGCGACGCGCCGCGCTTCGAGGAACGCGGCTGAAAGCTGCTTGTAGCCTGCCCGGTTGGAGCGAATCCCGAGGCCGCTGGTGATACACTCGACTGGCTAGCTCGGGGCATTTTTTTGCGGGCCGAACCCGCAGAAATCGGGCAGCAAGCCCACAGCAAAGAAACGCGCCCCGACCATCCCAGAACTACTCACGAAGGGAGGCACACCATGGCTGATTTCCGTCTCTGGTCCGACGATTTCCCCACCAATGGCTTTATGCCGAAAGCCCACGAATACCACGACAAGGCTTTCGGTGTGGACGGCGAGAACATCTCGCCCGCACTGCAGTGGGATGCGCCGCCGGCCGACACCCAAAGCTTCGCACTCACCGTTCACGATCCGGACGCACCTACCGGCAGCGGCTTCTGGCACTGGGTCGTGGTCAACATTCCGGCCGACGCCCGCTCACTGCCGCGCAACGCCGGCAAAGCAGATGGCGCGCTGCTGCCGCAAGGCGCGCTGCAGGTGCGCAACGACTACGGCACGGTCGGCTTCGGTGGCGCCGCGCCGCCGCGCGGCGACAAGACACACCGCTACATCTTCCGCCTGCACGCGCTGAAGGTGCCGAATCTGCCGATCACCGCAGACACCACCAATGCGGTCGCGCGCTTCATGACGCATCTGAACGAACTCGACTCGACCACCCACACCGGTCTGTACGAACTCAAATAACGCGTGAGACGCGATGCCGGTGAGTTGTCGCGGCACGGGCATCGTCGCTGCATGCCGTCCTGTTTTTCCAGGGCGGCACGCAGCGCGCGTGCCTCATCGTAGGCTCGATGAGCCGCCCACTCCAAATCAAAAGAACGATGCACGTACAACCATCGCGCAAGGACGATTCGATGCCGTCCGATGCCGCCTCAGCTATTCCACCCGCCTCCGGCACGCCGTTCGCGGATAGTCCCGAACAAGGCTTGCCGATTCCGCAACGCTACTGGGCCATGCTGGTTATCGCACTCGCCCTCACGCTGGCGGTGCTCGACAGCGCGATCGCCAACGTGGCGCTGCCGACCATCGCGCGCAATCTCCATGCGAGCGCAGCCGGCTCGATCTGGGTCGTCAATGCTTACCAGTTGGCCGTCACCATTTCGCTGCTGCCACTTGCTTCGCTCGGCGATCGCATCGGCTACCGGCGCATCTATCTGGCCGGGCTGATCCTG
>NZ_DASRSY010000337.1:0-44448 GCF_035656215.1 Paraburkholderia sp.
GAGCGAAGCCGCCTTCGTCTCGCCCACGATCACGCTGGAGCGCCCCAAAGTCGCCGCGCACGGCGACGTCGCGTGCAATGTGGCGATGCAACTCGCCAAGCCCTTGCGCGCCAACCCGCGCCAGCTGGCACAACAGATCGTCGACGCGCTGCTCGCGCAGCCGCAGGCCAAGGGTCTCGTGGATGCCGCCGAAGTAGCCGGCCCCGGCTTCATCAACCTGCGCCTCGCGGCCGCCGCCAAGCAGGCGGTGATCGCCGCCGTATTCGCTGAAAAGAACGCCTTCGGCCGTTCGCAGCGCGACGCCGGCAAGCATGTGCTGATCGAATTCGTCTCGGCCAACCCGACCGGCCCGCTGCACGTCGGCCACGGCCGCCAGGCCGCGCTCGGCGACGCGCTCTCGAACGTGCTGGCCTCGCAAGGCTGGGACGTGCATCGCGAGTTCTATTACAACGACGCCGGCGTGCAGATTCACACGCTCGCCGTGTCGACCCAGGCCCGTGCCCGCGGCATCGCCCCGGGCGACGAAGGCTGGCCGGCCTCGGCGTACAACGGCGAGTACATCGCCGACATCGCCAAAGACTATCTGGGCGGCGCCACGGTTGCGGCGAGCGACGGCGAGCCCGTCACCGGCGCGGGCGACGTCGAAGATCTCGATGCGATCCGCCGTTTTGCCGTGGCGTATCTGCGCCGCGAGCAGGACATGGACTTGCAGGCCTTCGGCGTGAAGTTCGACCAGTACTACCTTGAGTCGTCGCTGTACAAGGAAGGCCGGGTCGAGAAGACTGTCGAGGCGCTGATCGCCGCCGGCAAGACCTATGAACAGGAAGGCGCGCTGTGGCTGCGCACCACCGACGACGGCGACGACAAAGACCGCGTGATGCGCAAGACCGACGGCACCTACACGTACTTCGTGCCGGACGTCGCCTATCACGTCGCCAAGTGGGAACGCGGCTTCACCAAGGTCATCAACATTCAGGGCTCGGACCACCACGGCACGATCGCGCGGGTGCGCGCCGGCCTGCAAGGTCTCGGCGTCGGTATCCCGAAGGGCTATCCCGACTACATCCTTCACAAGATGGTCACGGTGATGCGCAACGGCGAAGAGGTGAAGATCTCCAAGCGTGCAGGCAGCTATGTGACGGTGCGCGACCTGATCGAATGGTCGGGCGGCGCCACGCCGGGCTCGGAAGCTGCCGTCGATCTGATCGACGAAGAGACGATTCGCCGCGGCCGCGACGCCGTGCGCTTCTTCCTGATTTCGCGGAAGGCGGATACGGAATTCGTGTTCGACATCGACCTGGCGTTGAAACAAAACGACGAAAATCCGGTGCATTACGTGCAGTATGCGCATGCACGGATCTGCTCGGTCATCGCCGAATGCAAGGCGCGCTACAGCACGGACGAGAGCACGCTGGCGCAGATGGACGTGTCGCCGCTCACCAGCGAACGCGCCATGGCCTTGCTGAACAAGCTCGCCGAGTTCCCGGACATGCTGGAGCACGCCGCCGACGAACTCGCGCCGCACGCGGTCGCGTTCTATCTGCGCGACCTCGCCGGGGAATTCCACTCGTTCTACAATGACAGAGCCGAACGCGTGCTGGTCGACGACGCAGTCGAGCGCAATGTACGCGTCGCGCTGCTTGCGGCCACGCGTCAAGTGTTGGCCAACGGTCTCGCGACGATCGGCGTCTCCGCTCCCGTCAAGATGTAAGTCCTCCGGCGCAACATGCACGCGGCCGTCGTTATAATCGACGGCCGTTCCAGGATTCTTTTTGCAGGTGATTCATACGATGGCAAAACCACGCCGCACAACAAAGCAATCGCAATCGAAACAAACCGGGGGGACTTTTCTCGGCATCGTGCTGGGCCTGATCGTCGGTCTCGCGATCGCGGTAGTGGTGGCGCTGTATATCACCCGCGCGCCCACGCCGTTCGTCTCGAAGGTCGCGCCGCCCGCTACGCCTGACACCGGCGCGAGTCAGGCGCAGCAATACGACCCGAACCGTCCGCTGCAAGGCAAGACGCCGGGTCAGCCGGTGCCGCAAGCCGCGCAACCGGCGCCGCCGAACACCGCACCGGGTCAGACCAACTCGCAGACCCAGTCGGGCATGCTGGAAGAGCCGCAAATCGTCGAAGTGCCGCCGTCGAGCGGCAATGCGAACGGCACGGCAGTCGCACCGAAGCCCGCGCAGGATAACGGCAACGGCACGGCCACCGCACCGGCGAAGAAGCCGCAAGGCGCCAGCGCACCGGCCACCACGGCGGCAAGCTCGGCACCGAAGAGCACGTCGTCCAGCACGGCGGCCAACGCCAAGCCGGGTTCGGGCGTGGCGCCGGGTGACGCGAACACGGGCTACTTCCTGCAAGTGGGCGCCTACAAGACCTCGGCCGATGCTGAGCAGCAGCGCGCGCGCCTCGCCTTCCAGGGCTTCGAATCGAAGGTCACGCAGCGCGACGCGGGCGGTGTGACCTACTATCGCGTGCGTATCGGACCATTCTCGAAGTTCGAGGACATGAATTCGAGCCGTCAGCGTCTGTCCGACGCGGGCGTGGATACAGCCGTGATCCGCTTTACGAAGCAATAAGCAAACAATAAACAAACGGTGATTTGCCGGAACGCGCCGCCGCCGAACTATCGGCGTGCGGCGCGAGTCACAGGCACAACCGACAAGCACAACGGACGACTAGAACGTCTAACGCCGACATTGAAAAGGGTGACGGGCATTTGCGTGGCGCCACCGCTTTACTGCCTACCTGGGTCAACAAAACATGAAAAAACTGCTGAGCATTCTGTTCCTTTCGCTGGGCCTCGTTGCCGCCACGGCGCATGCATCGCCGGCCGCGCCGGTGTCCGGCAAGGACTACACCGTGCTGTCCACGCCGCAACCTACGGACGTGCCCGCTGGCAAGATCGAAGTCATCGAATTCTTCTGGTACGGCTGCCCGCACTGCAATGAATTCGACCCGTACCTCGAGGCTTGGGTGAAGAAGCAGGGTCCTGACGTCGTGTTCAAGCGCGTGCCGGTTGCCTTCCGCGACGACTTCATTCCGCATTCGAAAATGTTCCACGCGCTCGACGCGTTGGGCCTCCAGCAACAGCTCACACCGAAGGTCTTCAATGAAATCCACGTCAACAAGAACTACCTGCTGACGCCGGAAGACCAAACCAAATTCCTCGCGAAGAACGGCGTCGATCCGAAGAAGTACATGGACGCGTACAACTCGTTCTCGACGCAAAGCGCGTTGCAGAAGGATAAGAAGCTGCTCGACGACTACAAGATCGACGGTGTGCCGACGATAGCCGTGCAGGGCAAGTATGAAACCGGTCCGGCTGCGACCAACAGCCTGCCTGGCACGATCCAGGTGCTGGACTACCTGGTCGCCCAGGTCCGCGCCAAGAAGATGTAAAGCCGAGGCGCCGGAATGAGTTCACCCCTGAAGGTTTTCATTACCGGCGCCTCAAGTGGCATCGGCCTCGCGCTCGCCGCCGAATATGCACGGCGCGGCGCGATTCTCGGCCTCGTTGCTCGCCGCGGCGACGCCCTCGCCGCCTTCCAGCAGTCCCATCCGCAGAATTCCATCTCTACCTATTCCGTCGACGTCCGCGACGCCGAGGCGCTCGCCGAAGCAGCCGCGCAGTTCATCGCGCAGCACGGTGTGCCGGACGTAGTAATCGCCAATGCCGGCATCAGCCGCGGCGCGCTCACCGGGCACGGCGATCTGCGCACGTTCCGCGAAGTGATGGACATCAACTACTTCGGCATGGTCGCCACCTTCGAGCCGTTCGCCGCCGCGATGGTCGCCGCGAAGAAAGGCACGCTGGTCGGGATCGCCAGCGTCGCCGGCGTGCGTGGCTTACCGGGATCGGGCGCGTATAGCGCGTCGAAGTCAGCCGCGCTCAAGTATCTGGAAGCGTTGCGCGTCGAGATGCGGCCGCTGGGCGTCGGCGTAGTCACCATCGCGCCCGGCTATATCCGCACGCCAATGACGGAGCACAACCCGTACAGCATGCCGTTCCTGATGGACGCCGACCGCTTCGCGGTGAAGGTCGCCGGGGCGGTCGAGCGGCAGACGGCCTTCGCCGTGTTCCCGTGGCAGATGCGTATCGCGACGATGCTGCTGCACGTGCTGCCGCGCTGGCTCTATGACCGCGCCTTCGAACGCGCGCCGCGCAAGCCCCGCGCCGTCGTCGAATAAATCATGCAGCCACGTGCGGTCGATGCAGCCGGCGTCGCACACAAAATGGCGGGCGTCGCTACGCGGGGCGCCCATGCGTCGGACACCCCTACCCGCATCGTCTCGCTGGTGCCGAGCATCACCGAATTGCTGTTCGCTCTGGGGCTCGACAGGCAAATCGTCGGGCGCACCGGTTTTTGCGTGCATCCACACGACAAGGTGCGGCAGGTACGCAAGGTCGGGGGCACCAAGGCGGTCAATGTCGACGCAATTCGCGCGTTGCGGCCCACCCATTTGATCGTCAATATCGATGAAAACGAGCGCGACACCGTCGAACAATTGCGCGCGTTCGTGCCGCATATCGTCGTCACCCATCCGCAGACGCCGCAGGACAATCTCTCGCTGTACGCGCTGCTGGGCACGATCTTCGACCGTGCACAAGAAGCGCAGCGCCTGAGCGAGGCGCTCGAAGCGCGTCTGCACGAGGCCGCCACGCGCGTGTTTCCTACGCAAAACGTGCTGTATCTGATCTGGCGCGAACCATGGATGACGGTCGCACGCGATACCTATATCGCCGCGATGCTGAGGCTCGTGAACTGGCAAACGTTGCCTGACGTAAAAGGCGGAGCGGCAGGCGCGGCACGCTATCCCACGCTCGACTTCGACCACGCGCCATGGCTTGCCGGCGTCGATCGCATATTCCTCTCAAGCGAGCCGTATCGCTTCACTCAGGCCCATTGCGACGCGCTGAAACGCGATCCGCGTCTGGCCGGCAAACGCGTCGAGTTGATCGACGGAGAGTTAGTGTCGTGGTACGGCGTGCGCGCTATCGACGGCATCGGTTATCTGCTCGAGCGCGCGGCCGCGCCATGAGCGCCCGCGCAGAGCCAAGGCCACCGGGTGGCGCCGCCTGCCGCGCGCATGCGCCGCATCACTGCCACACGCGGCGTGAAGCGTAGCCTGGCCACCGCGCGAAGCCGTGCCACAGCACACCGACTCACGCTGTCCATATGGATATGCGGATTAAATTGTTGTCGCCACAACCACCCTTCGATAAGCTTTCGCGAAGGCGAGGACGTGCAAGGACGTGCGGATAGCGCAACATCCAGACCATGCGCCAGCGCCGGAAACGTATCACAATAAAGATGACGGTCACGCTGCCCCCGAATATCGGACGGCCTGTTCCCCGTCCTTCGTCAACGGAATACAACCACACAACCAGACGCACTGCCTGACTGCGCTTGTTATGGGAGATCCTATGCGCTTCAAACTGCTCGCAGCCGCCGTACTGTTCACGGCGCCCGCGCTCGTGCTCGCCAAACCGCTGACCGTCTGTACCGAGTCGAGCCCCGATGGCTTCGATGTCGTGCAGTTCAATTCGCTCGTCACGACCAATGCGTCTGCCGATGTGATCTTCAATTCGCTGGTCTCGTACGACGAGGCCGCCAAGAAAATCGTGCCCTCGCTGGCCGACAAGTGGGACGTGAGCGCCGACGGCCTCACCTACACGTTCCATCTGCGCCCGAACGTGCAGTTCCAGACCACCGACTACTTCAAGCCCACCCGCGCGCTGAATGCCGACGACGTCGTCTTCACGTTCGACCGCATGCTCAACGACAGCAATCCGTGGCACAAGGTGGCGGGCGCGAGCGGCTTCCCGCATGCGCAATCGATGGGCCTGCCGAAGCTCATCAAGTCGATCAGCAAGGTCGACGACAACACCGTCAAGTTCGAACTGAACGCACCGGACGCGACCTTCGTGTCGATCCTGACGATGGGTTTCGCCTCGATCTATTCGGCTGAATACGCCGACCAGTTGCTCAAGGCCGGCAAGCAGGTCGATCTGAACTCGAAACCGATCGGCACGGGTCCGTTCGAATTGAAGAGCTACACCAAAGACGCGGTGATCCGCTACGACGTGAACCCGGCGTACTGGGGCGCGAAGCCGAAGATCGACCGCCTGATCTACGCGATCACGCCAGACGCCACAGTGCGCGCGCAAAAGGTGAAGGCCGGCGAATGCCAGATCGCGCTGTCGCCGAAGCCGCAGGATCTCGCCGAAGCGAAAGGCGACAAGTCGCTCGCCATTGTGCAGACGCCCGCGTTCATGACCGCGTTCGTTGCCCTGAATACGCAGAAGAAGCCGCTCGATAACCAGAAGGTGCGCGCCGCACTGAACATGGCATTCGACCGCACCACGTATTTGAAGGCGATCTTCGACAACACTGCGACGCCGGCCGTCAATCCGTATCCGCCGAACACGTGGAGCTACGACAAGGCCGTGAAGTCGTGGCCGTACGATCCGGCGAAGGCAAAGAAGCTGCTCGCGGAAGCGGGCTATCCGAACGGCTTCGAAACGACGATCTGGGTGCGTCCGAACGGCAGCGTGCTGAATCCGAACCCGAAAGCCGGCGCCGAACTGCTGCAAGCCGACTTCGCCAAGATCGGCGTGAAGGCGGAGGTGAAGGTGATCGAATGGGGCGAGCTGATCAAGCAGGCCAAACAAGGCCAGCATGACACGCTGTTCATGGGCTGGGCCGGCGACAACGGCGATCCGGACAACTATCTGTCGCCGCTCTTCAGCTGCAACGCCGTGAAGTCGGGGATCAATTTCGCGCGCTTCTGCGATCAGGATCTGGACAAGCTGATCGCCGACGGCAAAGCGACGCCGGATCAGGCCAAACGCGCGAAGGCGTATGAACAGGCGCAGCAGATTATTCACGATCAGGCGCTGTGGATTCCGCTGGGTTACCCGACCGCAGCGGCCATCACGCGTACGAACGTGAGCGGCTATCACGTGAGTCCGTTCGGACGGCAGAACTTTGGGACGGTGGCGGTGCAGTAAGCATCTGCCACGCCGTTTAAAGAAAAAGCCCGGTTGCGAAAAGCAATCGGGCTTTTTTATCGACGTATCAACCTATCGCAGCGATCAGGCCGAGAACCGGATCACCCCATCCGCATCCTGCGTGCGCTTCAACTCGCCGGCGAGCCACAGCAGATGCAAATGCGCCAACGCTTCGCCGAGCGCGAACGTCATCTGATGGATGTCGAGCTGGCGCTTGAACATCAGCGGCACAATATCCGCGGCGCTCTGCGGCTTCTCAGCACACGCCTCGCGCACTTCGGCCAGACGCGCGTCATGATGCTCACGCAGTTGCTTGATACGCGTGTGCACGCCGCGAAACGGCTTGCCATGCGACGGCAGCACGAGCGTGTCTTCGGGCATCGTCTCGTAGCGGCCGAGCGACTCCAGATACAGTGCGAGCGGCGTGCCTTCCGGCTCCATGCCGAACACCGAGACATTGGTCGAAATGCGCGGCAGCACCATGTCGCCGGAGATCAGCGTGCCCGTCTCTTCGCAATGCAACGCGCAGTGTTCGGGCGAATGACCGTAGCCGGTCACCACGCGCCATGTCCTGCCGCCGATCTTCACGCCATCAGCTTCGCGCAGGCGGCGGTATTGACCAGGAATCGCCGGCACGAGGCTCGCGTAGTAGCTCGTACGATTACGCAGCTTGTCGAGCGATGCCTCGTCGTTCAAACCATGGCGCGCAAAGTGCTGCGCCGCGGCCTCCCCGCCCGCGTTCGAACCGTCGCCGGCCGCCATCACGCGTGCCTGCATGTATTCGCCGAGCGTCATCCACAACCGCACGTCCCAGCGCTTCTTGTCGCCGCCGTTGCAGATCCAGTGCGCGAGGCCGATGTGGTCCGGATGGCAATGCGTGACGATCACGCGCAGCACCGGCAGGCCGTCGAGCACGGAGTCGAACACTTTCTCCCAGTTCTCCTTGATCGTGTCCGATGCAATGCCGCAGTCGACTACCGTCCAGCCTTGCTGACCGTCGATTTCATCGCGTAGCAGCCACAGGTTGATGTGGTCGAGCGCGAACGGCAGCGGCATGCGCAGCCAGAACACGCCGGGCGCGACTTCCATCGCGTGGCCCGCTTCGGGCAGCGTGTCGGTGAAGGGGTAGTCGAGTTGATGTTCGAGTGCATTCATTGTGGGTGTCTTCCTCCGTCGGCCGTCCGGCATGGCGAGGTATGCGATGCCGCACGGCGTGGTTGCGGCCCGGTCGTGACAAACCGGTGCCGTACTGCGCGGTGCCGTACTGCGCGGTGCCGTATTGCGCCGTAGTTGCGTTTCGATCAAGTTGACGATAACGTAAACGTCGATTCTATCGTTCAATCCGATTTTCTGCCCGGTCACGGGATGCCCCGATGAACACGCAATACACGATCACCGAGCTCGCGCGGGAATTCGACGTCACGCCGCGGGCGATCCGCTTCTACGAAGACCAGGGTTTACTCTCACCCAGCCGCGAGGGTTCGAGTGGCTTGCGGCGCGTCTATTCAGGCCGCGACCGAACCCGCCTGAAGCTCACGCTGCGCGGCAAGCGGCTCGGCTTCACGCTGTCGGAAATCCGCGATCTGCTCGATGTCTACGAGTCGCCGACCGACACCGTGCCGCAATTGCACGCCTTCCTTGCCACGGTGACGCGCCATCGCGAGGTGCTGGAACGTCAACTGGAAGACCTGAACGCGACGCTCGAGGACCTTGCGCAATACGAAACCCAGGCGCGCGCGCTGCTGGAGAGCGGCGTACGCGAGACCAAGTCCGCCTAAGCGGAGCTCGCGCAAATATTTTTGCAGAAAGTTGTGTCGATTAAGACATGCCAAACTGAGGCATTGAGCGGAGATAGTCTGAAAGTCGGCTAACGCCTGGCAACTTCCAAGAGACGCCAAGGCATGAGTCGAGCGGCGCGATGCGTCGCGGGCCCACCCGGACGATACAATCGCGGGTGTCTTCACGACATGGGACGAATGCACGGTCGACATGAATCACTTCCCCAAACTGTTGTCGTCGCAGATCGGCTTTGACGTCGCTCAGACGATGCTCGAAGGATTCGATCGGCACTACCGGATCTTCCGCGACGCTGCGATCCATGCCAAAACGCTCTTCGAAGCTGGCGATTGGCACGGCCTGCAAACGCTGGCGCGCGAGCGCATTACCTCGTACGACGATCGCGTCGAGGAATGCGTCGAACTGCTTGAAGACGAATACGACGCCGAGAATATCGACGACGAAGTGTGGCAGCAGATCAAGCTGCACTACATCGGCCTCCTGACCACGCACCGCCAGCCCGAGTGCGCGGAGACGTTCTTCAACTCAGTGTGCTGCAAGATCCTGCACCGTTCGTATTTCAACAACGACTTCATTTTCGTGCGCCCGGCGATCTCGACCGAATACATCGAGAACGACGAACCCGCCGCGAAGCCGACCTATCGTGCGTATTACCCCGGCAAGGACGGTCTTGCCGCGACGCTCGAGCGCGTCGTTACCAACTTCCAGCTGGAGCCACCGTTCGAGGATCTGAAGCGCGATGTCGGGTGTGTGATGCAGGCGATCCTCGATGCGTTCGGCGTGTTCGACGAAGCGCCCAACTTCCAGATTCACGTCCTCTCGTCGCTGTTCTATCGAAACAAGGCGGCATATATCGTCGGACGAATCATTAACGGCGACTTGCTATTGCCGTTCGCTGTGCCGCTGCGTCATTTGAAGCCGGGCGTGCTGGCGCTTGATACGGTACTGCTCAAACGCGATCAGTTGCAGATCATCTTCAGCTTTTCGCATTCGTATTTCCTGGTGGACATGGAAGTGCCGTCCGCTTACGTCGAATTTCTTGGCACGATCATGCAGGGCAAACCGAAGGCGGAAATTTATACCTCGGTGGGTTTGCAGAAACAGGGCAAGAATCTGTTCTATCGCGATCTGCTGCACCACCTGAAGCACTCCAGCGATCACTTCATCATCGCGCCCGGCATTAAGGGACTCGTGATGCTGGTGTTCACGTTGCCGTCGTTTCCGTATGTATTCAAGCTGATCAAAGATCATTTTCCACCGCCGAAGGAAACCACGCGCGAGCAGATCAAGGGAAAGTATCAGCTCGTCAAACGGCATGACCGGTTGGGCCGCATGGCCGATACGCTCGAATATTCGAGCGTCGCACTGCCGGTTTCGCGGCTCGATGAAGCGCTGGTGCGCGAACTCGAAAAGGAAGTGCCGTCGTTGATCGAATACGACGGCGACAACCTGGTGATTCGCCACATGTATATCGAACGCCGGATGGTGCCGCTCAATCTGTTCCTGCAAAACGGCAGCGACGCCGACGTCGATCACGGCATCAAGGAATACGGCAACGCGATCAAGGAACTGATGCAGGCGAACATCTTCCCTGGCGACATGCTGTACAAGAACTTCGGCGTGACGCGTCATGGCCGCGTCGTGTTCTACGACTACGATGAAATCGAATACCTGACGGAATGCAACGTGCGCGCCGTGCCGGCGCCACGTAACGAGGAAGATGAAATGTCGGGCGAGCCTTGGTACTCGGTCGGCCCGCACGACATTTTCCCGGAGACATACGGCACGTTTTTGCTCGGCGACCCACGCGTGCGCCGGTCCTTCATGCAGCATCACGCGGACTTCTTCGATCCAGCGCTGTGGCAACGGCACAAGGATCATTTATTGAAAGGCGAACTACCCGACTTTTTCCCGTACGACAGCAGCGTGCGCTTCTGCATCCGCTATCCGGAACGATTCGCCGATGCGGCGTCCGGCATCTCGGAGAGCCAGGCAGACGAGCGCACCGTGCGCGCGGCTTAAACCTCATGCGCATCCCGCGCCGCCCGCATTGTTGAATGCATCGTACGAACCTTATGTAACGACATCGACCGGTCAATCGGTCGAGCAACCGCCCAGACTCACCATGACCATGAACGCTTCTCCCGCTACCCATCCGCTGGCCCATCTGTTCGACAACAACGACGCGTGGGTGGCCCGCAAGCTGTCCGAAGATCCGGAGTACTTCTCGCGTCTCGCGCACCAGCAGACGCCCGAATATCTGTGGATCGGCTGTTCCGATTCGCGCGTGCCGGCCAATCAGATCATCGGCCTGCCGCCGGGCGAAGTGTTCGTGCACAGAAATATCGCCAACGTGGTGGTGCATACGGATCTGAACTGCCTGTCGGTGATCCAGTTCGCCGTCGATCTGCTCAAGGTCAAGCACATCATGGTGGTGGGCCACTACGGCTGCTCGGGCGTCGGCGCGGCGCTGCACGGCCGTCGCGTGGGTCTGGCGGATAACTGGCTGCATCACGTGCAGGACGTGCGCACCAAGCACGCCGCGTTGATCGAAGAGTGGCCGCTTGGCGAGGCGCGCCATCGTCGCCTGGTCGAGCTGAATGCGATCGAGCAGGTCATGAACGTATGCCGGACCACCATCATCAACGACGCATGGGCACGCGGCCAGGAACTCACGGTTCATGGCTGGGTGTATGGCGTCCATGACGGCAAGGTGCGCGACCTCGGCATGACAATCAACGACCCCGCGGCACTCGATGCAACCTACAAGCGCTGCATCACGGCCGTATCGGCCGGCGGTGCGTACCAGGAAGACAACGATGCAGCGGCCGCCGACGCGGCCCAGCTCGGCGATGTGCCGGCCATCGTCGAAGGTGTGATCAAAGAGCTTAAACACGAGTGAGACAAACATGAGCGAGACAAAGTCTGATCCAATCGTAATCGTAGGTGTAGCCCGCACGCCGATGGCGGCATTTCAGGGCGATTTCGCAACGCTAACCGCGCCGCAGTTGGGCTCGGTCGCAATCGAAGCCGCGGTGCAACGCGCCGGCCTGAAGCCTGAGCAGATCGACGAGGTGGTGATGGGTTGCGTGTTGCCCGCCGGTCTCGGCCAGGCACCGGCGCGTCAGGCCGCGCTCGGCGCCGGCTTGCCGTTGAGCACCGGCAGCACGACCGTCAACAAGATGTGCGGCTCCGGCATGCGCGCGGCAATGTTCGCGCATGACATGCTGGCCGCGGGCTCGGTCGACGTGATCGTCGCCGGTGGCATGGAGAGCATGACCAACGCACCGTACCTTTTGCCGAAGGCGCGTAACGGCATGCGTATGGGCCACGGCCAGGTGATCGACCACATGTTCTACGACGGTCTCGAAGACGCCTACGAAAAAGGCCGCCTGATGGGCACCTTCGCGGAGGAATGCGCGGCGTCGTTCGACTTCACGCGCGAAGCGCAGGACGCGTTCGCCATCGAGTCCCTGAATCGTGCAAAGCGCGCGAATGAAGACGGCTCGTTTGCATGGGAAATCGCGCCGGTGAAGGTGGAAAGCCGCAAGGGCGACGTGACCATCGATCACGACGAGCAGCCGTTCAAAGCGAACCTCGACAAGATCCCGACACTCAAGCCAGCGTTCAGTAAAACCGGCACGGTCACGGCGGCGAACTCGTCGTCGATTTCCGATGGTGCCGCAGCGCTCGTGATGATGCGCGAATCGACCGCGAAGCGTCTCGGCGTCGAGCCGCTTGCTCGCGTGGTTGGCCACGCCACCTTCGCGCAAGAACCGGCGAAGTTCACCACCGCGCCGGTCGGTGCGATTCGCAAGTTGTTCGAGAAGAACGGCTGGCGCGCCGACGAAGTGGATCTGTATGAGGTCAACGAGGCGTTCGCGGTGGTCACGATGGCCGCGATGAAGGAGCATCATCTGCCGCACGACAAGGTGAACGTGAACGGGGGCGCCTGCGCACTCGGTCATCCGATCGGCGCGTCGGGCGCGCGGATTCTCGTCACGCTGATCGGCGCGTTGAAAAAGCGCGGTCTGAAGCGTGGCGTTGCGACGCTGTGCATCGGCGGCGGCGAAGCGACCGCGATGGGCATTGAACTGGTTTAACACGCTGTTTCCAGGCGTTCGAGGGCTTGAGGTGATTCGATGAAGACAGTGTTGATCGTCGGTGCATCGCGCGGCATCGGTCAGGAGTTTGTGCGGCAGTACAGGAAGAGCGGCTGGCGCGTGCTCGCCACCGCGCGCGACGGCGCTGCACTCGACGCGTTAAAGGCGCTCGGCGCGGAGACCTTTTCACTCGACGTCACCGTGCCCGAGGAAATTGCCGCGCTCGGCTGGAAGCTCGACGGCGAACGGCTCGACGCGGCAGTGCTGGTGTCGGGCGTGTACGGCCCGCGCACGGAAGGCCTCGAGACGATCACCGCCGACGATTTCGACCAGGTCATGCATACCAACGTGCGCGGCCCGATGCAGCTGATCCCGATCCTGCTGCCGCTCGTCGAAGAGGCCGGCGGTGTGTTCGCGGTAATTTCAAGCAAGATGGGCAGCATCGGCGATGCAAGCGGCACGACCGGCTGGCTGTATCGGGCGAGTAAGGCGGCGCTGAACGACGCGCTGAAGATCGCCTCGCTCGAAACAACACGCGCCACGTGTATTTCACTGCACCCCGGCTGGGTGCGCACCGACATGGGTGGCGCGCAAGCGGCGATCGATCCGGCGCGTAGCGTCACCGGCATGCGTGACGTGCTCGCGCAGGCAGCGGCGGCACCCGAAGCGTTCAACGGACGCTTCTATCAATACGACGGCACGGCGCTCGACTGGTAAAGAGACACGTGGAGAGATTAACGAGGAGACCAAGCCATGGTGCTTGATCAGGATCACCAGATGATCCGCGATGCGGTGCGTACGTTCGTCCGCGAAGCGGTCACCCCGCACGCAGCGCAATGGGACCGTGAGCGCATCTTTCCGAAGGACGTGCATCGCCAGCTCGCCGAACTCGGCGCGTATGGCGTGCTGGTGCCCGAAGCGTACGGCGGCGCCGGCATGGATGCGCTGGCGCTCGCGTTGATCCTCGAAGAAATTGCTGCGGGCGACGGCGGCACCTCGACCGCGATTTCGGTCAACAACTGCCCGGTATGCAGCATCCTGCTGACCTATGGCAACGACGCGCAGAAACGCGACTGGCTCACGCCGCTCGCGCGCGGCGAGATGCTCGGTGCGTTTTGTCTGACTGAACCGCAAGCGGGCTCGGACGCCTCCGCGCTGCGCACCACCGCGACACGCGATGGCGACGGCTACGTGTTGAACGGCGTCAAACAGTTCATCACGAGTGGCAAGAACGGCAACGTCGCGATCGTCATGGCCGTGACCGACAAGGCGGCGGGCAAGCGCGGCATCAGCGCGTTTATCGTGCCTACCGATACGAAGGGCTACGTCGTTGCGCGTGTCGAAGAAAAGCTCGGTCAGCATTCGTCGGACACGGCACAGATTATTTTCGAGGATTGCCGTGTGCCGGCCGCGAACCTGATCGGCGCGGAAGGCGAAGGCTATCGGATTGCGCTATCGGGGCTCGAAGGCGGACGCATCGGTATCGCGGCGCAGAGCGTCGGCATGGCGCGCGCCGCGTTCGAGGCGGCATTGGGCTATGCGAAAGAGCGCGAGAGCTTCGGCCAGCCGCTGTTTTCGCACCAGGCCGTGCAATTCCGTCTCGCCGATATGGCGACCCAACTCGGAGCCGCGCGTCAGTTGATCTGGCACGCCGCATCGCTAAAAGATGCCGGCCAGCCGTGCCTGACCGAAGCGGCCATGGCCAAGCTGTTCGCTTCCGAAGCCGCGGAGCGTATCTGCTCGGCAGCCTTGCAGATTCATGGCGGCTACGGCTATCTGAGCGACTTCCCCGTCGAACGCATCTACCGCGATGTGCGCGTGTGCCAGATCTACGAAGGCACCAGCGACATCCAGAAAATTTTGATCGCGCGCGGTCTTGCCTGAAAGCCTGATGAATAAGCCATTGTTGTCAACGCAACGACCGTCCGACTGTCCCTGCGGCGGCGCCGCGCCCGATCAGCGCAGCGGCGCCAAACCGCCGCGCTTCGCGCAATGTTGTGGCCGCTATATTGATGGCGGCGAAGCGGCACCGCGCGCGCTCGAACTGATGCGCTCGCGTTACAGCGCATATGTTGTGGGCGCAACGGATTATTTGCGCGCGACCTGGGCACCGCACACCTGCCCCACGGATCTCGACACCGACCCTGCCGCCCCCGACGCGCCGCGTTGGCTCGGACTGCAGATCAAGACCTTCGCCGAAACCAACGCCGATCATGCAACGGTCGAATTCGTCGCACGATACAAGATAGGCGGCCGCGCCCACCGGCTACACGAACTGAGTCGCTTCGTACGTGGCGAAGACCGATGCTGGCGCTATGTCGACGGCGACGTGCGCGAATAAGCCGCACCTTCCAAAGCCTTACACAACTCAACTACGTAACTCCCAGCGTGATCACATATGGCCCTCAAACGAGGGCTTTTTTTCGTGTTGGCTCGACACCACAGCCCGCACGATGCGACGAATTGCTTCGTGCAGCCAGGCACCGCGAGATCGGCGCTTTGCAGCCGCCCGGCAGGCGAAGGTGCCTCGATCCACATGCGGCAATTTTTTCGTCGCGGGTTCTCCTTGATTGCACAAAACAAAATTGTCGTGCCAGGATGAGGCCGTAGGTTTGTGACGTCACGTTGCGAGAACAGGTCCATACCGATTCCGCAAAATGCGCAGGCGCCCAGCCGAGCCCATCAGTCAGGGGTCGACGGCGGTGCCGGGCAGCGTCTGTGGCGCTCATCATCGGCGCGTGGGGTCGCGTCGGCCATTTGGGTTTATCCCGTGCGATCTCGATTAGCGTGCGTGCGCTTGGCGCACTTCGTACGCGAGTGTGTTTTTGTTTGTCGAAAACGCTAATGAAAGGCAATTGTTAGCGATGACATTCGACAGACAAAACATCACGGTGTTCAGGGCAGGTTTTTGAGGCAGGTGCGTCAATGGTGTTCAGCAAGGTTCTGACGAAGGGTGCGGTGATGTGTGCAACGGCGATCTGCGCTGTCGCACTCGCGCATGCCGACCCCCTCGCCGACACCCAGACGGGGCCGCTCACCCGTGCACACGTGCCGCGCATCGCGCTCGACGACGACGTCTATCTGCCCACTGCGGGCCTCAACGAACAGATCATCCGCGTACCGGTCAACGCTGCCGGCACGGTCACGCTCGAAACGACGATTTACAAACCGGACGGCGCAGGCCCGTTTCCGATGATCGTTTTCAACCACGGCAAGATTCCCGGCGACCCGCGCACGCAGGAGCGCAGCGACCCACTGCCGTTCGCGCGCGAATTCGTGCGCCGCGGCTACGTGGTGGTGGCGCCGAACCGTCAGGGCTTCGGCCATTCGGACGGCACTTATCAGCAGGACGGCTGCGACGTCGAACGCAACGGCGTCGGTCAAGCCGGCGACGTGGCCGCGACGATCGATTTCATGTCGAAGCAGCCGTACGTGGATGCGACGCACATTGTGGTGGCCGGTACCTCGCACGGTGGCCTTGCGACGATAGCTTATGGTCCTGAGGCTGCACCGGGCGTGCGGGCCTTGATCAATTTCTCGGGTGGTTTGCGGCAGGACGCATGTGCTGACTGGCAGGGCAACCTGACGCACGCATTCGGCGCGTATGGCGAAAAAACGAAGGTGCCATCACTGTGGTTGTATGGCGATAACGATTCGGTATGGACCGCGCCGCTGGTGGCCGGCATGTATGCCGCGTATGCCGCGCACGGTGCGAGCGCGAAGATGGTGGATTTCGGCAACTACAAGAATGACGCACATCGGCTCGTGGGCGATCGCGATGGCGTGCATGTGTGGTGGCCTGCGGTCGAGGCGTTTCTCGCTCAAGCGGGTATGCCTACTGGCGTTCAATATCGGGTCGATGATCCTTCAGCGCCGAAGGCGAGCGGGTTTGCTGCTGTCGATGCAGTCAACTCTGTCCCGTTTGTCGACGAAGCGGGCCGCAATGGATATCGCAACTTCCTGCATCAGTACCCTAGCCGGGCTTTTGCTGTGTCGGATACGGGGGCTTGGTCGTGGGCGGAAGGCGGCGACAATCCGATGTCGGTCGCTATTGCGAATTGCCAGAAGCAGAGTTCGGCGCCTTGCCGGTTGTATGCGGTGGATAACTCCGTTGTATGGGGGGCTCAGTCTTCGCAGACGGCGGAGTCTTCTTCGTCTGGCTCTGATAGTGAGCGACGGGCTATTGCTAGTCGGAATTAAGGGTTAGGTTTTGGCCTGTTCCGCGCGTCTTGTCTGATGGCCTATGGCGTTGGGCTTTCCTTGATCTGTTTGCCTAGTCGGCGCTTGTTTGTCTGTTGACCTGTGGCGTTCGCCATTCCCTGATTTGTTTGCCTGCGCGGCGCTTGTTCGTCTGGTTGCCTGTGGCGTTGGCCTTTCCTTGTTTTCTTAGTGGTCTATTAGCGTCGCCCCTGTGCGGGGCGGGCACCTACTTCTCTTTGCCGCCGCAAAGAGAAGTAGGCAAGAGAAAGCGGCTCAAACCGCTAATTCTTAAGCGGGCCCCCGCACAGTCGCGGTAGTGGTGCATCTGGAATCTGTGTTCTCGCACATTCGACGTGAGTGACGAGGCCGTCATACTTCCGGCGGCGCTGCGCGCGCCGACGCGTACTTCAAAGAACCGATCGCCGCGTTTTCGCCCTCGCGCTCCATTCGGCGCCCCGCCAAAGCAAAGCCAATGGTCCCCACTGCGCTTAAACGAAGCCCTTGGTTCCCCACGCAACGCCGTCGTCGCGGAGGCGAAGCCGACGGCTCCTACCACGCCCAAACGAAACCTCTAGTTTCCCCAGCAACGGCGCCGTCGCCGAGGCGGAACCGATGGCCCCCACACGCTCAAACGAATCCCCTGGTTTCCCCAGCAACGCCGCCGCCGCCGAGGCGAAGCCGACGGCTCCTACTACGCCCAAACGAAGCCTCTGGTTTCCCGTGCATGCCCATCCGCGACGCACGCAGTGCGGAGTGGGAGCTGATGAGCCCCTTGTCGTTCACGCGGAATGTGCGAGGGCACGGATTCCAGATGCACCACTACCGTGGCTGTGCGGGGGGCCCGCTTAAGAGTTAGCGGTTTGAGCCGCTTTCTCTTGCCTACTTCTCTTTGCGGCGGCAAAGAGAAGTAGGTGCCCGCCCCGCACAGGGGCGACGCTAATAGACCACGAAGAAATCAAGGAAAGGCCAAAAAGCCAGACCAACGAAAGGCCAACGCCACAGGCATACAGACAAAAAAGCGCCGCGCAGGCAAAAAAACAAGCAACCCCGCCCTAAACCCCAAATTCCCGCCCACAAGGTCCAACTACTTTGCCGTCGTCAACTCCGCCGATCAGCGAGCTTCAGAACAAAACTGAAACGACCTGCATCGAACAGCGCCAAACCCCAGCGCCGCAGGCAAAAACCAAACCCCAGCCCCTGGTGCACAGCGCGAAATAAACCGCTAATCTCGACCCCGCACGCCTTCCCAAGGCCGCGCGCAGCGCAAAGAAAAAAAGCGCAGCGCGAATGAAGGCCCGAAAAAAGCCAGCCGGGCAGCAGGCAAAAAAGCACCCTGGAGTACCTTTTGGAAAACTCAGCATCCCCTGAAGACTGGATCACCCGCAGCCTGCGTGCCGTCTGGCACCCCTGCACCCAGATGAAGCATCACGAGCGCCTGCCGCTAATCCCGGTTGCACGAGGCCAGGGCGCGTGGCTTTACGACCGCGCAAACAACCGTTATCTGGACGCGATCAGCTCCTGGTGGGTCAACCTGTTCGGTCACGCCAACCCGCGCATCAACGCGGCACTGAAAGATCAGCTCGACACGCTAGAACACGCGATGCTCGCCGGCTGCACGCATGAACCGGCCATCGAACTCGCGGAGCGCCTCAGCGCGCTCACCAACAACACACTCGGTCACGCGTTCTTCGCGTCCGATGGCGCATCGGCGGTCGAAATCGCGCTGAAGATGAGCTTCCACTCGTGGCGCAATCGCGGCTTCGCGGACAAGCAGGAATTCGTCTGCATCGCCAACGGCTATCACGGCGAAACCATTGGCGCACTCGGCGTCACCGATGTCGCACTCTTCAAAGACGCCTACGATCCGTTGATCCGCAACGCACACGTCGTCGCTTCGCCCGATGCGCGCCTGACGCAAGCCGGCGAAAGCGCAGCCGACGTCGCACGCCGCGCGCTCGATCAGGTTCGCTCGTTGTTCGAAGCACGCGCCACGAAAATCTCCGCGCTGATCGTCGAGCCGCTCGTGCAATGCGCGGCCGGCATGGCGATGCACGACGCGTCGTATATCGCCGGCTTGCGCGCGCTCTGCGATCAGTACGGCGTGCATCTGATCGCCGATGAAATCGCCGTCGGTTGCGGACGCACGGGAACCTTCTTTGCATGCGAACAAGCCGGTATCTGGCCGGACTTCTTATGTCTGTCGAAAGGCATCAGCGGCGGCTATCTGCCGCTTTCGATCGTGCTGTCGCGCGATGAAATTTTCCAGGCCTTCTATCACGACGATACCGCGCGCGGCTTCCTGCACTCGCATTCGTACACGGGCAATCCGCTCGCATGCCGCGCGGCGCTCGCCACGCTCGATCTGTTCGCGAGCGACAACGTACTCGCCGTCAACGTGCAGAAGTCCGCGAAGTTGAAGGCCGCGCTCGCACCGCTCGCCGAACACAAGCAGGTGCGCAATCTGCGTCAGTGCGGCACGATCTTCGCGTTCGATGCAGTGATCGACGACGCTCAGCAAGCCAAAACATTCTCGCGCCGCTTCTTCGAAAACGCGTTGCAGCGCGAACTGCTGCTGCGCCCGATTTCGACCACGGTGTATCTGATGCCCCCCTACATCCTCGACGACGAAGAAATCGCGCTGCTCGCCTCGCGCACACGCGAGACCTTCGAAGCGACGCTCGCGGAGACCCGCTAATGCAATTGCTCGACACGCTCACACAAGGCCTCAAGGAAATCGATGAACGCGGCCTGCGCCGTCGGCGCCGCACCGCCGACACGCCGTGCGCCGCGCACATGACGGTCGACGGCCGCGCAATCATCGGCTTCGCCAGTAACGACTATCTCGGGCTCGCCGCGCATCCGCTATTGATCACTGCTATCGCAGAAGGCGCGCAACGCTACGGCGCGGGCAGTGGCGGCTCGCATCTGCTCGGCGGCCACTCGCGCGCGCATGCACAACTGGAAGACGATCTGGCCGAATTCGTCGGTGGATTCGTGGATACGCCACGCGCGCTCTATTTCAGCACCGGCTACATGGCAAATCTCGCGACGCTCACCGCGCTCGCGGGCCGGGGCACGACGCTCTTCTCCGATGCGCTGAATCACGCGTCGCTGATCGACGGCGCGCGCCTGTCTCGCGCCGACGTGCAGATCTATCCGCATTGCGATATGGAAGCGTTGAGCGCGATGCTCGAGGCGTCGGACGCCGACGTCAAAGTCATCGTCTCCGATACCGTGTTCAGCATGGACGGCGATATCGCGCCCCTAGCGCGTTTGCTCGAACTCGCGGAACAGCACGGCGCGTGGTTGATCGTCGACGATGCGCACGGTTTCGGCGTACTCGGTCCGCAAGGCCGCGGCGCAATCGCCGAGGCCGCGTTGCGCTCGCCGAATCTGATCTCGATCGGCACGCTTGGCAAGGCCGCAGGTGTTTCGGGCGCTTTTGTCACCGCTCATGAGACCGTGATCGAATGGCTCGTGCAACGCGCGCGTCCGTACATCTTCACGACCGCTTCGGTTCCCGCTGCAGCGCATGCCGTGTCGGCGAGTCTGCGCATTATCGGTGGCGAAGAAGGTGACGCGCGGCGCGCCCATCTCCAGCAATTGATCAGACGCACGCGCGCCATGCTAAAAGCCACGCCGTGGCTGCCGGTCGATTCGCACACCGCCGTGCAACCACTGATCATCGGGGCGAACGATGCCACGCTCGACATCGCGGCCACGCTCGATCGCGCGGGTCTCTGGGTGCCGGCGATCCGTCCGCCGACCGTGCCCGCGGGTACGTCGCGGCTGCGCATTTCGCTTTCCGCCGCGCATTCGCAAGCGGATCTGGACCGGCTCGAAGCGGGCTTGCAACAACTCGGGGCGAAGGCGGCATGATTGGTTCGAGTCAAAGCGCGCTGTCGTTATTCGTCACCGGCACCGATACGGAAATCGGCAAGACGTTCGTGTCCGCAGCGCTTCTGCGCGGCTTCGTTCGCGAAGGCCTGCAAGCCGCCGCGATGAAGCCGATTGCCGCGGGCGCATTCGAAGTCGACGGCGTCTTGCATAACGAAGACGCGGATCAGCTCGACGCGGCGTCGAGCGTCCTGCTGCCGCCAGCGATTCGCACGCCCTATCTGTTGAAGGAACCCGCCGCGCCGCACATCGCCGCCGCGCTGGAAAACGTTACGTTCGATCTCGACCACATCGTCGATTGTCATGCGCAAGCTTTGAAGCAAGCCGAGATCGTCGTAGTCGAAGGCGTCGGCGGTTTTCGCGTGCCGCTGACCGTGACGCAAGACACCGCCGATCTCGCCGTCGCGCTGAAACTGCCGGTCGTACTGGTGGTCGGCATGCGCCTCGGCTGCATCAGCCATGCGCTGCTCACCGCTGAAGCGATCACTGCGCGCGGCCTCACGCTTGCCGGCTGGGTGGCGAATCGCGTCGATCCCGACAT
Organism: Paraburkholderia sp.; assembly: GCF_035656215.1. GTDB lineage: Bacteria > Pseudomonadota > Gammaproteobacteria > Burkholderiales > Burkholderiaceae > Paraburkholderia. The sequence goes on from NZ_DASRSY010000337.1 coordinate 21,560, forward strand.
GACGTTCCCCGACGAAAACATTGCCTCGATTCGCGAGCATCTTGCGCGTGAACACGACGCGCCCCTGCTCGGCATCGTGCCGCATTTGAGCCCGATTTCGCCCGAACTCGCGGCGGATCAACTCGACATCAACCGACTCCTGCAGACGCTGCGTCACGCGCAGCGCTGAAAACCCATTACATCCGTCCACGAGGATTGACGACATGACGCAACTGAACATCGCTCCGACGCCAGCCGCCGCCAACAACAATGCCGCAGCAGGCGCCAAGCCGGTGGCCAAGTGGCGCGTCGCCGACATCGTCGCGTTGTACGAACTGCCGTTCAACGACCTGATGTTCCGCGCGCAGCAAATCCACCGCGAGCATTTCGACGCCAACACCGTGCAACTGTCAACGCTGCTGTCGATCAAGACGGGCGGTTGCGAAGAAGATTGCGCGTACTGTCCGCAGTCGGTGCATCACGACACGGGCCTGCAAGCCGACAAGCTGATGCCGGTCGATGAAGTCCTGGCCGCTGCAAAGGTCGCCAAGGAAAACGGCGCGACGCGCTTCTGCATGGGCGCGGCGTGGCGCAATCCGAAGGACCGCCACCTCGAGCCGATCAAGGACATGATCCGCGGTGTAAAGGCGATGGGCCTCGAAACCTGCGTGACGCTCGGCATGCTCGAGACGCATCAGGCGCAAGGTCTGCGCGATGCGGGTCTCGACTACTACAACCACAACCTCGATACGTCGCCGGAGTTCTACGGCCAGATCATTTCAACGCGCACGTATCAGGACCGTCTCGACACGCTGGAGCGCGTGCGCGATGCGGGCATCAACGTATGCTGCGGCGGTATTGTCGGTTTGGGCGAATCGCGCCGTGAGCGCGCCGGCCTGATCGCGCAACTGGCGAACATGGAGCCGTATCCGGAATCGGTGCCCATCAACAACCTGGTGCAAGTGGAAGGTACGCCGCTGACCGGCACCGAAGCAATCGATCCGTTCGAATTCGTCCGAACGATCGCGGTTGCCCGCGTCACGATGCCGCGCGCAATGGTGCGTCTGTCGGCTGGCCGCGAGCAGATGGACGAAGCGTTGCAGGCCTCGTGTTTCCTGGCTGGCGCGAACTCGATTTTCTACGGCGACCAGTTGCTGACCACCAGCAACCCGCAAGCCGAAGCGGACCGCAAACTGCTCGAGCGCCTTGGTATTCGCGCGGAAGCGGCGCAGCAGATGCCGCTGGATCAAAGCGGCTGCGAGCATAGCTGCGCACATGATCAAAACGCGCACGCTGCGCCGAACTAAAGCACTGCGCGTACGAGGCGTGTGTGATCAAATACACGCATAAAAAAGGCCGCCTCGTTTCTGAACTGCATCCCAAAGTAAGTTGGGCATCTGTCCGACGATTCGGGATGCAGTTCAGAAACGAGGCGGCCTTCTTACGTCTGACGCAGAGATTTACTTCTTGTCCACGATGATCTGATCGAACGTCCCACCATCGGAGAAATGCGTTTGCTGCGCTTTCTGCCAGTTGCCGAACATCTCTTCAACGGTGAAGGTCTTGATCGACTTGAACTCCGCCGCATGCTTCGCGAGCACGTTCTTGTCGCGCGGCCGCAGATGATGCTCCGCAATGATTTCCTGCGCGGCCGGCGACCACAAATAGTCGAGGTACGCCTGCGCTTCCTTGCGCGTGCCGCGCTTGTCGACCACCTTGTCGACGATCGATACCGGTGGTGCAGCCAGCAGGCTCACCGACGGATACACCGCTTCGAAATTGCCCGCGCCCACACCCGTGTCGATCAACGACACTTCGTTCTCGAACGTCACCAGCACGTCGCCGATGCCGCGTTGTGTAAACGTGGTCGTCGCGCCGCGGCCGCCCGTGTCGAGCACCGGCACGTTTTTGAAGATCGCCTTTTCGAAGTCGAGCGCCTGGGCATCGGTGCCGCCGTGTTGCTTGCGATAGCCCCACGCCGCCAGATACGCGTAGCGGCCGTTACCCGAGGTCTTCGGATTCGCGATCACCACTTGCACGCCAGGTTTGGCGAGATCGTCCCAGTCCTTGATGTGCTTCGGATTGCCCTTGCGCACGAGGAACACCATCGTCGTGGTGTACGGGGCGCTGTCGTCCGGCAAACGCGCGCGCCAGTTGGCGGGTACCAGTTGGCCCTTTTCGGCGAGCAGGTCGATGTCGTTCGGCTGGTTCATCGTCACGACGTCAGCCTGCAGTCCTTGCAATACCGACAGCGCCTGCGCGCTCGACGCGCCATGCGACTGGCGAATCGAGACCGTCTCGCCGCTCTTCTGCTTATATGCCGCGATGAAGCCGGCGTTGATGTCCTTGTACAACTCGCGCGTCACGTCGTACGACACGTTGAGCAGCGACGTGTCCGCGTGCGCGGTCGAGATCCCGCTGAGCGCGAGCGTCATTGCCGTCATGCCGGCTGCGAACCAGCGTGATGTCCCCGTCTTGCCTGCCATCCTGTCCCCGCCTATCGATGATAAAAATCTGTGGCCGCACAATCGTGCAGCGTGAAGCGGGATTCTAACGGATCGCTTACTTGTTCACTCGCGCTCGACTGGGCGCTCAGTTATGCATCTGATGACGCAATCACCTGTCCGGCAATCGACACCGAAACGCCGGACGGAAGCACTCAAACCCACTCAAACTCACTCAAACGAACGCGTGCTGCGCGACCTCGAACGCCTCCTCGCGAAAGCGCAGCGGCGCCGCGCAATGCACCAGCGTATCGACGAAATACTTGGCACGCGGCCACGGACCGAATCCCGCCGCGGTGTTGATGTGTCCCGCGTCGCCAAGATTGACGAATGCGCTGCCGAAACGCTGTGCGAGATCGCGCGACCCGGCGAGCGGCATCCACGGGTCGGTTTCGCTGCCGATCAGAATCGACGGCACGCCAAGGCGCCGTGCGTCGAACGGTCCGGCAAAGGCGAATTTCTCCGGGCTCGCAGGCGCGACGAACAGCACACCGACCACGTCGTTCGCATAAGAGGCCTGCTGCAACGCATGCGCAGTCGCAAGGCAGCCGAAGCTGTGGGCGGCCAGCACGAACGGCCCACGCTCGCGCGCGATCAGATCGCGCAGCGACTTCGCCCAGACAGCGACGTCCGGAGCGTCCCAATCGGCCTGTTCGACGCGCAGCGAGCGCGCGAATTGCCTCTCGAGCCATGTTTGCCAGTGCGCGCCCTCGCTGCCGTGCAGACCGGGAACGGTGACGAGCCGCGGCGGCCATGTCGATTTGGTGCATGAAAGCATGTCTGTCCCTCGCTGCCGGAATCCGGAAAATGATTGTCCCGCCAGGCGCGGCAGGGGTGAACCAAGTTTTTGTGCTTTGGTTATGGGGTGAATGTGCAGCCGCCGCGCCAAGCCGAGGTACGTAGCCAAGCCGGTGTTGCCGCCAAAACCGCACGCTCGTGCGCAAACGCACGCGATTCGCCTCGAAAAAGTAGAATGAAGCCTATCCATAAAAGGAGGAGGCCCATGCCGCAAGCGTCGTCTGAAGCGCCGCGGGCGCTGCAGCCGTACTTTCGGGCCTTTCCCGCCACCAGACTCGACAACGCACGCGCCTTCCGGACCGTATGAAAATCCTCTTCTACATGCCGCATGCCGACGCCGCCGCGTGGCTTCACGACTTCGCCCGTGCGCTGCCGGAAGCCGATCTGCGCGAATGGCAGACGGGCGACACCGAACCGGCCGACTTCGCGGTCGTATGGCGCCCGCCACGTGAGATGCTGGCCGGCCGCGACGATCTGCGCGCGATCTTCAATCTCGGCGCGGGCGTCGATGCAATCCTCGCGCTCGAACACGAACAACCCGGCACGCTGCCGCGCAACGCCCAGTTGATCAGGCTCGAAGACACCGGCATGGCGCCGCAAATGGCCGAGTATGTGACGCATGCGGTGCTGCGCTACCTGCGCCGTTTCGACGAATATCAAACGCTGCAAAGCGAGCACCGCTGGGAAGTGCTCGATCCGCATCCGCGCGAGACCTTCACCGTCGGCGTGCTCGGGCTGGGTGTGCTCGGTGCGCATGTCGCACAAGCGGTCGCGGCGTTCGGCATGCCGGTGCGCGGGTATAGCCGCGGTGCGCGGCAAGTCGACGGCATTACGACGTTCGCAGGCGTTGCGCAGTTCGATGCGTTTCTCGACGGCGTGAAAGTGCTGGTGAATCTGCTGCCGCATACGCCGGATACGGGCGACGTGCTGAACAAACGCACCTTTTCGAAGCTCGTGAAGGGGGCGTATCTGATCAACGTCGCACGCGGCGGCCACCTGGTCGAACAGGATCTGCTCGAAGCGCTCGCAAGCGGCCAACTCGCCGCCGCGACGCTGGACGTGTTTCGCGAAGAACCGTTGCCGGCCGATCATCCGTTCTGGCAGGAGCCGCGCATCACGATTACGCCGCACATCTCCGCGCTCACGTTGCGCGAAGACAGCGTCGCGCAGGTTGCACGAAAAATGGCAGCGCTGATGCGCGGCGAAACGGTTACCGGCGTGGTCGATATTGAGCGTGGATACTGAGCGTGGAGACTGAACTCGGATATCGAGCACGGGTTTTGAACACTACTGAATCGAACTGAAGGAGCGCCGCCACGCGCGGGCTCATTGCATGGGACCGGAGTAATGCGCTAAAGCGCAAACTCCGGTCGACACAGGAGACACATCATGGCCTTGCCCCAACGCGTCAAAATCGTCGAAGTCGGTCCGCGTGACGGCCTGCAGAACGAGAAAGAATTCGTCGCCACCGCGATCAAGATCGAGTTGATCAACCGCTTGTCCGCAGCGGGTGTTCGCAACGTCGAAGCAGCGTCGTTCGTGTCGCCGAAATGGGTGCCGCAAATGGCCGACGGCGCCGACGTCATGGCCGGCATCGAGCGCCGTGCCGGCACGATCTACTCGGTGCTGACGCCGAACCTGCGCGGTTTCGAAGGCGCGCTCGCCGCGCGCGCGGACGAGATCGTGATCTTCGGCGCCGCCAGTGAAGCGTTCTCGCAGAAGAACATCAATTGCAGCATCGCGGAAAGCATCGATCGATTCGCGCCCGTCGCTCAGGCGGCCAAGGAACACGGCCTGCGGATTCGCGGCAGCGTGTCGTGTGCGCTCGGGTGTCCGTATCAAGGCGAAGTGCCGGTGGCGTCGGTGGTCGACGTGGTCGAACGTTTCGCGGCCCTCGGCTGCGACGAGATCGATATCGCGGATACGATCGGTGTCGGCACGCCGAAACGCTCGCGCGAAGTGTTCGAAGCGGTCACCAAGGTATTCTCGCGTGAACGTCTGTCGGGTCACTTCCACGACACCTACGGTCAGGCGCTCGCGAACATCTACGCCGCGTTGCAGGAAGGCATCGAGATCTATCACGCTTCAGTGGCAGGGCTCGGCGGCTGCCCGTATGCGAAGGGCGCGACCGGCAACGTCGCGACCGAAGACGTGCTGTATCTGATGAACGGCCTCGGCATCGAAACCGGCATCGACCTCGCGCAAGTTGTCGCGATCGGCGATTTCATTTCGACGTCGATCGGCCGGCCCAACGTCTCGCGCGCCGGCAAGGCGCTGCTTGCCAAAGCACGCAGCGAACAGGCCAACTGCGTCTGACCCTTGCAATCCATTCAGGACATAGAACAATGACGGATCACGCTTCCCTCGATTCCGACGATCTCGCCGCGTTGCCCGACTCCGCACGCCGCGTCGCACTGTTGTTGCGTGAACGCGGCCACGCTGGGCGGATCGTGATGCTGCCGGAAACCGGCAAGACCTCCGCGGAAGCCGCAACCGGTCTCGGCTGCTCGGTCGCGCAGATCGCCAAGTCGATCCTGTTTCGCCGCCGCAAAGACGACGCACCGGTACTGGTGATCGCGAGCGGCGCGAATCGCGTCGACGAAAAAAAGGTCGCGGCGCAAGTCGGCGAGATCGGCCGTGCAGACGCGAAGTTCGTCCGCGAGAAAACCGGTTATGCGATCGGCGGTGTATGCCCGATCGGCCACGCCACGGAACCGGTCACGCTGATCGATGCCGATCTGCTGGAACTCGACAGTCTGTGGGCCGCCGCGGGTCATCCGCATGCGGTGTTCAATTTGACAGCACAGGAATTGATCGCGTTGACGGGTGCACCGGTGATCGACGTGGCGTTGCGCGAGACGGTGTGAAGCCATGATAGCGGGCATCGATAACGAAGACGACGAGGCTGCCGTGCCATCGCCCTGCATCAGCGTGTGCAAGATGGACGCTTCGACCGGTTGGTGCGAAGGCTGCTTGCGCACGATCGACGAAATCGCCGGCTGGTCTTCGTTCGACGACGACGCGAAGCGCGCCATCTGGGACGCGATCGAGGAGCGCCACGCGGAGTTCATGGCGAAACAGGCAAAGGCGCAACGATGAACGCAGCGCCGCGTATCGTGACGATCGGCGAAACGTTCAGTTCAACGCTGGAACTATCGGCCGAATCGGTGAAATCGTTCGCCACGCTCGTCAACGACTTCAACCCGTTGCATCACGACGATGCATACGCCGCGCAAAGCCGCTTCGGCGGTTTGATCGCGTCCGGCACGCAACCCACCGCGTATTTCATGGCGCTGCTGGCGACGCATTTTTCGACCTACGCGCAACCGCTCGGACTCGAGTTCGATATCAAGCTGAAGAAAGCCGTCCACGCAAACGATACGCTGACGATCACCTGGCGCGTGCGCGACGCTTACTGGAAGCCGAGTCTGAACGGCGATCTGACGCATCTCGAGGGAACCGTGGTGAATCAGCGCGGCGACACCATGTTGATCGGCACGTCGACGATCCTGGTGATGCCGAAACCGGACGCGTCGGCACATTCAAACGCGGACACACGCATGGGCAAAAGCACACTATGATCACGCTACCGGAATCGATCCGGGTCTTCGAACGCGGCTGGCTGTCGTCGAACAACGTGCTGCTGGTCGACGACACGTGTGCGGCACTCGTCGATACCGGTTACGCGACGCACGCGCCGCAAACCCTCGCGCTGCTCAGGCAGGCGCTCGGCGCGCGACCGCTCGATCTGATCGTCAACACGCATCTGCATTCGGATCACTGCGGCGGCAACGCGCTATTGCAGTCGACGTGGCCATGCCGTACCGCAATTCCCGCCTCCGAAGCCGACGCGGTGCGCGATTGGGACGAAGCCCGCCTGACGTTTCGCGCCACTGGTCAGCATTGCGAGCGCTTTAACTTCACCGAAACGATCGCGCCCGGCGCGCAACTGCGGCTCGGCGCGCTCGATTGGCAAGTGCTCGGCGCACCAGGCCACGATCCACATTCGTTGATGCTGTATTGCCCGGACGAGCGCATTCTGATCAGCGCGGACGCGCTGTGGGAAAACGGCTTTGGTGTGATTTTTCCCGAACTGGAAGGCGAAAGCGGTTTCGCCGAGGAGCAGGCGGTGCTCGAAGCCATTGCGAAGCTCGACGTGCGGCTCGTGATTCCCGGCCATGGCGCGCCCTTCACGAACGTCGAGCAGGCGCTTGAACGGGCGTTTTCGCGCGTCGCATGGCTGCGCGCCGATCCGGCGCGTAATGCGAAGAATGCGTTGAAGGTGTTGATCGTGTTCAAGCTGCTCGAAGTCCGCGCGATGCGCTTCGACACCCTGCTGCAGATGGTCGACGATGCCACCGTGATGCGCGCCGCCGCGGCAATGCTCAAGCCGCGTGGCGAATGGCCCACGTTGGTGCACACAATTGTCGAGGAGCTGGCGGCCAGAAACGGGCCATTGGAAATCGATGGCGAGCGCATTGTCGCGCGCCCGGCATGACGCGCACGGGGCTGGCGATAAGCGGCGTACGGCACGCGAAAACACCATAAACGTCGCCACAAAAAGAAAGCCGCTCGACTACCAAGGCGAGCGGCGGAAATTCTGTCGGACGTGATCAGCGTCGAAGTGAATCATACGCGTGCCGGTTTTTTGACCGCATCAGTAATTTCCCTACAGAAGCTTGACGCCGCCTTGCAAACCAGCATACAGACCACGCTACGAAGCCCCGTAGTGGCGCGAGTTCGGCGTCATTGGTCCGTTTATATGAACAAAGCAGCGCTGCTGTTGCTCCGGAATCCATAGTATTACCGGCCACTCCATCGGCACCGCAACCCTTACATCAGGTCGAAGACAGGCGTTTCTGAGGCACGATCCGCCAGCCGAGATTCACGCCGGCGGCCGCGACCAGGATCAGCACTGCACCGAGCACCTGAATCCACGCGAGCTTCTGCCCGAACGCGACCCGATCGACGATGATCGCCACCACCGGATAGATGAACGACAACGCGCCGGTCATCGAGGTCGGCAGCTTCTGGATCGCACCGTAGAGCAGCACGTACATGAGCCCGGTGTTGACGACTCCGAGCACGATCAGTTCGAGCCACTGTACGCCGCTAGTCGGCAACGCATCGAAGTGCACGAACGGCGTCAGCATCACGACGCCGAGCGACACCTGAATCAGTGCAATCAGATGTGGTGGCGTGCCCTTGAGGCGCTTTGTGATGATCGACGAGACCGCATACATGGCCGCCGCGCCCACGGCATAGGCGACGCCGACCAGATACTGTCCCGGCACCGCCAACACCGCCGGCTCGACCTTCACCACGAACACGAGGCCAATAAACGCGACCACCAGCCAGGCGACCGTCGACGCGCTGATGCGCTCGCGAAACACCAGCGCACCGAGCGCGACCAGCATGAACGGCTGCGTGTTGTAAACGGCGGTTGCCATCGAAATCGAAGCGCGCGAATAGGCCGCGAACAGCAACACCCAGTTGATGACGATAGCCGCGCCGCCGATCAGCGCGAGGCCGAGCATCTTCCACGAAAAGAGCTTGCGCCTGAACAGGCCGAGCACGGCGCACACGAGCGCCAGCGTCGCCCCGCCGAAGATGCAGCGAAAGAACACCACGTTGAACGGGCTCTGCTGCGACGACACCACCAGCCAGCCGATGGTGCCGGACATCAGCATGGCCATGGTCATTTCCGCCGCGCCGCGGCGAATTTCATTTGACGCCATGATTCGATCCTCGAATTGATTCCTGCATGAGAAGCAGTGTAATTAATCCAATCGCCCGAATACATGGCTAAACTTAAAACTTCCTGCGAGGGAACCTAATAATCGAAGGCCATCATGACCAAACGCCTTGCTCCCGCCACACCCGCGACACTCGATGAAACCGACCGCGCGCTGCTCGCCGCCCTGGCGGTGGACGCCCGCCAGCCGGTCAGCGAACTGGCCCGTCTGGTTGGCCTTTCGGCACCAAGTACGGCGGAACGCGTCCGAAGGCTCGAAGCGCAAGGCGTGATCGAGCGCTTCACCGTGCAGATCGATCCGCGCGCGCTCGGCTTTACGTTGCAGGCAATCGTGCGCGTGAAGCCCTTGCCCGGGCAGTTGCATCTGGTGGAGGACGTGATCAGGCGGATCCCGGAGTTTGTCGAATGCGACAAGGTGACGGGCGACGACTGCTTCATCTGCCGCCTATATTTGCATTCGATCGAGCAGCTCGACGAAATTCTGTCGAGGGTCACCGAGCGCGCGGAAACCAGCACCGCAATCGTCAAGTCGACGCCGGTCGCGCGCCGCTTGCCGCCGTTAGGCTGAGCGAGGCGCGCGTCAGAGGCACCCCGCGCCTGCGAGAAACGGTGGCCGCATCGAGCGGTGAACGAAACACCAGCCGCGTCACGCATGGGCGAGCCGGCGGCCGCACATTGTGTACGACCCCAGCCGCTTACTCTTACTGTTCGACCGCTTCGAAGAACGACAGCATTTCCGCGACCAGTTCGTCCGATGCCTCTTCCGGAATGTAATGCCCGCACGGCAATGATCGCCCGCTCACGTCCCGCGCGACGTGACGCCATTCCGCCAGCGCGTCGAAGCACTTCTCGATCACACCCTTATCGCCCCACAGCACACGCAGCGGACAGCCGATCTTGTGGCCGCGCTCGATGTCGGCACGGTCGTGTTCGAGGTCGATGCTCGCCGACGCCCGGTAGTCCTCGCACATCGCATGCACGGCACCGGGTTGCGCCAGCGCGCTGCGATAGGCGTTGAGCGCTTCGGGCATGAACGGCGCCAGACCCGCGTGACGGCTACCCATCACCGCATCGACATACGCGGCCGGGTTTGCGCCGATCAGCGTCTCCGGCAGCGGTTCGGGCTGGATCAGGAAGAACCAGTGGAAGTAATACGTGGCGAAGGCGCGATCAGTGGCTTCGTACATCGCGAGCGTCGGCGCAATGTCGAGCAGCATCAAACGTTCGACGGCCTCGGCATGATCCAGCGCCATCCGGTGGGCGACCCGGGCGCCGCGATCATGTGCGCACACCAGGAAACGTTCGAAACCGAAGTGGCGCATCACGGCGACCTGATCGGCCGCCATCGCGCGTTTGGAATACGGCGTGTGGTCGGCGTCGCTCGGCGGTTTGCCCGAGGCGCCGTAACCGCGCAAGTCGGTCGCAATGACGGTGAAGTGTTCGGCCAGTTGCGCCGCGCAACGCTGCCAGATCAGATGCGACTGCGGGTGGCCGTGCAGCAACAGAAGGGGCGGCCCTGCCCCGCCCTTCACTCCGAAAATATCGACGTCGCCCACGGCGACACGAAAGGGCGTGAAATCCTCGAAGGCCATAGCGGGTCTCTTGTCGTTTAGGAGTCAAAGCATTGTAGGAGCGCAATGTGTCGGCGCGGGGTGGGATAGCCCACGCAAGCGTAGAACCTGAACACTCCTTCCAACTGTTCTAAACGGACATGACGCGGCAGGTTCGCCTATAATCGAACGATCGTTCTTAAATTTTTGGGCGACCGTGGAAAATGCGTGGTGATGAAATCGCGGCGGCGGCATGATGCCGGTCAGCCTCGACGCACCCCAGGCCATGTGCCGCTAAACTCACAATCGCCGGGCGTACTACACCGCACCGGTCCGCTTATCAGGAGACTCGCACCATGGCATTGCCCGCCGTCCTGCAAAAACTCGCACTGCCCGTCGTCGCTTCGCCGATGTTCATCGTCAGCTATCCCGAACTCGTGTTGGCTCAATGTAAGGCTGGCATCGTCGGCTCGTTCCCTGCGCTGAATGCTCGCCCGGCCGAACTGCTCGACGAATGGCTCACGCAGATTCAGGCACAGCTCGCCGAGCACAAGGCGGCCAACCCCGACGCGATCATCGGACCGATCGCCGTCAACCAGATCGTCCATCAGTCGAATACGCGGCTCGAGCACGACGTGCGGGTGTGCGTCGAGCACAAGATACCGATTTTCATCACCAGCCTGCGCGCACCGGCACGCGAGATCGTCGACGCGGTGCATAGCTACGGCGGCATCGTGCTGCACGACGTGATTAACCTCCGGCATGCGCAGAAGGCCCTGGAAGCGGGCGTCGATGGGCTGATCCTGGTGGCGTCGGGTGCGGGCGGCCATGCAGGTACGACCTCGCCGTTCGCGCTGGTCGGCGAAGTGCGGCGCATGTTCGACGGCCCGATCGTGCTGTCCGGTTCGATCGCCAACGGCGGCTCGATTCTCGCCGCGCAGGCAATGGGCGCGGACCTCGCCTACATGGGCACGCGTTTCATCGCGACCAAAGAAGCGCACGCGGTCGACAGCTACAAGCAGGCGATCGTCAATTCCACGGCGTCAGACATCATCTACACGAACCTGTTCACCGGCGTGCACGGCAACTACATCCGCGAAAGTATTCTGAACGCGGGGCTGGACCCGGACGCGCTGCCGGAATCGGACAAGACCGCGATGAACTTCGGCAGCGACAAGGCGAAGGCGTGGAAAGACATCTGGGGCGCAGGCCAGGGCGTCGGCTTGATGGATGATGTGCCGAGTGTCGGCGAACTGGTCGAGCGCCTGTCGAAGGAATATAACGACGCGAAAGCGCGCCTCGGCATCGCGCGGTAAGCGCAGTCACATATTGCGGCGGTACTGTCCGCCCACTTCAAACAACGCGTGCGTGATTTGCCCAAGCGAGCAGACACGTACGACGTCCATCAGCACCGCGAACACGTTGTCATCGTCGATTACGGCGCGCTTCAGGCGTTCGAGCGCCGCGGGCGCGTCGCCACAGTGCTGCGTCTGAAAATCGCGCAGACGCTTCAACTGGCTCTGCTTTTCTTCGTCGGTGGAGCGGGCCAGCGCGATCGGCTGCGGCGCTTCATGCGGATGCGTGCTCAAAAACGTGTTTACGCCGACGATCGGATACGAGCCATCATGCTTGCGATGCTCGTACAGCATCGACTCATCCTGAATCCGCCCGCGCTGATAGCCGGTTTCCATCGCGCCGAGCACGCCGCCGCGCTCGGTGAGTCGATCGAATTCCGCCAGCACCGCTTCTTCCACCAGATCGGTCAGCTCCTCGATCACGAAGCTGCCCTGATTCGGATTCTGATTCTTCGCCAAGCCCCATTCGCGGTTGATGATTAACTGGATCGCCACCGCACGGCGCACTGAATCTTCGGTGGGCGTGGTGATCGCTTCGTCGAATGCATTGGTGTGCAGCGAATTGCAGTTGTCGTAGATCGCGATCAGCGCCTGCAGCGTGGTGCGGATATCGTTGAAGTCGATCTCCTGCGCATGCAGGCTGCGGCCCGAGGTCTGCACGTGATACTTGAGTTTCTGGCTGCGCTCGTTCGCGCCGTAGCGTTCGCGCATGGCAATCGCCCAGATGCGTCGCGCGACACGGCCGAGCACCGTGTACTCCGGGTCCATGCCGTTCGAAAAGAAGAACGACAGATTCGGCGCGAAATCATCGATTGACATGCCGCGCGCGAGATACGCCTCGACATACGTGAAGCCGTTCGCGAGCGTGTAGGCCAGTTGCGAGATCGGATTCGCGCCGGCCTCGGCGATGTGATAGCCGGAGATCGACACCGAATAGAAATTGCGCACGCCGTGATCGACAAAGTACGCCTGAATATCGCCCATGACTTTCAGGCTGAACTCGGTCGAAAAGATGCACGTGTTCTGGCCTTGGTCTTCCTTCAGGATGTCGGCTTGTACCGTGCCGCGCACGTTTTCAAGCGCGATGCGGCGGGCGGCGGCGAGTTCGTCCTCCGTGAGCGGACGGTCTTGCTGCTGCGCCATGCGCGCGATCTGCTGATCGATCGCGACGTTGAAGAACATCGCGAGAATCGTCGGCGCCGGGCCGTTGATCGTCATCGATACCGACGTCTCAGGCGCGCACAGATCGAAGCCGTCGTAGAGCGTTTTCATGTCGTCGAGCGTTGCGACGGAGACGCCCGAGTTGCCCACCTTGCCGTAGATGTCCGGCCGCTCGTGCGGCTCTTCGCCGTAGAGGGTGACCGAGTCGAACGCCGTCGAAAGACGTTTGGCCGGCATGCCTTCGGAGAGCAATTTGAAGCGGCGATTGGTGCGGAACGGATCGCCTTCGCCCGCGAACATCCGTGTCGGGTCTTCGTTTTCGCGGCGGAATGGGAACACGCCGGCAGTGAACGGAAAGTAGCCGGGAAGATTGTCGAGCATCAGCCAGCGCAGGATTTCGCCGTGGTCGACGAATTTCGGCAGCGCGACTTTGCGGACCTCGGAACCGGATAGTGTCGTAACGGTGAGCGCGGTGCGGATTTCGCGATCGCGAATGCGGACGATGTGTTCGTCGCCGGAATAGGCGGCCACGGTTTGCGGCCAGGCTTCGAGCAGCTTGCGTTCGCGCTCGCCGAGGGCGGCGGTGCGTTGGGCGATGAGTGTGTCGAGTTGGGTTGGTGCGTGTTTCGCTGGTTCTGTTTCGGTTGCTGCAGATGCGCTTGCGGTATTTCGGGTTGCTGCTTTTGCAACTGCAGTGGGAGCATCTCGGCCTGCTGCTTTTGCAACCGCATCTGCGCCTCCGGCGCCGCCCGCGTTTGCGCCTGCGCTCGCACCTGCGTCTGAACTCGTGCCTGCGCCTGCGCCTGCGTTCGCGTTCGCGTTCGCTTCGTCGAGCATCCGCCGCGTTTCGGTGAGTTGCCAGCGCTCACGTGCCACGCGTGCTTGCGCGTCGGCGCGCTCGCGGTACGCGTGAACGGTCTGTGCAACATCCGCCAGATATCGCACACGCGCGGGCGGCACGATTGCGTTGCGGCCGCTCGAAAAGCGCAGGTCGTCGAGCATCGGCAGGCGGCCCCCGCCTGAACGCAGACCGTGCGTGCGCAGCGCCTCGGCAACGTGCTGATAAAGCGAGGTCACGCCGTCGTCGTTAAAGCGCGAGGCGATCGTGCCGAACACCGGCATCGCATCAGGCGCCTTCGTGAAGTCGCCGCGATTGCGCTGCACCTGCTTCGCCACGTCGCGCAACGCGTCCGGCGCGCCTTTACGGTCGAACTTGTTGATCGCGACGAAGCTGGCAAAGTCGAGCATGTCGATCTTTTCCAACTGGCTCGCGGCGCCGAATTCGGGCGTCATCACATACAGCGATTCGTCGACGAACGGCACGATCGCCGCGTCGCCCTGCCCGATCCCGGACGTCTCGACAATGATCAGATCGAAGCCCGCGGCCTTGCACAGCGTGAGCACGTCGGACAACGAATCGGTGATTTCACTCGATGCGTCGCGTGTCGCCATCGAGCGCATGTAGACGCGCGCGCCGCCGCCCCAATTGCCGATTGCGTTCATGCGGATGCGGTCGCCGAGCAGCGCGCCGCCGGATTTGCGGCGCGACGGGTCGATAGCCAGCACGGCGATGGTGAGCGCGTCGCCATAGTCGAGACGAAAGCGGCGGATCAGTTCGTCGGTGAGCGAGGATTTGCCGGCGCCCCCGGTGCCAGTGATGCCCAGGACGGGGACCTCGATCGCTTCAGCGAGAACGGATAGTATTTCCTGCTCTGCCGATTTGACGCGGCCCGCTTCGTACGCGCTGATCAGTTGCGCAAGGCGGCGGAAAGTGAAGGTGGCGGGGTCGGGCTGTTCGGTGGTACTGGCTGTGTCGGCGGTGTCGGCTGTGCCGGCTGTGTCGGCTGTGTCGGCTGTGTCGGCTGTGTCGGCGGTGTCGGCGGTGTCGGCGGTCTGATTGGCGTGGAGGGTCTCGGCCGCTTGCCGTGCCTTACCGGAAAGATCGGGCGCGTTGACGTGATCGCCGGCACCTGGCTCGACGTGCGACTCTGCGCGCGGCTCAAAACGCGACAACCCATTCGCCGACAAATCGGCTACCCAATCGCCGACCGTACTTTCCCGTACGGCGGCAGCAGCACGCGCAACTTCAGCGCAGCGCGCAATCATGTCGTCGATCATGCCTTGCAGGCCGAGTCGCTGACCGTCATGCGGCGAGTAGATCTTCTCGACACCGTAACGTTCGAGTTCGGCAATTTCTTCGGGGACGATCACGCCGCCACCGCCGCCGAACACCTTGATGCGCTCACCGCCACGCGCACGCAGCAGATCGACGAGATAACGGAAGTATTCGTTGTGGCCGCCCTGGTAGCTCGACACGGCGACGCCATCGGCGTCTTCTTGCAATGCGGCGGTGGCGACTTCATCAACCGAGCGGTTGTGGCCGAGGTGGATCACCTCTACGCCGCTCGCTTGCAGAATGCGCCGCATGATATTGATCGACGCGTCGTGGCCATCGAACAAGGCAGCGGCGGTGACAAAGCGCAGGCGCCGGCCCGCCGACAGCGTGTGGCCGCCAGCGCGCTGCGGCGTGGAAAGATCGGTCATGTCTCCCCCAGATCGTTACGCGTATGGGTGCTGGCAACCAGTATAGCTAAACGGGTGGGAGCGCCTCGACTGGCCTGGCTGTGCAACTCGGCGCGTCAGTGTCCCGGAGCGCACCGCTTGCTACGCTGGATGACCGGGCGACCGCGCCACTTACCGCGCTGGGTGACCGAACCGGCCGCACCGCTTGCCGCCTGCCCGCTGCACGGCTGCGCTTCTCAGCCCGCCTATCGCACCGCCAGCGCCTTGATCTGCTCGAGCGAAGGCCAGAGCGATTCGTTCGCAAACCGCTCAGCAAGGAAGTCGACAAACGAGCGCACCTTGGCCGACAGATGCCGACGGCTCGCGTAGACCACATGGATTGGTAACTCGCGCGGCGGCACGTCGTCCACCAGCAACGGCACAAGGCGCCCAGCGGCCAGATCGTCGCCGATCACCTCGGTGCCGAGCATCGCGATGCCCGCGCCTTGCAGCACGATCACACGCTGTGCCTCCAGGTGGTTGACGATCAGATTGCCGGACAGACGCACACGCGGCGCGGCATCGCCGGTCGCGGACGCGGACGCGATTTCGAGCGCGGACACACCCGCGTACTGCAAATAGTTGTGGCGCGCCAGATCGGCAACGGTCTTCGGCGTGCCATGCCGGCGCAGATAGGCCGGCGACGCGCACAGCACCAGATGGGCGGTCGCAATCTGCCGCGCGATCAGTGAAGACGACTTCAGTCCGCTCGGCGAAGCCCGGATCGCGACGTCGAAACCTTCGTCGATCAGTTCGACCACGCGATCCGACAGGGTCATGTCGACGGTGACCTGCGGATACTGCGCGGCGTAGTCGGCCACTGCGGCCATCACGTGGCTCAAGCCGAATGCCGACAGCGACGACACCCGCAAGCGCCCTTGCGGCACAACGCTCGCCGCGCCGACCACCTGCTCAGCTTCTTCGAGTTCGGTGAGCACCTGGCTCAGGCGTTCGTAGTATTCGCGGCCCGCCTCGGTCGGCGCAACACGCCGCGTGGTGCGGTTCAGCAAACGCGCGCCGAGCTGCTGCTCGAGGTGCATCACGTGCTTGCTCGCCATGGCTGCCGACATCTCCATCCGTTCAGCCGCGCCGACAAAACTGCCGACTTCGACCACGTGACGGAACACTTTCATGCTGACGAGGGTATCCATCTCAATCGCTCGCTTCAGGAATCAATCGACGTCATTCTGCCGGGTTTATCAAAAGATGGTCGGCAAATCGGGTAGAAGCGGGCGCCACAAGCGACAAAGCCCACCTTCCGAAGAAAGTGGGCTTTGCAGGCGTTGCCTGGTTCGGCAGAGTTGGCGTCACGCGGCACCTGCTTGCAGGCGCCGCCCGCCTTGACCCGAGACGCTTAGAACTTCGCGCGAAGGCCTACGCCGTACGTGTCGCCGCTCGACTGGCTGCTGATCTTGTCGTACATATAGGCCGCGTAGATATCCGTGCGCTTGGACAGCGGATAGTCGTAGCCGACCGAAGCCGTTTGACGGGTCTGGTTGAAGCCGCCACCGTCGCGCGAATAGGCGTACGACGCCATCACCGAGCCCGGGCCGGCCGGTACCGTCACGCCGCCCTGCCCCGTATTCACGTGCCAGCTCGAAACGGTCTGCTGGTTATACGTGTACATGTACTGGCCATAGAACTTCACGAATTTCATGTCGTACGACGCGCCGACTTGCGCGACGCTCTGGCTCTTCAGGCCCGGAACGCCCGACGTACTGAAGCTGCCGAGGTCGCCCGGCACGCTGTTGAAGTTCACGTACTGGTACACCGCGGTCGCCGCAAACGGGCCGTGGAAATACAGCACCTGCCCGCTCCACTTCTTCGAACCGTTCTCACCCGCCGTGTTGCCGAGCGCATACATCGCCGTCGCGGACAGGCCGTTGAAGTTCGGCGATGCGTACGACACCGAGTTGCTCCAGCCCGAGTCGCCGGTCACGCCCTGATCGGTCGAGTAGGTCGGAAACGTGCCGAGGCCGAGATACGTATGCCATACCATCGGCGAGAACTGGTACGAGTCGACGAACGGATTGAACAGAATCGTCGACACGAACAGCGGCGTGGTCTGACGGCCTGCCGTCACCGTGCCGTACGGCGATTCGATACCGACATACGCGTTACGCGAGAACATCGTGTCGCCTGTGAAACGGCCGTACTGGCCGTTCTGCGCGAGGAAGAAGCCCTCCAGCGCGAAGATCGCCTTGTAGCCGTTGCCCAGATCTTCAGCCCCCTTCAATCCCCAGTACGACGTCGACATGCCGCCGCCGGACACCTGGACAGCCGTCTTGCCCCCCGGGAATTTCTGCGCGCCGACCCATTCGTCGACCTGACCGTAGAGTTGCACGCTCGATTGCGCAAAAGCAGACGATGCACTGGCGGCCAGCAGGGCGGCACACGCGGTTGCCTTGAGGGTGGTCTTCAGCGCACTGCTGATGCTTGTTTTCATGGGTTCTCCTGTCTTTGTCAAAAAGGTGTGGCTGTGCGAAAGGGGGAGCTCGCGCGAATTGTTGTTGTCCGTTCGATCATCGAGCCAATCTGGGCGAGACCATCTTTGCGGACCATTTTTATGGACAAAAATATCGTGGCTTATTGCGGGTATAGCGATCTGATTAGTTTTGTCACTTATCGGCCTGATAAAGCACTGGCTGCGTCCGTAGTCACCGCATCGCCGCGGACCTTGCGGTCCGGCGCAAAACGTTACTGACATGGCACCCGACCGGGTGATAACGCTTCAGATGACATGCGGATGACGCGTCGCGGCAAATTCCACCAAATTTGACGACGGGAGACGGTTTGTTGCCGAATGTTTTCAAAAAAGTGTGGCGTCGAAACGTCACATTGACACGGGCTTTTTGGACGGAAGCGAGGTGAGATGCCGCCGCAAGCCGGCTTGAATGCCGGAAAGGCGGATTCGGCGAAGCGTGGGAGGGGAGTTCGGTGAGACGAAGAGGGGTGTTTAGTTACGGTACGGCAAACCTTCCTGCTGACGCGGATCGTCCGTCTGGCGCTGCATTGAACGCGAGGAGCCGCGCTCTTCGTTGTAGCGGGCGACATCGGCGCGAATCGAACCGGCGCGAACCGGTGCGTTGGGCGGCGGCCGCGGCACTGCGCGCGATTCGGCGCTGACAGGGGTGATAGCGCCGGCGTACTGCATCCCGCTGCGGCCCTCGTTAGGATATCCGCCCGGTCCGGCAACCCGGCGCATACCTAGGTTGTAGCCACCAAAGCCGTTGCCGTAGCTGCCGGCCACGTTATTGCGAGCCGGGCTTACATTGGCGGCGCCATAGTAATAGCCGCCGTTGCGCGCATCACCGCGCATGGCGTGCCCCGCAGCGGCATGCGAGTAACCGTCACCACCGCCGCCGTGCGGCATGCCCGGCACTTTCGCGTAGGCGAACGAACACAGCGCAGCGATAACCGCGCCCAACGCCCAGTGCTTCGTTCTCGAGAACCCGTCCACCAAGTGACTCACATGCCCGAAGACCTGCCTGAAGCCCACCGTTCGAGCTGCGATGGACTTGTTCTGGGACCGGCACGAGCGCTGCGTATCTGTCGCGGCGCGAGGCATCCCGATGGCCTTTGAGCAGTAATTTATGGGTGCAGGCAAAGGGTGTCGAGCCAAAAAGTGTTAGGCCTCGACCGCTGTTGTAACACCTTGTTACTGCGACGTTTTTCCGCGACAAGGCCCTTGCGCGAAAGCCTTGAAACAGCTTGATTGCGCGGCTATATCGAGACCCGCTAAACGTGCTTGCGTATGACGAATTTCAACCGGAATTTTCGCCGGATTGTCAAAACGGCAGTGGACCAAACAGAGACGGTCGCCAATACTGGAATTGGCCGTGGGCATTGGCTGAAGGCGGTCGATGCAGCAACTTAATGCACGAAGCTCATTAATCGATTCGGCAAATGAATTTGCATATTCAATCAATTTTCAACAACAATAGTCGTTTTCCATAGCTTGAGGCGGCGCATTCGCGCGCGCCCTGCTTTCCGCATCACCGAATTGAGATTCCGCCATGGCTCGCCCGAAACTGCTTCCCGACAATTTCACCTTGTGCCTCGTGAGCACCGTGATCCTTGCCAGCCTCCTGCCGGTTCACGGGCAAGCCGCCGTCGGGTTCAACTGGGTGACGAACATTGCGGTCGGCCTGCTGTTTTTCCTGCACGGCGCCAAGCTCTCACGCGAAGCGATCGTTGCGGGCGCGACGCACTGGCGCCTGCATCTGGTAGTGCTGCTCAGCACGTTCGCGCTGTTTCCGCTGCTCGGCCTCGCGCTTAAGCCGCTCCTTTCGCCACTTGTCACGCCGGCGCTCTACGCGGGGATCCTCTTCCTCTGCACGCTGCCGTCGACGGTTCAATCGTCTATCGCGTTCACGTCCATTGCTAAAGGCAATGTGCCGGCCGCGGTGTGCAGCGCGTCGGCCTCGAGCCTGCTGGGTATCTTCATCACTCCCGCACTCGTCAGCCTCGTTGTCACCAATCAGGCTGCGAGCGGCGGCGCCTCGCCGTGGCACACGGTGGGCAACATCGTTCTGCAACTGCTGGTGCCGTTCGTGGCCGGGCAGTTGCTGCGCCCGTTGATCGGCAAGTGGATCGAGCGTAATCGCGGCGTGCTGAAGTTCGTCGACCAGGGCTCGATCCTGCTGGTGGTGTTCGGCGCGTTCAGCGAGGCCGTCAATGAGGGCCTGTGGCACCAGATCCCGCTGTCCGCGCTCGGCGGCCTGCTGTTGATCTGCGTTGTGCTGCTCGCGCTCGCGCTGGCCTTGACGATCTTCGTCAGCAAACGGCTCGGGTTTAGCCGTGCCGATCAGATCACGATCATCTTCTGCGGTTCGAAGAAAAGCCTCGCTGCCGGCGTACCGATGGCCAAGGTGATTTTCGCCTCGCACGCAGTGGGCGCGGTGGTCTTGCCGCTGATGCTGTTCCACCAGATCCAGCTGATGGTGTGCGCCGCGCTCGCGCAGCGCTGGGGTGCTCGCGACACCAGTGGCGAAACCCACACCGCCTCGCGCGAGCGGCCCGCCGCCGCTGTCGTGCGCCATTGAATACGCGCGCAATGCAAACAGGACATTCATAAGCGCCCTCCCTGAGCGTCATTTGAAGAAAGCCGCCTCGTGCGGCTTTTTTGTTATTTCACGCTCAAACGCCGTCGCTGTCGCCTCGGCCGGATGGCATAGGCAAAGTCCTGACCGCGGCAAAACCAGTCGGCAGCGGGCCCAAGGTCGCGACGCACCACTCCGGTGCGTCGCTTCACTAAAAGTTCACTTAATTCCAGGCCGGATGGGTCGATAAGACGAAGGTCGATCGCCACGCCCAACTGCCATGCAACCTCGTTCGCCCTCCCGGTCCGCTACGCCGCGTATCGATGAGTTGATCGCCCGGCGTGACTTGTCCGCCGTATTCCAGCCGATCATCGATTTCGACGACGGCGCGGTCCTCGGTTACGAAGGGTTGATCCGTGGGCCGGCCGGCACACCGCTCGAAGCGCCATTCGCCCTGTTTTCGCAGGCGCTCGCCGAAGGCTGCGCGCTCGAGCTCGAACAGGCCGCCGCGCGCACCTGCATCGACGCGTTCGCAAGGCTCGAT
The DNA here is from genome assembly GCF_035656215.1 of Paraburkholderia sp. Lineage (GTDB taxonomy): Bacteria > Pseudomonadota > Gammaproteobacteria > Burkholderiales > Burkholderiaceae > Paraburkholderia. The sequence continues at coordinate 42,810 of NZ_DASRSY010000337.1, forward strand.
TTCGACGGCAAGCTGTTTCTCAACTTCAGCGCCGGCGCGATCCGCCAGTTGGCCGCAGCGCTCGACGACACGCTCGCGCTACTGCGTCATCGCGGCGTCGATCCGCAACGAATCGTGATCGAGCTGACCGAGCAAAGCACGATTCTGGATGTCGCCAGCTTCCTGCCGGTGATTTCGTCGCTGCGCATGGCGGGCGCGCAATTCGCGCTCGACGATTACGGCACCGCGAACGCGAGCATGAATCTTTGGGTGCGCCTGCAACCGGACGTCGTGAAGATCGACCGCTTTTTTATTCACGGCATCTCCGGCGATTCGCTCAAATTCGAAGCCGTGCGCGCCATGCAGCACTTCGCCAGCGCAAGCGGCGCACGGCTGGTGGCCGAAGGCATTGAAGACGAAGCGGATCTGATCGTGGTGCGCGACATGGGGATCGGCTGCGGACAGGGGTATTTCTTCGGCCGGCCCCATGCCCAGCCGGCCCGCCGCGTCACCGACGACGCGCGCGACGCACTGCGCGCGGGTCACATCGCCGTGTTCCCGGAGAACACGCGCACGGTGAGCAGCGCGTCGCCGTCGGGCGGCATGGCGTCGGCGAAGATGATGGTGCATGCGCCGGCGCTACCGCGCCACGCGACCAACAACGACGTGTTAGAACTGTTCAACCACCTGCCCGATCTGCATGCAGTGGCGGTGGTCGAGCACGACGAACCGGTCGCGCTGATCAATCGCCGCAGCTTCATGGACCGCTACGCGCTGCCTTACCATCGCGAGCTATTCGGCAAGCGGCCGTGCCTGCTGTTTGCGAACGCATCGCCGGTGATCATCGAGCAATCGATGACCGTCGAGCAGATGGCCAAGCTGCTCGCGAGCGACGACCAGCGCTATCTCGCCGACGGCTTTGTCATCACCGACAACGACGGCAAATACGCCGGTCTCGGCACCGGCGAGAAGCTGGTGCGCGCGGTGACTGAAGTGCGCATCGAAGCGGCGCGCTACGCGAACCCACTGACCTTCCTGCCGGGCAACATCCCGATCAGTTCGCACATAGCCCGCCTGCTGGGGAACGACTCGGGCTTCTGCGCGTGCTACGTCGATCTGAACCACTTCAAGCCTTTCAACGATCAGTACGGCTACTGGCAGGGCGATGAAGTCCTGAAATTCGCCGCCGCCGTACTCGCCGACGTCTGCGACCCGACCCGCGATTTCCTGGGTCACGTCGGCGGCGACGACTTCCTGATCCTGTTCCAGAGCGATGACTGGCAGGACCGCGTACTGCGCGCGATCCACCTGTTCAACGAAGGCGCGCAGCGCTTCTACGCACCCGCCGACCGGCTGGCCGGCGGCATCCACGGTGAAGACAGGCGCGGCAATCCGACCTTCTTCGACTTCGTGACGATGGCGATCGGCTGCGTGCGCGTCGAGTCGGACGAGGGGCCGTCGCTTTAGAGCAGCGAGGAAATTGCGTCCGTCGCGGCGCTGGCGAAGCGGCGCGCAAAACACGAGACGAGCGGTTTCGTGCTGATCGATGCGGATGAGAGCGTGGCGCTGCTGCGTGGACAGGCGGACGTGGCGGCGATGCCTTTCGACTAAGCGCGTGGGCGCGCCAGCGCCAGCGCCAACGCCAACGCCAACGCCAACG
>NZ_DASRSY010000338.1:0-5753 GCF_035656215.1 Paraburkholderia sp.
GATCCGGGCCAGATAGCCGTCGATACCCGTCGTGTCGGTGGCCGGCATCAGATTCACCAGCACGGACTGCTTCGCCGTCTGCACCGGCCACATGACGTCAAGCGAACGGCGCCGGCGTATCACGTGTTCGAACAGCGAATCACCCTCTTCGTCACGCGGGAAGGCCAACGCGACCAGCGAAGACGCCACGCCCGACTTTTGCTGCAGGCGCGTGAGGCGGCCCAGATCGAGCGCGAATTCGTATGGACAGTTCGGCACCTGGTCAAGTATGCGCTGCACGAATGCCGAGTGCTCGACGCCGTCCGCGTAGTAGCCCAGCAGCACCAGCAACAGTTGCAGGTTGTCGAAATTGAGCGACAGGAACGGCATCCGCTTGACGACCAGCAACGCGCGCAGCTCGCCGTCCGCCGACACCAGCGGCGCGCAGACCAGGTACTGGCTGACTGCCACGACCGTGTCTTCGTTCTTCAGATGCGCGACGCTCAGCGTGTTCAGCGCATGCGTGACGAGTTCGTCGGCTGCGTCGAATTCAAACGTGTCGCCGATCCGCGCAATCGCCTCTGCGCCGACCTTGCCGTTTCGCACGGGATACAGCGCCGCCACCTCGATCTGGCACGCTTGCGCCACGAATTCGAGCAGACCGCTCGCGCCGGCCAACGGGGCGTCCTCGGCAGCCGTCGACGGTACCGTGAGTGCCGTATCCGTCGCAACCGACAGGCGGCGCAACTCGGTGATCGAATCGCGCAGCGTCGTCGGGCGTGACAGCAGATCTTTTTCGAGCCGTTCGTGGGACAGCCGCATCAGATAGTGGCTGTTGGTCAACGCGACGAGGCGGTCGTTCAGGTAATCGTTCAACGAGGAAGCGCGCTCTGCCCGGCCGCCCCATGTATCGCCAAAGTGCCCGGCGAGAATCGTCTCGATCAGACCACCGGCAAAATACATCGCGGGAAACGGACCGCCGCGCGGATAGAAAAGTGCCCACGCGCCCAACATGAATCCGCCGGCCAGCAACCCGAGCAGGCTCCCATAGCGCAAACCCACCAGCAATGGCATCAGCCACAGCCATGGGAAACCGGCTTGCAGCAACAGCGGATCTTCCGGATGGAGCCAGCGGCTCACGGCCAGTACGACCAGCACGAGCACAACTGTTTCGACGACCGAGAACGGCCGCACCACCGCAGGCGCCAGATAACGGCGCACGCGTCCGAGATTGCCGAACGGATGCGCATGGCGCGGCTTCGATGCGCTTGAAGTGGATTCCACGGTTGTGGTATTCACGGCCATTTCCTTTATTACTTATCGGGTTGCGGCTTGCTCCCGGCATTCTGGGCGCAAGGCGCAACTCTGGGGATGAGCTTACTGACGCGCTTGCAGTGGCGACAGAACCTTGGCGATCAGCGAAGTGGCCACGCTCGACAGACCCGAGCGGCTCCATCCGGTACGCGTGCCCGTCGCGCTCCAGACCACGGCGCCATTGGACACGTCGATCAATTCGAAAGTCACGCCGACGACCGGTTCACCGTCCACACCCGTCTTGTAGCGCCATTCTTCAACTGCACCCGACAGGACATAGCGGGCGTTCTGCGAGCGCGCCCATTCGAGCGTCTTGTCGCCATCGGCGCGTTGAGTCGTGTCGAACAGCGAATTGCGGTTCGAATCGGCCGGCGCGATGCGCACGTCCGCGATTCCGCCGGCGCGCAGCGCGTTCGCCGCGATCGATTCGGCGCTATGACCGGCGTCCGGGGTTTCAGTGTAGTTGGCGATCGAGACCACCGCCACCTTGTCACCGCGTGACAGCGCGGGGCCCGAGGTCTGGCGCACCGTTCCGCAAGCGCTGACGAGCAGTGCCAACGCCGTTGTCGCGACGCACCAGGCACCAGTACGAGCCAATTTTTTTATGCCGTGCATGAAGAATTCTCCTTAGATGGATTCGAAATCCGGTTCAATAAAACCAGCTATAACGCGCGCCGACCTCGGTCACCGGCGTGCCGAGACGCGACACGCGCTGATGCGAGAAAAAGAGCGCCGCGTGGTCCCCGCCGAACACCGTTCCGGCAAGACCGAGGCTGATTTCCGGCCCCCAGCCCTGGAACGAGTCGTGCAGAATGCCGAGGTCAAGGAACGGCCGCCATGCACGTGTGTACTGATCGAGCAGATCGTTGCCGAAACCGAAGAAAAGCCCATATTGCGAATACGTCTGCGGCACGAAGGTGGATGCGGTAACCGGACCGGCGCTCACCGGAATCAGTTGCGAGAGCAGGCCATCGGCCTCGCCGTTCGCACTGTAGTCGCCGTGCACGCCGATCAGCCGTACGGTGTAGTCGGGATAGCCGGTGCGGATCTTGTAGCCGACCTCGCCGCTCGACAGCACGCCACTACCGAGGTAGTTACGCGCCTGGCTATAGAAACGATCGGCTTCGACCGTCCCCGTTGCATACAGATGCTGCGTCATGCGGTACGTCACCGTGCCGATGACGTTGTCCTTCATGCCACCCACTTGCAGCGCCTGCGATTCGCGCGCCGTCTGATTCCGGCCGGCCTTGAGCGCCATCGACAACGGCGAATTCAGGCCCCACTCGGCGCTCACCGACACGCTGTAAAAGCTGTCGAGCGCTTCGCGGCGGCCCGCTGTCACCGTGAAGGCAGAATCGTACGTTTGACGCCGCGCAAAAAAGTCCACCCCGCGGTCGACCGACGGCACGTTGATCAGCTGCGCTGAATCGGTCGAACGCTGGAAGCGTTGCGTGCCGGTCACGCCGATCATGTACAGATCGGCAACCTTGATGCTCCCTGCGAGCGTCTGTTCGACGTAATCGAGCGGATGTTCGACGTAGTTGGTCACTGTCGCGTCGAGCGACTGCGGCCACGTCAACGCGGTCTGCTGCAAACGAGTATGCAGCTCCGAATCGTAGGGTGCGCCTTCGAGTCCCCGAAACGCGAAATTTTCGGCCGCACCCGGGCGATCGACCACGACCGATGCATCGATCCTGTTGTAGAGCGGCAAGCGCGCCCCTTGCTGATCAAGCAGACGCTCCATCGCGGATTTGTCGTTATCCGCGAGCGCAATCGCAATCAGCTGTTCGGTCGGCTGCACCAGAGTCGACGCGTACTGGCGCGCCAGCCAGCGCTTGGCCAGCGGATTCGCTTCGTGCGACATCGCCCACGCGAGAGCCACATCCTTGGCCACCGACGACGCCAGGCGCGCCTGCTCCTGCGTCGATCCGGCCGGGTTTGCCGGCGCGGATTGCGCAGGCGGCAAACCCGGCGCATCGCCGAGCAAGGTGCGCCGCGCCGCGGCGTGGTCGTTGCGGCCTGCGTCGCTAGCGAGCAGATCGTTGAGGAAAGCCTTCGAGACGTCTGCGTTTTCGAAGATCGACGCGAGCGTGACGCGACGGCCGAGCATCTGCTCGCGCACTTCGCCGTCCTGCGATGCGCGCGTGCGCAGCGCCGCTTGACCTCGCGGAGTCTTATCGCTGATCGCGGCCTCGTCCTTCTGCATCTGGCGCCAGACATTGCGCCGGATCGACCACGCGAGATCGCTGCGGCCGGCCATCTCCTGCGCTTCGGCATAGGTCAGTTGCCAGAGCGGATCACGCGACACCGCGGCTGATTGCAGGCGCAAATATTTCAGGGCGGCTTCGGGGCGGTTCAAGCGCATCTCGGCGGCGGCCAGCGGACCCCACAATACCGGCGCTTGCGCGGGTGCGTCGCGCCACTCGGACACGGCGTTGCGCAGTTGCGCTTCGTTGCCATAGTCGACCAGTGTCCAGAGGAGCGCCGCGCGCAGATCGAGCGTCGCGCCTGGCAGCATCACCGCGATCTGCAGGTCGTGCAGTGCGTCGAACGGACGATCGGTCTGGAGATAGTATTCGGCGCGCACATGCAGAAAGCCCGGGTCCTGTTCGGCAGCCGCCAATTGCGCCGGCGTCAGGGTTTGCAGCAGCGCGGCAATGCGCTCGAACTGCTCCGCATCCGTGTAGTAGTGGATGGCCTCCTGCAGAGCACGCGAAGACTGATCGCGACGATACTGCAACTCGGCGGTACGGCCGGCGTCGATCGGATATGCGTCGTAGAAGTACGTCATCGCGCTGAGGTCTTCGGGCGTAGCGTGGCCGCTTGTGAGCAGATGCTTGTAAGCATCGTTCGCAATGTCGTCGCGTTGCAGAAGGCGGGCGAGTTGCGCGGCGTTGCGCCAGAACAGTACGTCGTCGTCTTTCGCGCCGTGACGCGCGGCGAGCAGCGTGCCGAGCGCACCCTTGTAGTCGCCGTGACGGTACAGTAGGCTCGCCGTGCGCAGCGCGTATTGCGTATTGTCCGGATACAACTGGTTCAGTTTGCGGTTATAGGCGAGCGCTTCGTCGTCATGGCCGGCGCGCTCGGCGAGCAAACCTATTCGCGAGTCGATTGCTTCGGTCTGCGAATTTCGTTGACGGCTGCGCAGGAAAGCTAGCGCGTCGTCCGGGCGGCCGAGACGTTCATAGACCGCGACCACTGCATCGATGAGCTTCAGATCGCCGGGCGACGCATTCGATGTCTGGATCAATGCCGCGAGATAGGCATTGTCGTCGTTCAGCATCGGCGCGAGGCGCATCACGTTCTTCCAGCCTTCCGGGTCGTGCGTGGCCTGCGCGTAGGCGAGCCACATCTGCAGTGCGAGCGGCGACGCGTGGTTCCATTCGGCGACCTGGGCAAGACGTTTAGTCCAGACCGGCGAGTTCGGATTCTTCTGGACCTGTTCCGTGGCCACCCGCTGCGCGTTCGGCAAATCGCTCGATTCGAGGAACGACTGATAGAGAAGGCCGGGGACGTCGTTCGTCGCGGCGGCGCCAGGGTTTGAGGCGACTGCCGGAGTTGTAGCTGCAGCGGCGCTCGGTGCTGCAACAGTGCTTGACGTCGAGGCGGGATTCCAAGCAGAGGCAGCCACCCGTACGACGTGCGCATCCGCCCAGCCGCGCGTGCCGATCCGCATGGCCATGCGGGGCCCGGCTTGCGGGCCGTCCATGTACGCGTACTGTCCTTGAGCCCGGTCGTGCCGCGCGCGTTGCTGGATGAACTCGACCAGCCGCAGCGCAGCGTTGTCATCGGGTCGTGCCTGCGCGTAGCCGGCCAGCGCTTTAGCGTAACGGTCCACGAGATCCGGACGATGAGCGGCGCGCGCCAGATTCAGCAGCACGATGAGCGTCTCGTGATCGTGAGCAAACGCCGCGCCGTGCTGGTCGGCGGCGACCAATGCGTCGTTGAGAAGATTGCCGGATTGCAACGCGCGAATGCCTTCGATAAAGTAGCGGCGCTGCGCGTCAAACGTCGTCGCGCTCGCCTGCAGGCGGAACCAGCCGTCAGCCGCGCCGCGATAGTCGCCCGCATACATCGCAAAGCGCACCACCTCGCGGTTCCAGTGCTCCTGCTGCGCGGGGTCCTGGGCGGCCAGGCGCGCATACAGTCGCATGGCGACCTGTTGCGCATTGACCGAGGCTGCCGCGTCGGCCAGCATTTGCAGGTCGGCATTCGACCACGACAGTGTCGCCGCATTGGCGATCTGCACCCGCAAGCGAGCCAGTGCGGCGTCGCGACCAGGGCCGTTGGCGGGCAGCGCGAAGGTCTCGCGGGTATCGACTGTCAGACGCAACAACTGCGCCGCGCGATGCATTGCATCGGTGGGAATCGCCGCCATGCGATCGGCAATACGGCGGGCGTCCTCGGTGCGTCCCAGATGGACGTACTGCGTACCGAGAACCGACAGAATATCCGTGTTG
>NZ_DASRSY010000339.1:0-2521 GCF_035656215.1 Paraburkholderia sp.
ATCCTGCTGACGACATGCAGTCCAACGCCGAGCCACCGTAGACCGACCAGGCGAATGCAGGCCCGCATCGGCACATCGACGTTTTATTCCAAGCACCAGATCGGTCGCCGGATGTGCCAGTTGCCGCTGCGCGGGTAACCATTCATGAACGACATCGTCGATGACCGTCTCAACCGCAGCGTCCAGTCGCCCCCCTGGTATGCGACCGCAAGGTGACGGCTGCAAAGTGCTGGTCACAGGATTCGCGAGAAACCGCCGACGCAAGCGATAAACGGTTGCCCAATGGACGTCGAGCAATTGCGCTGCGCGTTTCGCCTGCTCTCGGGAAAGCACGCCTTCCCTGGCGGTCTCAGCACCGACGCTATCTTCGCCGCCAGAGTTTCAATCTCTTCCAGAGAAGCCACGTCTCACCAATGTGCAGGAAGGACGCGCCAGGAACGTTAGCGGACAGGGCGGCGCTCGCTCGTTGTATCGCTACAACACCGTAAGATGCATAGCCTTTCGCCTCCGGGCCCTGCATATACGGCGCTTTATACCCCATTCTGCGCTAGCAGAATCATCGACACGGCTATCGGCAATTGTGAACATCAACAATTGAAAACGGCGCTCACCCAACCTTGCGGGCCTGTTTCCTTAGTCAGGCGGCCGCGGCGCAGACGCCAGCCGATTGCGACTTGTATGAGGATGTCTTATTATTTTAATACAGCTGCGCCCCGCGTCTGCATCACGGAACGCACGGTAAAAAACGACGAAAGATGCAGGTTCAACGGCGGTCCGACATTCGCCCCCCCCCCCCCCGGCAAACCAACCGATGCAATCCAATTCCAGAAAACGCGCCGTTACCCGGCAACGCACCACCCCGAGCGCCGCCACGCACGAATCGAGCGCCGGGCAGGCTGCCGCTTCGACTGTCCAACCGCTGCTCAACCGCGTGAGTGCGACAGCGCTTTATATGCAGATCGCCGATCATCTGCGCACGCAAATCGACGAGGGTACCTTCGCGACTGATAGCAAGCTGCCAGCCGAAAGCGAACTGACCCGACGTTTCGCCGTGAGCCGCGTCACGGTCCGGCAAGCCATCGCGCAATTGCTTGCCGAAGGCTACGTGGTCAGCAAGCAAGGCAAAGGCACGTTCGTCTCGCGCAACAAGTTCGTGCATGATCTGAAGCCGATGCGCGGCTTCTACGATGCACTCGTCGCGCAAGGTGTGGAACCGAAAACGAAGCTGCTCGAGTTCGGTCCGGTGGCGGCGCCGGAGGCGATCAGACAAGCCTTCGGCCCTGACGAAGGCGACTGCTTCCGGCTAAAACGCCTGTATCTCGTCGACGGTGAGCCGATCGCGCTCGTCATTTCCTATCTCCCGCCGCAAGCAAGCGGACTCACCTGGGAGCAAGCCACCCGCAACCCGATCTATGTGCTGCTAGAAAGTCTGCTTGCCATGCCGGTCAGCAAAGCGGAGATCCATATCCGGGCGCGCTCGGCGGGGGCATCGGTCGGTCAGGCGCTCGGTTTGTCGCCGCGTGCCGCGTTGCTCGTGATGGATCGCGAATCGTTCGGCGAAAACGGCATGCTGCGTGAGCGAACGTCGTTTTATATTCGCCCGGAAAATTACGAGTTCACGTTGAGCGTGCAAGGACCGCTGCCGGTCGGCTCGTCAATCAAGAACGTCAATGGCACCGCTACGCACGATTACATGAAGTGACCGCGCGCAGCCGGCACCGCGTACGACACCCGCGTGGCAATCCTCTTGAGACGACGCCGAACGTCTAGCGATACGTGGGTTTCACATGTACCGTCGACGTGCCTGGCTGCCCTTGCGCAAATGTGCGGGACACGGGCTCACCGGCTGCGGCGCTCAGCACGCTCAGCGTCTTCGCCTGAGGATCGATCTCGACGAACGCGCCCTGCGGCACGACGTCCGTCACGTCACAATCGAAACCCGCCAGCATCGAGATATTGGCAAGCGCCGCGCCTTGCGCCAGGATCGGGTTCACGGTGTTGAACACGATCGCCACCGGCGCCATATTGCGCGACTGCATCTCGTGCAGCATCCACGCGCTTGCGACGCCACCCTTTGCGGTATCCAGCACCAGTATCCGGCCAATGTACGACTGCCCCACGAGCTTGTGCGACGGGCGCGAAAACACGCCTTCCAAACGGTTCAGATCGTAACGGGCCGAAAAGCCGTCCTTGGCGACCAGCGCCTCGGCCGACACTTTGTTCCCGAGCGCGTGGCGCGCGGTCAACACGATTCTGTTCATGCGAGTTCTCCTGTCTCGGCTGCGTTCACGCACGCCTGCATCGAGGCGAGCATCGGCGTATAGCCGTAGCCGCCGAGAATGTTCACCAGCTTCGCGCTGTTGGTGGCGAGATTCTTCCAGCCCCTGGCTTCGGACATCTCGCGCGCGTACGACTGGTAGAAGCACATGCCCGCGAGCACCGTGCCTCCTGCGCTTTCGATGCGGTGTGTGTAGCCGAACCGCTCGGCGTCCGGTGCAACCTGCGGACTGGTAATGGCGAG
>NZ_DASRSY010000340.1:0-5422 GCF_035656215.1 Paraburkholderia sp.
CTGCGATATGGCCGCCGGAATTCTGACTGGTATGGCTGAAGCTGCCTTCGATTCCTGATGCCTGCTGGCTGGTTTCATAGCCGCCACCCGCCACCGAGCTGCTTTGATTGCCGTACGCATAGCCGGCCGAGGCCTGGTAGCCTTGCGAGCTGGATGACGACGTCGAGTGGCTTTGCGATGTCACAGCGAAGGCCGTACCGCTGGCCTTGATCGACGAAGAGTTGTTGTTGACGGTCGTCGTCACCTTACCGGTCGTGTAGCTCTGCGCTTGCGGGTCAAGCGACGCATGCACATTGACCGACTGATTATTGTTGATGACTGCGCCCGCCGTGCTCGACACGTGGACGCAACCAAACAGGCCCACCAGACCTTCGACGCCTACTGCTTCGCCGACTAGCGTGGCGTTGAACAGGTAGGCCTTTTGCGGTGCGGCGAACGTGCTGCTGGATGCGGCGACGAGGACGGCTGCAGCAATAAGAGTGCGCTTCATGATTCGCTCCGATACTTTAAGTGTGGTCAGTTAAAAAAAGTGCCCGCCGGGGGACGGAGCACAAAACTGTTTGCCGTGGCATTACCGGCGCCGGCGGTCTGGTTGATCTGCACGATCCCGCTGACGTTCTTGAAGGCATCGCTGGATATGTTTGCCTCGCGTACGCTATGAACCCCGATGGATTGACCCAGACCTCCGTTTTTCGGGGCCGTCGCGGATAGCTCCCCATCCGAGACGGTCTCGACTCCGAGTGCAGCAGTACCCAACTGGATGCTGTTGCGCTGCAGATTTCCTACTCCGACGGACTGGTTCACCAGCACCGCACCGGATGCATTCGAAAAAGCATTGGCTTCGATCGAGGCCCGCGCATTCGTGACCTTCGCGGCCGCCGTCGCGCTTTGCACGCTGGCGTTGTCGTTGCCGACTACGCCGCCGTTCGAAACCGTGACCTGATTGAGTTGCGCGTTATTGATGCCGGCCGTTTCATTGACCGTGAACGCGCCGGTGACGCCGGCGCCGGCGCCGTTGCCGATCGTCGCGTCGGCGCCGACGGTCGGTACTGCTTGCGCGTGGGCATGGCCCGCCACGAGGACTGAGCCGCTCATGCAGACAAACAGCGCCACATGCAGTGGCCTGACTTTGAGCGCGCTCATTTCAGACCTCCGAGCGAGCCGGAGAGGGCGCTCGACAGCGGCGCCAGCGCACCCGTCACCGACGAGGTGATCGTTCCGCCGATGCCCGGGCCCGGCATGCCGATGCCGCCGGCGTTCAGCGCGATGTTGTTGCCAGTCGTCTTGCCGCTCAGGATTTGCGTGACCGCCTGCATGCCGGTGCCGCCGAGCACGCCGCCGTCGGCGACGCCGCTCGACCCGTGCGCATTCGTCAGATCGGTATCGCCGACAAGCTGGGCGATCGCCGGATTGAAGCTATTGGCCGGGAACGCGGTGGCACGCACCGCGACCGGGTCCTGGTCCCGCGGCACCGGCACGAAGGCATCGCGCGGGGTGACCGTGCGTTCGACAATGATGTCGCCCGGGTTGACGGTCTGCTGCGCGGCGGCGCCGACGGTGAAACACGCGGCGAACAAGGCGACGATGGTTGCCAGAACCGCCGGCAACGGGGTGGACAACGCCGCCGGCGACCTGTGTGCGCCCGGCGTCCGGATTGAAGTGGTCATGTCTCGGTCCTTGCTCTCGTTCTGTTAGCGCGTGGTGTGTTGGGTACGCCACAGCCGCCGATTTGCATCGCTAATTTGTTCGGGCTACTTTCTTTGGTAATTGACGACATTGCCCTGTGCAGCGCGCGCGGCGTCGACCGGAATCGGCAACGGCGAGGGCGGGGCGATCTCGTCCCACAGCGTCACGTTGCTGCTGCCGCCGTTGCCGCCCATCAGTTGCGGCGTGGCGGCCACCATCAACATGCCGACCGCGCCGCCGCGCTGCCGCGACAGCATCTGGTCGTCGAGCGAAAAGTAGTTCACGGATGCAGCATCGGCCGGGAGGCTCAGTACGTCGCCGGCGAGCTGGCTTTCAGGGGCCGTCGTGTCCGGCGAAGCCACCACTGCGAGCGTCGTGCTCGTGAGGGTGGCGGAACCGGCACCGGCGGTTTCGGCCATCGTGGCTGATTGAGAGGGGGCGAATTCCTGTGCATTGACGCCAGCGGACAGTACGCTCAAGGCCACTGCGGCGGCGCATAGTGCAGCGCAAGGTGCACTGCTGCTCAGGTCGATGCGGAAAGCGAGTCGCATGATGTGCCTCCTTGGTGCACACCATTTAGCGAAACGTGTGCCATGAGTCGCAATCCATTGGTGCGTCTGGACGTGACCCGTATGCCTCGGAGTAACAACTGGGAAATCGGTCAAAAACGTTTCAGCGCTGAAACGGTAGGCAGAAAATACCTGTAATTCGTTAAATCTGAAGGTATGAACTACCTTGGGGTGAACGCCAGGAAAAGCGCTTCCACAATGGTTTTATTCATAAGCTGAATAAGTATTGATCGGCCGCTTGGCCTTGCTGGGAAAGGGGTCCCCGATTAAATTCGCATAATTGTTTTCCAAGTGGCGCGCGTATAGTAAGCTCTCGAAAACAGCTTCAGATTTAAAAAAGCCCGCTAACGGGCCGTCTCAAACACACACGCCGCTTTCTTGGGGATCAGCTGTCCGCACGGAATGGAATGGCCGTTCGGGTTTTGCTATTTCGCGAATCCCGAACGAGTCAGCGTGTCTGAACTTCAGTTCAGGTGCGTGCGTCATCCTTAACGTTCGTTGACGAGAGGATCTGAATAATGGAACCCGCAACGCGGCAACTGATTTACGTTTCACGTGATCCGAGCGCGGAGCTGAATACCCGCTTCCATCAGCGCGGCTGGCATGTCGAAGTCGTGGGGTCGGCGCGCGATGTGCGCCGTGCTGTTCGCGCCGGAATGGCGGCGGGCGGCTTGCTCGATCTGTCTAGCGATTTTCAGCCACACGAAATTGCCGCCTTCGAATCCTGTCTGACTATGCCCAACGTCGGCTGGGTCGCGGCCACCACGCCCGGACAATTGCAGGACGCGGCCTTGCGCCGGCTCGTGCGGGACTATTGTTTCGACTATGTAACGGTGCCTTACTCGGGCGACCGGATCGTCGATTCTGTCGGCCATGCATACGGCATGATCTCGCTTGGCGAATCGGCATCGAACGATGCATCGCAAGGCGCTGAGGGCGAAATGGTCGGCTCGTGTGATGCGATGCTCGCGCTGTTCCGTTCGATCCGTAAAGTGGCCATGACCGACGCGCCGGTGTTTATTTCAGGTGAATCGGGCACCGGCAAGGAGTTGACCGCGGTCGCGATCCACGAACGCTCGGCGCGCCGCAATGCGCCTTTCGTGCCGATCAACTGCGGCGCGATTCCGCCACATCTGTTGCAATCCGAACTATTTGGCTATGAGCGCGGCGCGTTCACCGGCGCCAATCAGCGCAAGATCGGCCGCGTGGAAGCGGCCAACGGCGGCACGCTGTTTCTCGACGAAATCGGCGATTTGCCGCTCGAAAGCCAGGCGAGCCTGTTGCGCTTCCTGCAGGAACGTAAAGTGGAGCGGCTGGGTGGCCACGGTTCGATCGACGTCGACGTGCGCATCATCTCGGCAACTCACGTGGATATGACATCCGCGATGATCGAAGGGCGGTTCCGCTCCGACCTGTATCACCGCCTGTGCGTGCTGCAAATCGACGAACCGCCGTTGCGCGCACGTGGTAAGGATATCGAACTGCTTGCGCGGCACATGCTGGAACGTTTCAAGAAAGATGCAAGCCGCCGCTTGCGCGGCTTCGCGCCCGACGCTATCGCGGCGCTGCATAACTACGGCTGGCCGGGCAATGTGCGCGAGTTGATCAATCGCGTGCGGCGCGCCATCGTGATGTCGGAAGGGCGTGCAATCACGGCGCGCGATCTCGAGCTCGCCGAGTATGTCGAGATCGTGCCGGTGTCGCTCGCGCAGGCGCGCGAAGCGGCCGAACGCCAGGCAATCGAGCTCGCCCTCCTGCGCCATCGCGGCCGTCTCGGCGACGCCGCGCAGGAACTCGGCATTTCGCGCGTGACGTTGTACCGCCTGTTGTGCTCGCACGGCATGCGCCATATGGAAGGCGGGCCGCTGAGCGCGCCACACGGCGACTTGCCGGCTTCCGTGCCGCATCTCTGACGGGCTTTCCTACCGATATTTTCTCCGCCGCGCGCCTCGACCGGGCGCCGTCCGGCTGCGCTTGTTAAAATCGGGTTTTCCGCTCAATCTCCGTGGCGTCCGCTCCTGACCAGGGGCGCGCTTCGTCGAAGGAACCCGCATGAAACAATACCTCGACCTCGTCCGCACGATTCTCGACACCGGCACGTGGCAGGAGAACCGCACCGGCATCCGCACCATCAGCATGCCTGGCGCCATGTTGCGCTTCGACCTCCAGCAGGGCTTTCCCGCGGTCACCACGAAAAAACTGGCCTTCAAATCGGCGGTGGGTGAACTGGTCGGATTTCTGCGCGCCTCACGCAGCGCCGCGGATTTTCGCGATCTGGGTTGTAAGGTGTGGGACGCGAATGCCAACCAGAATCCACAATGGCTTGCCAATCCGTATCGCCAGGGCGCGGACGATCTCGGCGACGTATATGGCGTGCAGTGGCGCCAGTGGCCGGCCTACAAGGTGCTGGATGCCGGCGCGAGCGCGCAGCTGGCCGACGCCACTGCGCGTGGCTTCCAGGTGGTGACGGAATTCGAGGAAGACGGCAGCTCCAAGGTACTGCTGTACAAGGCGATCGACCAGTTGCGCCAGTGTCTCGACACGATCATGCAGAACCCCGCTGACCGGCGAATTTTGTTTCATGCCTGGAACCCCGCTGTGCTGGACCAGATCGCGCTGCCGGCTTGCCACCTGCTTTATCAGTTCCTGCCGAACGCCGCGCGCCGTGAAATTTCGCTGTGTTTGTATATTCGCAGCAACGATGTCGGCCTCGGCACGCCGTTCAATCTGACCGAAGGCGCGGCGTTGCTGCATCTGGTCGGCCGTCTGACGGGTTATACACCGCGCTGGTTTACCTACTTCATCGGCGACGCGCATATCTACGAGAACCAGCTCGACATGCTGCAGCAACAACTCACGCGTGAGCCGTACGAAAGCCCCGCCTTCGCGATCTCGGACCGTGTGCCGGACTATGTGAAAACCGGCGTGTATGAGCCGGAATGGCTCGAGAAAATCGAGCCGTCGGACTTCTCGCTGGTCGGCTATCGGCATCACGAGCCGCTGACGGCGCCGATGGCGGTCTGAACATGGTCTGAGCGTCTGCTCGCTGCGTGCTCAAAGCTCAAAGCTCAAAGCTCAAAGCTCAAAGCTCAAAGAAAACCCCCCGCGATGCGAATCGCGGGGGTTTTTTCTTGGTGCGCCCAGCATGGGCGCACTCCAGTGGGTGC
>NZ_DASRSY010000341.1:0-7364 GCF_035656215.1 Paraburkholderia sp.
CCCAGGCGGCATGGCTCAGTTGGGATGCACTCGACGATTCGACGAGTCTGATCGGCAGCCTGTTTGGCAGCCAGGACGTCGAGCGGCCGAAAAACGTCCTGCGATGCACATCGATGTCGCTCTACCTGGAAATGGCCAGCACCACCGACCGCATCAGCCTGTGGTCAGAACTGCCATTTCATATCGAGCGATACAAGGGGCTGCTGCGCAAGATCAGTTTGACCGAGCCGCTGCCAGACATGACGATCGGACTGATCTGCCGCGATATCGAACTGACCACCACCGTCGCTGCGACGCTGATCGAGATGATTCGCACCGCCTGTACCGAGTTCGCGGGGGTGTACCGGCGCGCCGGTGCGACGCCGCGGCGGCGGGTACAGGAGCCGAAAGCGCTGCCGTGAGCATGGCCCGGTGGCGCCCACAAGAACTGATAACCCTGCCGTGAAGATGTCCGCGCGGCGGACCCAGGCGCTGCAAGCGCGGCCGTGAGCTCACGGTTGACTCCCACGTGATGGGTCGTTTCAGCATGCCTTGCGCGACGTTCTATCGGGTCGATCGCGCGTTGCATCGCGGGAAACACTTGCGAAGAAAATCTTTGCCCGGTATTGTCATGGCGTTCTGCAACGCAGCGCGGGAGAGATCGTCAGAGGATTGTGACGACGCCGACGGAGCAACCGCCCCGGAAACTCTCAGGCAAAAGGACCGCGCAGCTGGAACATCTGGAGAGCGGCGCCGTGCGCGCCCACCGAAGGGGATTCCCTGCATACCGCTTACATCGCGCTCGTATGCTCACGGGAAGAAACTCTCAGGTACATGGACAGATGGGGCATCGACGCCGGTTTCGACACGAAATCGACACCGGTGATGCTCAACTACTCTGGACCATATCATGTCACGAATCGCCATTATCGGCGCCGGTATTACCGGCGTCACGACTGCTCACGCCCTGGCGCAGCGCGGCCACCACGTGACTGTGTTCGAACGTCATCGCTATGCGGCGATGGAGACCTCGTTCGCCAACGGTGGCCAGTTGTCGGCCAGCAATGCCGAAGTCTGGAACAGCGCGGCCACCGTGCTGAAAGGCTTGCGCTGGATGCTCACGCGCGACGCCCCGCTACTGCTCAATCCGATGCCCACCTGGCATAAGTATTCGTGGATGGGCGAATTTCTACGGCAGATTCCGCACTATCGTGCGAACACCGTCGAAACGGTGCGGCTCGCGATTGCCGCGCGTGAGCATCTGTTTTCGATTGCCGAGCGCGAAGGGATCGACTTCGATCTGGAGCGGCGCGGCATTTTGCACATCTATAAAACGCGCAAGGAATTCGATGCGGCTAGCAAGGTGAATGAACTGCTGCGTGAAGGTGGGCTGGACCGCAATCCGGTGACGGCGAGCGAGTTGCAGGCGATTGAGCCTACGCTGCATGGCGATTTTTTTGGCGGTTTTTTTACGCCTTCCGATTCGACTGGCGATATTCATAAGTTCACGCGCGGTCTCGCGGATGCCTGCGTGCGGCATGGTGTCGAGTTTCATTACGATGCCGAGATCACGGCGATCGATCAGCCTGCCGATGGGCGGTTCTCGTTAAGCGTGAATCTGGCGGGCGAGTCGCAGCAGTTTGCCTTTGAACGGATCGTGGTGTGTGCCGGAGTGAGGAGTCGCGACTTCGCGGCGATGCTGGGCGATCACGTGAATGTGTATCCGGTTAAGGGTTATTCGATTACCGTTTGTCTGGATGACGAAGTGAGTCAGCAACGCGCGCCCTGGGTGAGTCTGCTCGACGATAGCGCGAAGATTGTGACTAGCCGGCTTGGTGTGGATCGGTTTCGGGTTGCCGGTACGGCGGAGATTAATGGCTTTAACCGCGATATCCGCTCGGATCGGATCGCTCCGCTGGTCGACTGGACTCGGCAGTATTTTCCTGAGGTGTCGACTTCGAAAGTGATTCCATGGGCTGGATTGAGGCCGATGCTGCCGAGTATGTTGCCGAAGGTGGGGCGCGGGAAACGGCGCGGCGTTTTTTATAACACCGGGCACGGGCATTTGGGGTGGACGTTGTCGGCGGCTACTGCGCAGGTAGTGGCCGGGGTTGTTCAATAAGGCTTGTTTGCCTATGGTTTTGGCCTTTGCTTGTTTTCTTATTGGATTATTAGCGTCGCCCCTGTGCGGGGCAGGCACCTACTTTTCTTTGCCTGCCGCAAAGAAAAGTAGGCAAAAGAAAGCGGCTCACACCGCTAATTTTTAAGCGGGTTCCTCGCACAGTTGCGGTAGTGGTGCATCTGGAATCCGTGCTCTCGCACACTTGGCGCTAGTGACAAAGGGCTCTTTAGCTCCCACTCCGCACTGCGTGCGTCGCGGACGGGTCTGCATGGGAAACCTTGGGGCTTCGGTTACGTGTCGTGGGGGCCGTCGGCTTCGCCTCGGCGATGCGACGAATGACGCTCGAACGGGGAAACATTGCTCAAAATCATCTGCCGCGCTTTCGCAATGGTCCAGTTGGGCAGGGCCGCCCTGCCCACTTGGATCCGTATCCCGAGGCTAGTTATCCGCGAAGCGTCGCCCACTGCAAAATTCGCTGCATCTGCTAGTGTTCTCTAATCGGTGTCCACTCTCGATGGAGCCTCCATGACTAGATCCCGCCACGCCACGCGCAGCAATGCAAGCACGCGCCTCACCGATGAACAGATCGCCGCAGAAGCGAGGCGGCGCCTCGCCTGGGATGCCGCCGTTCCCCCAAACGCCCTGCAAGTCAAAGTCTCTCACGGACGCATCACCCTGCTCGGCATCCTTCCATATGACCAGCAACGAATCGCTGCACTCGAAGACGTCTCCCGTCTGTTCGGCGTCACCGGCGTTTCTGACCACTCCAAGATCAAAGAAAAATAGCATCAACCCGCCTGCAGCAGCACCCGGCAATGCCGGGCAATCTGCTTTTCCTCCTCGGTATGAATCGCCCTCACCTTGCCCGCCGGATCGTCCTCCACTAACCCCATGAAACCCAGCCCATCGCACACGCGCCTGCGAATCTCCTCACTGTGTTCGCCGATGCCACCCGTGAACACCAGCAAATCGATCCCGCCCAGTAAAGCCGCATACGCACCAATCGTTTTGCGCACAGCAGTAGCAAACGCATCCAGTGCCAGCGATGCATTCGCATCACCCGCCGCGGCGCGCTTCTCCAGTGCCTGCATGTCGCTTTCGCCGTCGGCGTAACCGGCTAAACCGCTCTGGCGATTCAGTAGCGTCTCCAGCGCGTCGGTGTCGAGTTTCTCCACCCGCATCAGATACAACAGCACGCCCGGATCGAGGTCGCCGCTGCGCGTGCCCATCGGCACGCCGCCGGTCGGCGTTAATCCCATCGATGTATCAATGGATTTGCCGTCCTGCAATGCACATAAACTCGACCCGTTACCCAGATGCGCAAATACAGCACGCGGAGGTAGATCGATCCCGAGCTTCGCTACCAGCGATTCATACGACAGCCCGTGAAAGCCATAACGAATCACTCCCGCATCCACATAGCGGCGCGGCAACGCAAGCTGCGCCGCGCGTGGCGGTAGCGTCGCGTGAAAGGCGGTATCGAAGCAGACGAAATGCTGCGCGTCGCTGAAAATCTTCGTCGCCTCGTCGATCAGCGCCAGCGCCGGTGGAATATGCAAAGGCGCGAAGTGCACGGCGTCCTGCAAACGCTGCCGGACTTCGGGCGTCAATCGCTGATGCGTCCGCAAAAACGGGCCACCATGCACCACGCGATGCCCCACCGCCGTAGGCCGCTCACGCTTCTGTTCCGCCAATACGCGCGAGAGCTTCTGCAACGCGTCGGTTTGCGACTGCATCACATGCTCCTGCTGCACCAGCACGTGGCCGTCGGGCGACTTGATGCGCAGGCTGCCGTCGGCCCGTCCAATACCTTCGGCGCTGCCCTCCAGCAGCAATGTTTCATCACCGCCGGAGTGCGTAAACAGCCCGAACTTCAGCGACGACGACCCGCTGTTCAGCACCAGAATCGTCGGGGCCTGCGTCGGGTCGTCGGTCTTCTCATGAGTCTCCATGGCACGCTCCGCCTAACCCTTCCACGTCCAGTTGCGGATCTCTTCCTTATCGATGCCTTCAGCATGCGCATAAGCAAGATGCTCGATGATCTGCCCGCGCAGCCATTCTTTCGCATGATCGCCGACACCGCGCAGCGCCGGCACGCGATCGATCACGTCGATCGCCAGCGAGAAACGGTCGACCTGGTTGATAATCGCCAGTTCGAGCGGCGTATTGATGTTGCCTTTCTCGTGGTAGCCGTGCACATGCAGATTGTCGTGATTGGTGCGGTTATAGGTCAGCTTGTGCACCAGCGACGCATAGGAATGGAAGTTGAAAATCACCGGCTTGCTGGTGGTGAACAGCGAATCGAAATCGCGACTGGACAGGCCGTGCGGATGCGCATGCTCAGGCATCAGTCTGAACAGATCGACCACGTTGACGAAACGGATCTTCAACTCGGGAAAGTGCTCCTTCAGAATCTGCACGGCGGCGAGCGCTTCCATTGTCGCGATGTCGCCCGCGCACGCCATCACCACATCGGGCTCGACGCCTTGATCCGTCGATGCCCAATCCCAGATACCGATGCCCTTGGTGCAATGCGTGACGGCCGATTCCATGTCGAGGTACTGCAGATGCGGCTGTTTGTCGGCCACAATCACATTGACGTAGTCACGCGAACGCAAACAATGATCGGCGACGCTCAACAGACAATTCGCATCTGGCGGCAGGTAAATACGCACCACGTCAGGGCTCTTGTTGGTGACGACATCGAGAAAGCCCGGGTCCTGGTGCGTGAAACCATTGTGATCCTGGCGCCATACCAGCGACGTGATCAGCAGATTGATCGACGGCACCGGTTGCCGCCAGCCGAGATCGCGCTTCGCTTTCTCCAGCCACTTGGCGTGCTGGTTGAACATCGAATCGATCACGTGGACGAACGCTTCATAAGTGGCGAAAAGCCCATGTCGGCCGGTCAGCACGTAGCCTTCGAACCAGCCTTCGAGCGTGTGCTCGCTCAGCATCTCCATCACGCGGCCATCCACGGCGAGTTCGCCGCCATCGGCGTCGCTTGCCATCGTTTCGGCCAGCCAGGTTTTCTCCGAGGCCTCGTAGATCGCCGTCAGCTTGTTGCTGGCGGTTTCGTCGGGGCCGAACACGCGGAAGTTCGTCATGTTGTTGCGCATCACGTCGCGCAGGAACGTGCCGAGCACCTCTGTGGGCGACGTGTACGAGCCGCCAGGTTTTTTCACCTCCACCGCGTAGTTGCGAAACGCCGGCATGTCGAGCGTTTTGCACAACAGGCCACCATTCGCATGCGGATTGGCGCTGATGCGGCGCGTGCCTTCAGGTGCGAGTTCGCGCAGCTCTTCGACCAGACGCCCTGCTTCGTCGAATAGCGACTCCGGTTCATAACTGCGCAGCCAGTTCTCGACGAGCTTCAGACTCTTGCTATTGGTGACAGGATCGAGCACCGGCACCTGGTGTGCGCGCCACGAGCCTTCCACCTGATGACCGTCGACTTCTTTGGGCCCGGTCCAGCCTTTCGGCGAACGCAGCACGATCATCGGCCAGCGCGGCCGCGTTGCGTCATTGGCTTCGCGTGCATGCTGCTGGATCGCGCGGATTTCACCGATACATTGTTCAAGCGTCGCGGCCATTTGTTGATGCATGGTGTCCGGATCGTCGCCCTCGACGAAATACGGCTTGTGGCCGTAGCCGGTCAGCAACGCTTCGAGTTCCTCGCGGGGAATGCGCGCGAGGATCGTCGGGTTGGCGATCTTGTAGCCGTTCAGATGCAGTACCGGCAGCACCGCGCCATCACGAATCGGGTTGAGGAATTTGTTCGAGTGCCATGACGTGGCGAGCGGACCGGTTTCCGCCTCGCCGTCGCCGATCATCACCGCGACGATCAGATCGGGGTTGTCGAACGCGGCGCCGTAGCCGTGTGACAGGCTATAGCCGAGTTCGCCGCCTTCGTGAATCGAGCCCGGTGTTTCGGGCGTGCAATGCGAGCCGATGCCGCCTGGAAACGAGAACTGCCGGAAAAAGCGCCGCATGCCGGCTTCGTCCTCGCTGCGGTCAGGATAGATTTCCGAGTAGTGGCCTTCGAGGTAGCAATGGGCCAGCGTGGCAGGCGCGCCATGGCCCGGGCCGGCGATATAGATCACGTTCAGATCGAGCTTTTTGATCAGCCGGTTCAGATGCACCAGCAGGAAACTCTGCCCTGGGTCCGAGCCCCAATGGCCCAGCAGGCGGTTTTTGATGTGTTCGGGTTTGAGCGCTTCGCGCAACAGCGGATTGTCGCGCAGATAGATCATGCCGGCCGAAAGGTAGTTGCAGGCGCGCCAGTAGCGGTCCATCTTGCGCAACGTTTCGGGTTCCAATGTTTTCGGTGGGGTCGGACGGGAGGTTGCTTCGGCCATGGCGTCACTCCTTGAAAAGGACTGTCAGTCAGGTTAGCGGGTGCTGCAGCGGGTGTTCGCGTCGCGGCCGGTAGAGAAAAACCAGCAATGCCGGCCGTCCTGTCATGCGCATAACATAACGCAAGCGTTCCGGCAAAGATCCGTTGCTGAAGGCTTTCGGGAATCGGGCCAGCAATCGGGCCAAGAAGCGTCAGGGGTGTGACAGGAAGCGTACGTCATGGTTCGACGCGTTCGACCGAACCTTGATTTTGCGACGTGCGTGCGTCGCTTTCGTGTACGCGTAGGAAGCGCGGATACTGCGTAGACAATGTATTGGCCGATCCGATTGCCGGCCCGAACGTTGGCTAGCGCCCGTTCGTCTGTTCAGTTGCTAGTGCTCAGTTGAAAGCTTTACTCCTGCTCTTTCTCCTCGCGTTGTGGCGGGCGGTAGCGCCATTTGCTGGCGTTGGGATCGTTGCGCGCGTCATCCTGTTCGCGTTGCTCGGCGCGCGCTTCATCGGCGCGGCCGAGTTCAGCGCGGCGGTCGCGCACGGCGCCTGGCGAATCGGCCGGGCGCAATGGCGACGGCGAACGCCGTTGGGTAGGTACGGGTGACATGGAGCCTCCTTTTTTGGGGGATGTAGGGCGAATCAATGTTTCTTGCCTGTCCAGCGGCGATCCGGGCGGCGTATGAGACGAAGCTGACGCAGGTACATCGAAGCGCCGAACATCAGCGCCATGCCGGCCACGATGCCCCAGATTGCGGATGTCATGATTTTTCCTTTTGCCCGCCGGCCGCACAGCGTTTTATCGCCTGCGACGTGAAGGTGGGTAAGCGATTGCGCCTGGTTGACGTTGAATAGACCTGCTATCGCCACGCGCCAAGCAAGGATCATGCGCTCTTTTGGACGATATGTCTGTACGCT
>NZ_DASRSY010000342.1:0-3523 GCF_035656215.1 Paraburkholderia sp.
GGCCACCACCGCGAATCCACGTCCGGCCGGACCCGCGCGCGCGGCTTCGATCGACGCGTTCAGCGAAACGATCACCACATGCCGGACGATCGACGACAGCTCCTGATTCTTCGCGTGCATGTCGTGGTTCTGCGTCATCAGCGAGATCATCTGCTCGTGCCAGCGCTCGAAGGTTGCGCCGAGGCTCTTCAGACGCGCGGCTTCGCCCACAATCTGTCGCGCCTGCTGCGCCCACAGGTCTTTGTCGTCGGTCGCTGCTTTCAGCATTGCACGCAGTTCTTCAACGCTGGCCGACTGCTGCATCAGCTCGTCGCGCAACTGTGCGGCCAATGCTTCCATCTCTTGCGCGGCCTGTTCGTGTTCGCGGATCGCTTCACCGTGGTCCGCGTATTCCGCCGACAACGCTTTGATCTGGACGTCCGCTTCGGCGCGCAGTCGTGCCATCAGCCTCGTGCTTTGCAACTTGTGCGCGACAAATGCCAGCAGCGCGGTCATCGCGCTGCCTGCCACTACCGCCAATACATACTGTTGAATCACAACCTATCCTTCCGAAGTCCGTCGCGAAGCGCGTCAATCAGCGTTCGACCAACGTTCAATCCGCCATCGCGTCAAGTTGCAGTTCGCCGGCATCGCCACGCGCTTCGACACCGAGCATATCGACGGCGACGCGATCCGGCAGGCAGACGATCGTCTGGAACTGACGGAACGAAGCACCCTTGCGATCGTCGGTGAAGCGCAGTTCGATGTGGCCGTTCTCGCGTTTGAGGAAGTCGCGTACGGCGTCCATACCGACGCCACGGCCCGACACTTCCGTGACCGTTGCGGCGGTTGAGAAGCCCGGCCGGAAAATGAATTCGGCGATGGCTTCGTCGCTCAGGTGTTCGTCGCTGCCGATCCAGCCGCGCTCGACGGCAATGCCGCGGATTCGTTCGAGTGCGAGGCCGCGACCGTCGTCGCTGAGGGTGATCTGCAGTGCCCGCTTGTCCACGCCTACTTCGATATCGATCGCGCCGGCCGGCGTCTTGCCGTGTGCGCTGCGCGCCTCCACGGTTTCGATACCGTGATCCATTGAATTGCGCAGCAGATGCATGAACACATTGTTCAGCGTGCCGCCTGCGTGGCCGCGCAGACGATAGCCGTTGTCGTCGATACGCACAGTCGGCGCCGGCTTGCCCAATTCTTGCGCGAGCGAAGGCAGCGAGTCCAGCACACCGGACAGCGCATCGCGCACGCTTTCGCTGCCGAGCGCGCGCAAGGTTTGGCGCATCGTATCGCGCATCGACTGCAATTCGTGGAGTTCGTTTGCGTTCGTCTTGTCCAGCATGCTCAGCGTCTGCTGAATCTGGTCCTTCTCGACCATCACGTAGCGGTTAGCGTTGCCGGCGCTATTCGCTCCGGCGTGGCCCTTGCGGCCGAGGCTATGTTCGTTGATCTTCGCGTAGCTCTCGATCGCCTCGCGCACGCGCGTCAATTCCTGCATCAGATGTTCCTGATCCCACGAACGGTCCGCGTCCGGTTGGCGCAGCTCGTGATAGCTCTGCTCGGTTTCATGGACGACGTTGGTCAGATGCGCCAGGTTATAGGTGCGCGCATTGCCCTTGATGGTATGCATGTTGCGGAACAGTTCGGCGATCGCCGCATGGTCCGCTTCCGAATGCTTGCGGATAATGCGCTCGTTCTCGCTGACAAAGCCCGCGGCGCTTTCAATGAAGTGATGGAACTTCTCTTCGCTCACCGCGAGAATCTCGCCGATCATGTCGAGACGGCGACGCTGTTCGCTGGCTTGCGCAGCGAGCTTGCGCAGTTCGGTGACGTCGCGCACGCACAGCATCAAACGCACGATGACGTCGTTTTCGTCTGTGATCGCCGACCAGCTGAGGTCGAGGATCTTCGCACGGCCATCGGGCATTTGCTTCGAAATTTCGCCGACCAGCAAGTGCTGATTGAACGCGAAGTTGATGCAGTCTTCGCCGAGGCACGCATGCGCCGCCGCATCGACTTGCGAGAGCACGTCCGAGCCGAGATCGGTATCAGAGAACACCAGATCCATCAGGCCGCGCCCGGCGATGTCTTTCGTTTCGAAGATGTCTTCCAGATACGCCGAGTACTCCGAGTGGATCACAGCGCCGTCGATCACCGTCAAAATACCTTGCTGCATGTTCTGCAACATCGCCTGGATGTCGGCGGTCTTCTGCTTGAGTTGCGCCGAGCTTTCCTGGATCTTTTCAATCATGCCGTTGAAGGCGACGATCGAATGGCCGATCTCGTCCAGCCGGCCCACCGGCACGCGCCGCGTGAAATCCTGACTCGACGCGATCTCGCTCATCATGGCTTGCATGCGGCTGAGTGGGCGGGTGATCTGACGGTAAAGCAGTGAACCGATCGAGGTCAGCAGAATGATCGCTATACCGGTGACGACGGCGATGGCCGTCGTGATGGTGGCGAGTGTGGCGTTCAGCGTGGTGATCGCCTCATCTTTCTGGCGGTTCTTCTCGACGCGGAGGGTTTCGACAATACCTTCGAGCTCGTCGCGATACTGCGCGACGTTGGCGAACAGATACGCTTGCGCGAGTTCGTTCTTGCCGTCGGCCTTCATTTTCGCGGTCTCGGCGATAGCTGCGAAATAGTTCTCGAGGCTGTCGTTGGCTTGGGAAACGAGACCTTGCTGAGCGTGGCTCGCGGCGTCTTTGGCTTGCAGCGCGAGGGCCTGTTGCAACGAGGCCTTTTTCTTCTTCAGTTCGTCTTGTGCCTGCGCGACCATGTTGGCGTCTGGCGCGTAGACGAGGGTCATGGTGGCGAGTTGCACGTCCTTGACTTGCGAGACGAGGTCGGCCGAGGCGAGCGCGCTAGGGACAACGCCTTCGGTCACTTTGCGCACTTCGGCTGCGCTGCCGCGCGTCTGATAGACGGCATAGCCGCCGATCGACAACAAGGCGACAAACATCAAGACAACCAATAGCGTAATGCGATGACGGATAGTCATGTGAAACCCCCGCGGGTGGCCTTTTTGCGTCGGCCCTCGATCGGGGCTGCGCGTTTTTTGCAAAGTGTTGGGTAATGCCTGCAGCCTGGCCGTGCTTGCAGCTTTGCTGAGTATTGCTGAGCCATGTTACTAAGCGATGACTACACAATTTTGATTAGCGCAGAAGACGTTAAATATATTTCTAAAGTTTTTGGTTTTAACGCCGTTAATTAACGGCTATTAATTTTGTGTGCTGTCGCCATTCCAACAAACTGCGCACCCACACTGGAACTCCGTCCGATTGTCGGCGCACGGCGTGGACTTGATTCGCAGACGATGAGTGTTCGACGCATCAGCCGATCGGTGGCAGATGTTTCGCCGCCTCACGCAAAGTGAGTGGCGACAAGTTGTCCCGTGATCCGGATAGAAAGCGGCTCACCGCTTGAGGCGCGTGCCAAGCGTAGTCGCGCAACGCCCAGCCGATCGCTTTGCGGATGAAGAAGTCGCTTTCCCCGGCAAGCGAACACGCATAACCGAACAAACGCGTTTCGTCGGTCTGAT
>NZ_DASRSY010000343.1:0-24104 GCF_035656215.1 Paraburkholderia sp.
GCTGCTGTTCCTCTCCGGTGGCACCACCAACCCATTCGTTTCGCTGTACCTGCCATCGCTCGCGATTGCCGCCGCCGTGTTGCCGTGGCATCTGATGGCGTGGCTCGCCGCGTTCGCTGTGGCCTGTTATGCCGTGCTCGGTTTCGATTCCGTGCCGCTGAATCTCGACAACCCGGCGAACCTGTTCGACTACTATCGTGCCGGCATGTGGGTGAACTTCATGGTCAGCGTCGGGCTGATTGCATGGTTCGTCGCGCGCATGTCACGCGCTCTGCGACTACGTGACGCAGCGCTCGGAGACGCGCAGCAGCGCTTGCTTCATGACGAACGCGCCGTTGCGCTCGGTGTGCAGGCCGCCACGGTCGCGCACGAAATCGGCACTCCGCTGTCTACAATTGCAATGTTGTCCGAAGAATTGCGCGATGCCGCGCGAACCGATAAAGGGCTCGCGCCGTACAGCGCCGATCTGGAGCTGCTCGAACAGCAAATGACGCTATGTACTTCGGCGCTTGCGCGGCTGCGCAGCCGTGCATCGACAACGATCAACCGGCAAACGGTCAATGAATGGCTCGAATCGTTCGGCGAGCAATGGCGCTTGCGTCATCCGCATGTGAAGTTCGAGCGGATCGGGGAGCCGCCTGCGGGAGTCAGTCTTGACGATACGGTTGCCGTCAGTCAGATTCTTACGATTCTGCTCGACAACGCCGCGCGTGCGAGCCGCGATCACGTAACGCTGTCGTGCACGCTTGCGGCTCGCGCCGACCAGATCGTATTCGAAGTATGCGACGCAGGCCCTGGTATTCCGGCCGCGTTGCGCGGGTCGCTCGGCACGATGCCGGTCGACAGCACACAGGGTGGACACGGCGTGGGCCTCTATCTGGCATTTTCGGCGGCGGCACGCCTGAAGGGATCGATCGAACTGACCGATGTCAGCGAAATCAAGCCGCGTGGCACGCGCGCAGTGTTGAGACTGCCGCTTGCAGGGCGCAAATTATCAGGTGCAGGCCGTCAAGGCACTACGCCATCCAACACGGAGAAACAGGCATGAGCGATATGAATTTTCTGGTGATCGACGACGATGAGGTGTTCTCCGGCATCCTCGCCCGCGGTCTGACGCGGCGCGGTTATACGGTGGCCGAAGCGCACAACGCGGACGAGGCGATCAAGTTGGCGAACCAGCAGAAGTTCAGCCAGATCACGGTGGACCTGCATCTCGGCAACGATTCCGGTCTTACGCTCGTCGCCCCCTTGCGTGATTTGCAGCCTGACGCGCGCATGCTGGTGTTGACCGGTTATGCCAGCATCGCCACGGCGGTGCAGGCGGTGAAAGACGGCGCCGATAACTACCTGGCGAAGCCCGCCAACGTGGAGACGATTTTGTCGGCGCTGCAAAGCGAAGCGAGCTCGTTGCAGGCTGAAGAGGC
Organism: Paraburkholderia sp.; assembly: GCF_035656215.1. Classification (GTDB taxonomy): domain Bacteria; phylum Pseudomonadota; class Gammaproteobacteria; order Burkholderiales; family Burkholderiaceae; genus Paraburkholderia. The sequence continues at coordinate 1,425 of NZ_DASRSY010000343.1, forward strand.
GATTGAGCATCCCATGCCGTTGTCGGTTGCGCGCCTGGAGTGGGAGCATATTCAACGCGTGCTCGCGGAGCACGGTGGCAATATTTCGGCCACTGCACGCGCGTTGAACATGCATCGTCGAACGCTGCAACGCAAGCTGGCGAAGCGGCCGGTCAAGCAATAAGCGCTGAGGCCTGCCTGGGTCCCGTTTGCGCTTGCGGGCCGTAAAGCAAAACGGGCTGTCTTCCACAAGACAGCCCGTTTTTTTACGCTTTGAGCATGATCGGCCACGTCCGAGGCGCGCGGCTTTAACGCGGCGTCAGCATCGACGCCGGTATCGGCATTACAGCACGTAGCGCGACAGGTCCTCGTCTTCCGCCACTTCGTTCAGTGCGCGATCGACATACGCCGCGTCGATCTGCACCGTCTTGCCCGAGTGATTGCCCGCTGCGAACGAGACGTCTTCGAGCAGCTTTTCGATCACCGTGTACAGGCGGCGCGCGCCGATGTTCTCGGTCTTCTCGTTGACCGAGTACGCGATTTCGGCCATACGGCGAATGCCGTCGTCGGCGAATTCGAGGTGCACGTCTTCGGTGGCGAGCAATGCCTGGTATTGCTTGACGAGGCTGGCGTCCGTCGACACGAGGATCGATTCGAAATCGCCCACCGACAGCGAATCCAGTTCGACCCGAATCGGGAAGCGGCCTTGCAGTTCAGGAATCAGATCGCTCGGCTTGGCCAGATGAAATGCACCACTCGCGATGAACAGAATGTGATCGGTCTTCACCATGCCGTACTTGGTGTTGATCGTGGTGCCTTCGACGAGCGGCAGCAGATCGCGCTGCACGCCCTGACGCGATACTTCACCACCGCCGGCTTCGCTACGCGACGCGATCTTGTCGATTTCGTCGAGGAACACGATACCGTTCTGCTCGACGTTCTGCACTGCCTTGGCCTTCACCTCTTCGTCGTTGAGCATCTTGCCGGCTTCTTCGTCGGTGAGGACCTTGAGCGCTTCCTTCACCTTCAGCTTGCGACGTGTTTTCTTGCCGCCGCCGATGTTCGCGAACATCGAACGGATCTGCTCGGTCATGTCTTCCATGCCCGGCGGCCCCATGATGTCCATGCCGACTTGCGGCTGTTCCACGTCGAGTTCGACTTCCTTGTCGTCGAGCAGGCCTTCGCGCAGACGCTTGCGGAACGTTTGACGCGTGGTGCTGCCTTCGTCGACGGTATCCGCCGCGCTCGAGCTCGCGCCGAAACCGACCGGACGCGCGCTCGGCAGCAGGATGTCGAGAATGCGGTCTTCGGCCTGGTCTTCAGCCTTGGTTCGCACTTTGCGCATTTCTGTTTCGCGCGTCTGCTTGACCGAGATTTCGATCAGGTCGCGCACGATGCTGTCGACGTCGCGCCCGACGTAGCCGACCTCGGTGAATTTGGTGGCTTCGATCTTGATGAACGGTGCGTCGGCCAGTTTCGCCAGACGCCGCGCGATTTCGGTTTTGCCGACGCCGGTCGGTCCGATCATCAAGATGTTCTTCGGGGTGATTTCCTGACGCAGCGGGTCTTCAACCTGCTGACGGCGCCAGCGGTTGCGCAGCGCCACGGCCACTGCTTTCTTCGCGCGGCCTTGGCCGATGATGTGTTTGTCGAGTTCCGAGACGATCTCGGCAGGGGTCATTGTGCTCATCGTGGGTCCTTACTCGATCGTCTCGATAACGCGGTTATGGTTCGTATAGATGCACATGTCGCCGGCAATCTCCAGCGACTTCTCCACGATCTCGCGCGGCGACATCTCGGTGTTGTCAGCGAGCGCTTTCGCGGCGGCTTGTGCGTAAGCGCCGCCCGAACCGATCGCGCAGATGCCACCTTCCGGATCGAGCACGTCGCCGTTACCAGTGATGACGAGGGTGGTGGTGGCATCCGCGGCGATCAGCATCGCTTCGAGACGACGCAGCATGCGGTCGGTGCGCCAGTCTTTGGCGAGTTCGACGGCGGCGCGGGTCAGATTGCCCTGGTGTTTTTCCAGCTTCGCTTCGAAGCGGTCGAGCAGCGAGAAGGCGTCGGCCGTGCCGCCGGCGAAGCCGACCAGCACCTTGCCGTTATAGATGCGCCGAACTTTTTTCGCGCCGCCTTTCATGACAATGTTACCCAGCGTGACCTGGCCGTCGCCGCCAAGCGCGACCTTGTCGCCGCGGCGCACGGAAACGATCGTCGTGCCGTGAAATTGCTCCATATGCGTTCCTCTTTGCAAAACGGGTAGGACGCGATGGCGTAGACCACCGCATGAATCCTGGACGCGGACGGCGCGCAACAATGAAACGATGAACCGGTCGGCGCGCGCTCGTGCAACGCATGTTCGACTTATTTTAGGGCGTGCGCGGTCATATCAAGAGCCGGCGAATGGCATAAGACAAAAACACAGGGTTCAGAATGGGGGCGGGGAGCAGCGCTGAGTTGGGCAGGCGGAGAGATATGAGCCGCGCAGAGAGGGTTGGCGGAGCGGGGTGCGCCCTCGAACAGCCGCGCAACGGGCGTTCAGAGCGGTCTGCTCGGCAAAGCCCGAAAAGCGTCGCACAAAAGAAAAAAGGCGCACAGATCACCGTGCGCCTCTCGACGAAGCAGCTTAAAAGGGCGCGGAGCCGAAGCCGCGCCGTAGGCGTTCAGTCGCCGAATAGCTTCTGGCGCAGTTCGCGGCGTTCCTGCGCTTCGAGCGACAGGGTGGCCGTGGGCCGTGCGAGCAGACGCGGAATGCCGATCGGCTCGCCGGTTTCTTCGCACCAGCCGTAATCGCCCGAATCGATGCGCGCGAGCGATTGCTGCACTTTCTTCAGCAGCTTGCGCTCGCGGTCGCGCGTGCGCAGTTCCAGCGCATGCTCTTCCTCGATCGTTGCACGGTCGGCCGGGTCCGGCACGATTACTGTTTCGCGCAGGTTCTCGGTCGTCTGGCCGGCATTGCGGAGAATCTCCGCCTGCAGCTGTTCGAGCTTGTTCTTGAAGAAGGCGAGCTGATCCGCATTCATGTAATCCTTGTCGCTCATCTTCAGGATTTCGGCTTCAGTCAAGAGTCGTTTCGTCGTCATCTGGCTTGCTTCTTCAATGTGAGGCAAAACTCTTACATAGTGCCCGCACTTTCGTATTGCCCGCAAAGGCGCCACGAGGACGCGGAGCGCTGGGCGGGCACGGACGATGGGCTGTCGGTGACGCCGAAGCGCCTTGCGCCCACGCGCCGGGCGTCGTTACGCCAATGCGGGGCCGAACTCCTCTGGAAACCGTTTCTCAAATGCTCCTGAGGCATTGCTTGCCGGCAGCGTGCCTTGTCGGCTGTGCCAGCCGACATTGTCGGCGTGATTCCCGGACAAGATTTTCCGGCGCCGTTTCAGGCCCGACGCGGAATACGCGCTGACCGGGCAATTCGTTGTCATTCTCCAGTGGGCACGTATTGTAACTGAATCACAATCCAGCACCGCAACTGGTGAAAATCCCCTGGCGGCGCACTGATATCCTGAAAATATAACGCGCGCACGACCAAAAAGCGATGGTCGTGCACGGTTTAATACAGCAGGGTTTTCACGTGCTTTTCACACGCGCGACACTTCAGCGGGCTTTCGGCCGGTCTTTCGCGTATTCCGCAGACGATTGCCTCGGTGCCCGCATGGCGCATGCTCCCGGCAAGGACGCTCCAGCACGCCGCGTGCCGCGAGACTTGCACGGCACGGCAGGCCGTGACGCTTACGCCAGACAGGCGTCCAGGCCGTCGGTGATCAGGTCTTGCGGCAGTTCAATGCCGATAAACACCATCTTGTTGGTCTTCTTCTCGATTGGCTGCCATTTCGCGGCCAGATCGCTGCCCATCATCTGATGTACGCCCTGGAACACCACTTTCCGGTCGACGCCCTTCATATACAGCACGCCTTTGTAGCGCAGCAGGCGCTCACCATAGATCTGCAGAATGCCGCCGAGGAAGTCCTCGAGCTTGTTCGGATCGAACGGGCGGTCGCTGCGGTAGACGAACGATTTGATCTTGTCGTCATGGTGCGCGTGATGGTGATGCGCGTGGTCGTGGCCTTCGTGGTCGCACTTGCCATGATCGTGATCGCAGTTTTCGTGATCGTGGCCGGCGTGCTCGTCGTGAGTGTGGCCGTGCTCGTCATGCGCGTGAGCGTGGCTGTGCGCATGTTCGTCCTCAGCGAGGAAGTCCGGATCGATTTCGAGCTTCGAATTCAGGTTGAAGCCGCGCAGGTCGAAGATTTCCTTGATGTCCGCCTCGCCGAAGTTGACGACCTTGATCGCCGCCCGCGGATTCATGTGCAGCAGGCGGTGGCGCAGATCGTCCACGTGCTTTTCATCGACCAGGTCGGACTTGGTGATGAACAGGCGATCGGCAAAGCCGACCTGGCGCTGCACCACTTCATGCTCGTCCAGTTGATGGTTCGCGTGCTTCGCGTCGACCAGCGTGATGATTGCGTCGAGCAGGAATTCGTTGGCGATCTGGTCGTCCATGAAGAACGTCTGCGCGACCGGGCCCGGATTGGCGAGACCGGTGGTCTCGATCACGACACGGTCGAAATCCACTTCGCCGGACTGCTTCTTCGCCGCCAGATCGCCCAGCACGCGCGACAGGTCACCGCGGATCGTGCAGCAGATGCAGCCGTTGCTCATCTGGATGATCTGCTCGCTCGTGTCCTGCACGAGGATTTCGTTATCGATGTTCTCTTCGCCGAACTCGTTTTCGATCACGGCGATCTTCATGCCGTGCTTTTCGTTCAGGATGCGCTTGAGCAGGGTGGTTTTGCCGCTGCCGAGAAAGCCGGTCAGGATGGTGACTGGGATCATGTTAGTCGCCTTTACGTAAGTCTGTGCGTAATCGAAATGTGCAGCGCGAAATGTGCAGCGAATGCGTCTGCGAATCCGGTTTGCCGGGCGCGGCAGCCTGACGGCGCGCGGCCCGAGCTAGCCGGATATTGAAACATATCCGTGAAACCGGCGCTGGCGTCGGGGGCGAACCCCTCCACGATGCAAGGGATATACCCTCGAAGCTATGGGCGATCAGGCAATTTGCAACAGCAGGCCTTTCAGGTATTCGCCTTCCGGGAATGCGGTGAGCAACGGGTGGTCAACCCCGGCGCCGAGGCGCTTGAGAATCCGCGCATCGACGCGCGCATCGGCCGCCGCGCCGGACACGATCTTCTGGAACAGTTCCGAATCGATCGCGCCGGAGCATGAATAGGTGAACAGCAGGCCGCCCGGGCGCAGCAGCTTCAGGCCGGTCAGGTTGATGTCCTTGTAAGCGCGCGAGGCGCGGTCCACGTGTTCACGCGACGGTGCGAATTTCGGCGGATCGAGCACGATCAGGTCGAAGCGTTCGCCCTCGTCGTAGAGGCGGCGCAGGGTCTTGAACGCGTCGGCGTCGAGCCAGGTAGCGCGCGCGGCGTCGAAACCGTTGGCGGTCACGTTCTGCTGCGCCAGCGCCAAGGCTTCGCCCGACGAATCGATCGACACCACACGTTTGGCGCCCCCTTTCAAGGCCGCGAGCGAAAAGCCGCCGGTGTAGCAGAAGCAGTTCAGCACGTCGCGATCCTGCGCGAGCTGCTGCACCAGCAGGCGGTTGTCGCGCTGGTCGACGTAAAAGCCTGTCTTGTGGCCGTTGCGTACGTCGACGTGATAACGCACGCCGTTTTCGCTCGCGATCAGCGCTTCCGACGGCGTTTCGCCCGCCAAGACGCCGGTGATCTGCTCGAGCCCTTCCTTCTGGCGGATCGACACGTCCGAGCGCTCGTAGACGTTCGGGCAGCCGGTCGCGTCGGTCAGCGCGGCGACGATCGCTTCCTTCCACGCTTCGACGCCCGTCGCCATGAACTGGCACACCAGCTGGCTGCGCTGGCCTTCGTCCTCGGCCACGTAATGATCGACGATCAGACCCGGCAGACCGTCCGCCTCGCCGAAAATCAGCCGCACGGCGCCGGTGTTGTGCACCATCGTCTGACGATGCGCCAGCGCGCGTTGCACGCGGCGCTTGAAGAACGCGGGATCGATCGGCTCGGCTTCGTCGAAGCTCCACACACGGGCGCGAATCTGCGAATGCGGGCTGTAGGCCGCCCGCGCGAGGAAACGGCCGTCGTGCGCGCGCACCAGCACGGTCACGCCGGGCGCGGGATTGCCGTCGACGCGATCGATCGCGTTGGCATAGACCCACGGATGGCGGCGCAGCAGCGATTTTTCTTTCGACGGTTTGAGCGTAACGGTATTCATCAGGGTGTCAGCAAGAGCAATAGGCCGCGCGGGAAAAGAATCGCACGGCAGGTGAGGCGAAGGCGGAGACCGCAAGCCGCAAAAAGCAAATAGCGGAATCAGTCGCGTTTTTTGGCGCGCGGATGCGCCTGATCGTAGACGTGCGCGAGATGCTGGAAATCGAGCGCGGTGTAGACCTGCGTGGCAGTGATACTGGCGTGGCCGAGCAGTTCCTGCACGGCCCGCAGATCGCCGCTCGACTGCAGCACGTGCGTGGCGAACGAATGCCGCAGCACGTGCGGATGCACATTGGCGGGAATGCCCGCGACCAGCGCCGCGCGCTTCACACGCTCACGCACGACATTCGGCGACAGGCGATTGCCACGCGCCGACAGAAACAGCGGATGCGGATCGTGTTTGACCATCTGGTCCCGCACCGCCAGCCAAGCGTTCAAGGCGTCGAGCGCCTTGCGGCCCACCGGCACGACGCGGCGCCGGTTGCCCTTGCCGAGCACTTCGACTTCGGCCGAATCGAGCTTGAGCCAGCCCGCGGAGCGGTAGCCGCCGGCGTCGGCAAAACGGGCGTCGAGGCCGACCAATTCGGACAGACGCAGGCCCGACGAGTAGAACAGTTCGAGGATTGCGTGGTCGCGCAAACCTTCGGGCGTCGCGGCGGCCGGGCTCTCCATCAGGCGTGCGGCGTCGTCGACGGAAAGTGCTTTCGGTAGCGCTTTTGGCTGCTTCGGCGCCCGTACGGTGGCGACCGGGTTGGCCGGCAAATCGACGCGGCCCGCGAACCAGCGGTAGAAGGCGCGCCAGGACGACAGCCGATGACTGATCGAGCGCGCCGTCAGGCCGCCGGCGTGCGCCCGCGAAACCGCGCCGCGAATATCGACAGCGGTGAGACTTTCGAGCGGCCGGTCTTTGGCCAGCAGCTTGAGCTCTTCAAGTTCGTGGGTGTAGCCGCGCAGCGTATGCGCCGAGAGTCGCCGCTCATGTTCGAGATTCGACAGGTAGGCGGCGATCGGGTCGGCTTCGGTCACGATGGATTTTCGTGGATCGGCGCGGCTCAGCGCGGCAGCAGACGGCTCAGCGCCGCGCTTGCCAACGCGCCGATCTGCGTCAGGAAATCGGTTGCCATGCCGTCATGGAAGCGGCGTGCGTCGGCCGAACCCATCACCAGCAGGCCGAAGGTAGGCGCTTCTTCCTTGCCTTCGGGGTCGCGCAGCGCGAGCAACGCGATCGATTCGGTGACGTGCGCGGACTCGCTTGCGCTATCAGCGGACCCATCGTCGCTCACGGCCGACACCGCCGGCACCAGCCACTGCGCCGCTTCGAAGCCGGTGTTCGCACCACAGTACGGCGTGGTGAGGCTATTCGCGAAGATTCGCACTTCCTCGCCGACATGGCGCGCGAACTCGGCCTGTGTGTACGGCTCGGAGACGTCCCATACACGCAGCGCGGCTTGCGGCACATCGAAAATATCGCGCAAGCCGTTGGAAATCGTGCGGGGCAGTGCATACGGATCACGCTCGGCCATCACGCGGATGGTCCAGCGATTGAATTTCGAGGCAATGCTGTCGTTTTCGTGACCGTAGCGCAGCAGTTCGGCCAGACGCCGTTCGAGATGCTTGTTCTTGTCGCGCAGCATTTCCATCTGGCGCTCCTGCAGCGACACCGCGGCTTTGCCGTGCGGGTTAGCAAGCCGGATCGTCGCGAGCGTTTCCGCGTGTTCGGCGAAGAATTCGGGGTTGGCGAGCAGATATTCGGCGACTTCGCGATCGTTCATAGTTTCGGCTAAAGGACTACGGGACGACGCCTTCGGGCGGCGCATCGGTCATGAGTTCGGTCGGCCGGTGAAAGAGCCGCTTGGTCCGGCTTATTCACCGGCCACTTCATCGGCGTCTTCACCGGCATCTTCATCGGCCTATTCGAGGCCAAGTGTCGAGTACTTCCTGGGCCGATCGCTCGGCCGTTGAATCGGGTATTGCGCTGGCGCGGGTCAGTCAGCCAGTTCGATCTCGCCTTCGAAGACGGTTGCTGCGGGGCCGGCCATCAGCAGCGGCGCGCCATTTTGCGCGCTGTCCCACGTGATGGTCAGCTTGCCGCCGTGCGTGTGCACCAGCACCGGCGCATCCAGCAGTCCGCGGCGAATGCCGGCAGCGACTGCCGCGCACGCGCCTGTGCCGCACGCCAGCGTTTCACCGGCGCCGCGTTCGTAGACACGCAGCTTGATCTCGCTACGGCCGACGATCTGCATGAAGCCCGCGTTCACTCGCTGCGGGAAGCGTGCATGCCGTTCGATCACGGGGCCTTCGACGAGCACCGGAAACTCTTCGACGTCGTCGACCACCTGCACCGCGTGCGGATTGCCCATCGACACCACCGAAATCCAGCGCGTGACACCGTTCATGTCGAGCGGCCAGAGCGTGTCCCCGCCTTCACGGCGGCCTTCGATGCCTTTGGTGGCGAACGGTACGCGCTCCGGTTCGAACACGGGTGAGCCCATGTCGACCAGCACTTCGCCGTTTTCCTGCATGGTCAGCAGGATGGTGCCGTTCTGCACTTGCACGCGCACGCTGCGCTTGTCGGTCAGGCCGTTGTCGCGTACGAACTTGACGAAACAGCGCGCACCGTTGCCGCAGTGCTCGACCTCGCCGCCGTCGCAATTGAAGATGCGATATCTGAAATCGACACCGTCCACGGTGGGCTTCTCGACCAGCAACAACTGGTCGGCGCCGACGCCGAAATGCCGGTCCGCGAGCGCGCGCACCTGCGCCGGTGTCAGGTTGACCGGTTGGGTGTAGCCGTCGAGCACGACGAAGTCGTTACCCGCGCCGTGCATTTTGGTGAATTTCAGTTTCATCACGCTATTGTAAGTGACACGCCCGCAGGTGGGCCGAACGCCGCTTTATTTGCCGCTTTATTTCCGCGTTCAGGCGCTTTTTTCGAAGACCGGTCAGTAGACGCTCGGCTCGCCCGGCGGCCGGGTCTTGAAGCGCTTGTGTACCCAGTAGTACTGCTCGGGAATGAGCGGAATCTGCTCTTCGAGGAAGGCGTTCATGCGCCGCGCGTCGGCGTCGGCGTCGCCCGTGGGGTAGTTGGCCCACGGTTTGAATACCCTCAGCCGGTAGCCCTTGTAGTTCGGCAGCACTTCGCCGATGAACGGCACCACTTGCGCATGGCCGACCCCGGCGAGCCGCCCGACGGCCGTCAGCGTGCACGCCTGTACGCCGAAGAATGGCACGAACGTGGAGTTGCGCATGCCGTAGTCCATGTCGGCGCCGAGCATGACGGGCTTGCGGTCGCGCAACCAGCGCAGCACGACGCGCGCGCTGTCGGCCCGGCTTGCCATGTCCGCGCCGAAGCGGCCGCGAGCGGCTATCGCCACATCGTCGAGCACCCTGTTGGACATTGGCTGGTAGAGCGCGCCGCACTGCCGGCGCAGCGCGTGATTGATGAACACGGAGCCTGCCTCGATACCGACGAAATGCGCGCCGAGCAACAGAGTGGGCGGCATGTCGGGGTCCAGCAGGTCGATCTCGCTATCCACCTGCACGAGCTTTTCGAGCTTCTTCGCCGAGCCGAACCACTGGACGCTGCGCTCGACATAACTGCGGATCGCGTGGCGGAAGTGTTTCTGCGCGATCTCTTCGCGATGCTCCGCGCTCCACTCGGGGAAACACAAGCTCAGGTTGATGTGGACGATGCGCTTGCGGCTGCTGGGGACCTGATAGAGCAGCCAGCCCAGTCCGTCGCCCAGTCGGGCAACGAAACCGTACGGTAACAAGGCCAAAAACTTCAGCAGCCCAATGGCCAGATGGGCACCAAGACGACTCAGCATGTCGCCCCTCCGTGTAGGGCGTCGAGCGACGCTTTGCTCAAGGAACCTGGAAACGGGTCGAAATACAGCACGGGTGAACACTCTGTGACAATCAAAGGAAGTCGCTATAATAAGGGCTTCGCCGAGTTAATAGACAACTTGCGGGGCGAAGCTGGCGGGTGCGATCCATGGGATAGGCCCCTGCCGGTAAGGTAATCCGCTAAAGCGTCGCCGCTTCAAGGCTCCCGAAGCTGGCTACGTGAAACTCAACCGTAACCACACAACAGGAGTCTGCAACGTGGCAAACGATTATCTCTTCACTTCCGAATCCGTTTCCGAAGGCCATCCCGACAAAGTCGCGGATCAGATCTCGGACGCAATCCTCGACGCCATCCTGACACAGGACAAATATTCGCGTGTCGCAGCCGAAACGCTGTGCAACACGGGTCTCGTCGTGCTGGCCGGTGAAATCACCACCACTGCGAACGTCGATTACATCCAGGTCGCGCGCAATACGATCAAGCGTATCGGCTACGACAACACCGATTACGGTATCGACTACCGCGGCTGCGCTGTGTTGGTGGCGTACGACAAGCAATCGCCGGACATCGCCCAGGGCGTCGACCGTGCGCACGACAACAACCTCGATCAGGGCGCTGGCGACCAGGGCCTGATGTTCGGTTACGCGTGCGAAGAAACGCCGGAATTGATGCCGCTGCCGATCCACCTGTCGCACCGTCTGGTGGAGCGTCAGGCGAATCTGCGCCGCGACGGCCGTCTGCCCTGGCTGCGTCCGGATGCGAAATCGCAGGTCACCGTGCGTTATGTCGACGGCAAGCCGCATTCGATCGACACCGTTGTGCTGTCCACGCAGCATTCGCCGGACATCGATCTGGCCGTGCTGCGCGAAGCCGTGATCGAAGAAGTCATCAAGCCGACGCTGCCGGCTGACCTGATCAAGGGCGACGTCAAGTTCCTGGTGAACCCGACCGGCCGGTTCGTGATCGGCGGCCCGCAAGGCGATTGCGGTCTGACGGGCCGCAAGATCATCGTCGATACGTACGGCGGCGCTGCGCCGCACGGCGGCGGCGCGTTTTCGGGCAAGGATCCGTCGAAGGTCGACCGTTCGGCAGCGTATGCCGGCCGTTATGTCGCGAAGAACATTGTGGCTGCTGGTTTGGCGTCGCGTTGCCTGATTCAGGTGTCATACGCGATCGGCGTTGCCCAGCCGACGTCGGTCATGGTCAACACGTTCGGCACGGGCCGCGTGTCAGATGCCGTCATCACGAAGCTGGTACTGGAGCATTTCGATCTGCGTCCGAAGGGCATCATCCAGATGCTCGATCTGCTGCGCCCGATCTACGAGAAGAGCGCGGCCTACGGTCACTTCGGTCGCGAAGAGCCGGAATTCACATGGGAAGCCACGGACAAGGCTCTGGTGCTCGCCGAAGCAGCAGGCACCGAACCGGTCGCCGCGCTCGCAGAATAAGCGCGCAGTCCGCTTTAGCAAAAAACCCCGCCGGCGCAAGCCCTACCCGTACCACAAAGGTGTTGGGTTTTGAGCTAATTAACGCTGAGGCCTGCGTCCCGGAGGGGATTGCGGGTCTTTTTTTTGCCGGAGATATTTCCGGGAGATGGCGGCCGCAAGATTTCTCGACGTTGAGTCCGAGCATGGGGGTAGAAGCCCGGAAAGAAGAGCTTCGAGACCAACTTCAAAGACTCGCTTTCGAAATACAAGGCAAACCGGCCAAGACTGAAAGAATTTCGGCGGAAATACAGAGCTACGACCAGCTGCTACATGCGCAAAGCGTCAACGTACGGGTGTTCTTTTATCGGACCGGGCGACCGACGTTCGAAGCAAACCACCTCGCAAGCGCTGGCTTTCAGTGCAGCGAATCAGAGACAATTGCTTCCATAAAGTGAAGCAATTGAGCTAAATTTGATGCCGTATAGTGAAGCGTGTCGATACTATTTGCTATTCTATAGTGACGCAATTTATTCAATTATGCGTCACTACAACGACGCAGAATGAATTTATTGGCTTCACTTCGATGAAGCAAAAACTTGATAGTTACTTCACTATAGGCTAGCATTTGCTGCATTTTTTGATAGCCTATAGGGCAGCAAAATGGATTCCAGAATGAGGCAACTCCGGCTTGAGCAGGTCCAGGCGTCGGTCGCAGCGTACTCGGATTTGACCAACCGCCGGCCCCCGCCGCGTGGATGGCTGAAGGCCATCCGGGAGTCGTTAGGGCTCACCGAGCGACAGCAAGCCGGCAGGTTAGGCATTACCGGTTCGACCCTGCACAAGTCGGAGTTGGCGGAAGCTGAGGAGCGAATCACGCTCGGGCAACTGCGCAAGTTGGCTGACGGGCTGGACTGCGAGCTGATCTATGCTCTGGTGCCCAGAAAGCCACTGACTCAAGTGGTCGAAGACCGCGCGCGCTCAATCGCCCTGCAGGAAGTGAGTGAAGTTGCTCACACCATGAGTCTGGAAGACCAACGTCCGGCAACCGACAGACTTCGCAAACAGGTCGAGCAGAGAACGGTGGAACTACTCCGGGGTCGCTGGTCCGACCTATGGCGATAGATTTAGACGAACAGGACGGCCAGACACCGCTCGACCCTGACGAGCTGGCCGGGCTAATACCGACGCACCTGACCACCAAGGGCGATCTGAATGACTGGGAGCAGGAGAACATCCTGCAAGCCGTGCAATTGGCTCGCCGTCAACGCAAGGCCGATGTCCTCAGTGAAGAGTTCTGTCGCAACCTTCACAAGAAAATGTTCGACCAGACCTGGTCGTGGGCAGGCACGTTCCGCAAGTCCGACAAGAACATCGGATGTGAGTGGACGCAGGTCAGCGTCAAACTGAGAAACCTTTTCGATAACACGCGGTGGTGGGTCGACAACGGCACATTCCCGCCCGATGAGATTGCCGCACGATTTCACCGCGAACTGGTGTGGATTCATCCCTTTCCAAACGGCAATGGTCGACACTCACGAATGATGGCTGATGCGCTCTTGCGCAGCATGAAACAAGAGCCGTTTTCGTGGGGCGGCGGCGGGACACTGGTTAAAGCGGATAACGCCCGGTCGGATTACTTAACCGCCTTGCGTGCGGCGGATAAAGGTGACTACAGTTTGCTCCTGGTCTTCGTGCGAAGTACTGCTTAGCCGTCGCACCGACAAGAAGGACGTAAAGCCGTTTGTGACAGGCCAAAGAGCTTTGCGCTGTTGCGCGTGCAGCCCCTGCACAACCGTTCTTTCGTCGACGCCGCTCAACTCCGCAATCGCGAGCACAGCAGCGCGCGACACCTCATGGCTAAGGCTCGTATGGGCTTTCAATGCCCGTAAAAAAGCGAGCTTCCGAAGAGGCTCGCAGTAATCACCAGGTCCGCCCGTTTACCAACACCTTTGTGGTACGGGTAGGCGCAAGCCGGGCGGGGGTTTTTATTGTCTTCGGAAGCGCTGTACCGTGAGGCGATGGCGGTGTCGACACCACTGCGGTATGTAGTCGCCGCAGCCGGACTGCGGACGTGACGCCGTTCGAGGCAGGCGTGGTGCCTCGCTCAACGGCTCATTTAGCCGTTCATCCGCAGTTCACTCAGCGGCTCGCAAACGCGAACGCAAACCAGCCGGTGCTGCCGCTCGTCGACATACGGCGCGGACGGCGGCTCGTGCTCTGGGGAGCGGTGACCGGTGCGTTGCGCGTAGCGGTGAGACGCAGCGGCGTCGGTTTGCGCAGCAGCGTGCGCAGCGAAAAACGGCGCGAACTGCCTTGCAGGCGCAGCGCGGAGAAAAAGGTGTGGAACCACGTGCGAATGCCGTCGACCGCTTTGGCTTCGCGCCACTGTTCGCCTAATGCGCGAGTGCGGGTGGCATGGTGACGCAGTGCACGCACGACATGGCGGCGTGCCGGACGCGCCGCTTTCAATGCGGCGCGGGTAAGACGGGTGCTCAGAAGAGTATGCATGGCTTCACAAGTAGGCAACGTGTCGCGCGACGGAGTGTGCGCCAGAAAGAGCACCCAATGTGCCAACGGCGGTGTCGCGATGGACGGCGCGAAAGCCCGGAATTCGATGAAAAAGGGCACGGAGGACGGCGGAGCCGGTCACAGCGGCGCATGCGCGCCGCACAAGTGCGGGAGTAGCGATCAACATGTGTGCAGGCTACACGCGATTCATGACGCCAGAAAGTCGGTTTTTACCCTGCGATTACGGGTTTTTACGGGGGGAAGCGATGTGCACGTTGACGGGGTCGCGCCCTTTGCGGGCGATTACCGTGCGTGCTTGCCCTGACAGGGTGCCTTGCAAACCGCCATGTCGCGTGAAAGTAGTGCGTAAGGCCCTGGCTTTTCGAAAGGTGAAACAGCGCACAGTCCGATCGCGCCCGTTTTACAATCGAGCATCAGTCAGTCGAAAGTAACGGAACACCATGTCACTTCACTCGAAGAAAGAGCAGATTCAAACGTTGCGGGAGCAAGGATTTGTCGTTGTGCCTGGATTGGTGTCGCCCGAGCGTTGCGGTGAGCTGAAGCAGATTGCGGAGCGGCAGTTGCAGGAAGCGGTGGCGCCGATCGAGTTCGAAGCGGATCTCCGCTATCCGGGCGCGCCGGAGTCGAAGCATGCGCCGGGCGGCCATACGGTTCGCCGGCTGCTGGATGCGTATGGGCGCGATGCGCATTTTGCGCAGTGGGCGACCGCGCCGGAAATTCGCGGCTGGATGGAGTTGTACTTCGGCGAGGAACCGCGCTTATCGCGGGCGCATCACAATTGCATGATGACCAAGCATCCTGCTTATGGCAGCTTGACCGGCTGGCATCGTGACGTGAGGTATTGGTCGTTCGAGCGCGACGATCTGGTTTCGGTATGGCTCGCGGTCGGCTCGGAGACGGTCGATAACGGTGCGTTGTGGCTGGTGCCGAAGTCCCACAGCGTTGCCTTCACCTCCGACCGATTCGACGAGTCCAAGTTTTTCCGTTCCGATCTGGAAGAAAATCAGGCATTGATTCGCACCGCGGTCTCGCCCGAACTCAAAGCCGGGGACGTGGTGTTCTTTCATTGCAATACGCTGCATTCGGCTGGCAAGAACGTCAGCGATCAGGTGAAATTTTCTTTGGTGTTTACCTATCACGGGGCGAGCAATGTGCCCCTGCCGGGATCCCGCTCGGCGGCTAAGCCAGAAATTGCTTTTTAGGTGCTTTGCCTTGCGCGGCGCTGACGTTCGTTAGTCTCGCGCCGCGTAGGCAATCAGCGCTCTACCGCTTGCGCCCGGAAACAGCCACGCCGGTCAGGCCGGCAATAGTGGCGATAGCGCCTGCCACAATCAGCATGATCGCCTTATTGGTCGGCGATCCGGTAAACACGCGAGATACCTCGCTGCTGACCGAGTTGAACGCCTGCCCACCGAAATACAACAACACGATACCGCCGACAATCAGCGCGATTGAAATCGCCTTCGTCATGAACCCACCCCTTTCGATAAGCTTTGATCGGCCAAAGTGTAGGGGAGTCGCAAGCAATCGTCCATCCCGCATACTGGGCGTCTGCACGCATCACGCCGATTGGCTACCATAGCGGTCTGGTCGCGCCATACCTAAACAAAAAACCTGCACGCCTCCCGCAGCACGTGATCTCTTCACCCCCGTGATCGCCGGGCGACTTCAACATCAAGGACACTAGCAATGGCTTACGAAGCAGCTTCAGAACGCTATTCGGACATGCAATACCGCGTCTGCGGCAAGTCGGGTCTCAAACTGCCGGCGCTGTCGCTGGGCCTGTGGCACAACTTCGGCGACACTACGCCGATTTCAACGCAGCGCGATATCCTGCGCACGGCCTTCGACCTGGGCATCACTCACTTCGACCTCGCCAATAACTACGGCCCCCCATACGGCAGCGCTGAAACCAACTTTGGCCGGCTCTTCAAAGACGACTTCAAGCCGTATCGCGACGAACTTCTGATCTCGTCGAAAGCGGGTTGGGACATGTGGCCGGGTCCGTACGGCCAGGGTGGCGGCTCGCGCAAATATGTCCTGGCGAGTCTCGATCAGAGCCTGCAGCGCATGGGTCTCGATTACGTCGACATCTTCTATTCGCATCGCTTCGATGCCGATACGCCGCTCGAAGAAACCGCCGGTGCATTGGCGAGCACCGTGCAGCAAGGCAAAGCGCTGTACATCGGTATTTCGTCATACTCGGCAACCAAGACGCTCGAAATGGCCAAGCTGCTCGCCGAGTACAAGGTGCCGCTCTTGATCCATCAGCCGGCGTACAACATGCTCAACCGCTGGATGGAACACGAACTGCTGGGCACGCTCGATCAAGTCGGCGCGGGCGCCATTGCGTTCACGCCGCTCGCGCAGGGCTTGCTCACCGGTAAGTATCTGAACGGCGTGCCGGAAGACGCGCGCGTCAACAAGCCGGGCGGCGGCTCATTGAAGCAGGAGCATCTAAGTCCGCAAAACATCGAGCATGTGCGCAAGCTCAACGACATCGCGCAGCGCCGCGGACAAAGCCTCGCGCAGATGGCGCTGGCCTGGGCGCTGCGCGATCCGCGCGTCACGTCCGTGCTGATCGGCGCGAGCCGTGCGGAACAGGTGCGCGAGAACGTCGGTGCGTTGAAGAATCTCGCGTTCTCGAAGGAAGAGCTGGCGGAGATCGACCGCTACGCGACTGAAGGTGGCATTAACCTCTGGGAAAAACCGTCGACGGATCAGGCGATCTGATCGCACTGAGTGTCCAGTCGTAGAGGCATGCCGTAGAAACAGAAAAGCCGCCTGTGAGGCTAATATCGTTCAGTTAGGAATTGAACGGTATTACGCCCGCAAGGCGGCTTTTTTATCGACGCAATTCAAGCGCACGCGCTTCCCACCCAGTGGCCAAAGCAACTGCTTTCAGTCAACCAGCCATCGGCGAAGCGACCAGGCCGTCTCCGCCGGACCCCGCTACACCAGCGCCGGCAAGCCTTCGACCAGCACGACCGCGAACACCACGCCAATAAGCGCGCCGAGCACGCGTAGCGCGTTGTGCCGAAATTCCGTCTTGCAGGGGAGCGCGCCGACAAACAGAGCGCCAGCCAGCGCCATCGGAATGACCAGAATGAAATCGCCGATCGTGAAATAGGTCGTCATACCCGTCTCCTTATGTAGTACAGGCGAGGACAGTGGCTCGATTTCTGGAGTCATACACTGCCACGCTCGATTCGAGTATAGGCGACGGTTAGATCAACATAACAACGCGTTGCGGCGCTGCAGCGCGTCTTAGTAGACTGCTGAACCCAATGCTGCAAGGGCGATCACGATTGGCGCGGCGCAGCAAAAGTCTCGTAAAAAATGAAGTATTTGCTTACACAGGCCTTACTTTTTTAGTCTGATCGATGCGCTGCGGATTGCTCTCGCCTAACGGCGGTACGCCGATATAAGCATGGATTCACTGTCGCGTCCGACTTCAGTTTCCCCGAAGCCGATCAGCCGCGTTCTCTCATATTGCAGTCTGTTCGTGCTGACGCAAGCGCGTGGTCGCAACGATACCGATAACGAGCAGCACGCCTACCAGCCCGGCGACACCATTCCAGCCATAACCGGCCCATACATGCCCGCCGTAGGAGCCGACCACGCTCGAGCCGATGTAGTACGCGAGCAGATACAGCGCGGCCGCTTGCCCCTTCGCTTCTTTCGCGAGGCGTCCGACCCAGCCGCTCGCCACCGAGTGTCCGGCGAAGAAGCCGAACGTCACGCACGCGATCCCGGTTGCAATTGCCGCGATCGGATGGAGCATCGTGAGGGCGAGTCCGAGCATCATCAGCAGCAAGCTGGCGGTCAGCACGCGAGCCCGCCCGAAGGTGTCGGCCATGCGGCCCGACCACGGCGACGCGACTACGCCCGTCAGATAGACGACGAAAATCGCGCCGATCTCCGTCTGATTCAACAGATAAGGCGGCGCGAGCAACCGGTAACCGATGTAGTTGTACAGCGTGACGAAGCCGCCCATCAGCACGAAGCCGAGCAGAAACAGCAGAGGCAAGCCGGGTCGCGTAAATTGCTTCAGCAGGGCGCTGCGGTGATGTGTAAAGCCGAGCCCGCGACGCGGGACGAAATGGCGCGATGGCGGCAGCAACGCGCGAAACGCGAGCATCGAGAGAATGCCGAGCACGCCGATCGTGCCAATTGCCACGCGCCACGAAAACAGATCCGCCACGACGCCGGTAATCACACGCCCGGCCATTCCGCCGATCGCCGTACCGCCGACATACAGCCCCATCGCCAGACCCAATCCATCGGGGTGCACTTCTTCCGCGAGGTACGCCATTGCGACGGCGGGCACGCCACCGAGCGCGAGTCCTTCGAGCGTGCGCAACACGAGCAGTTGATGCCAGTGAGGCGCGATCGACACGCCAATCGTCAACAGCGCCGATAGCGTGAGCGATGCGGTCATCAGCTTGTGACGGCTCCAGCCTTCCGAGACGAAGCCGGCCATGAAGATGGCGAGCGCGAGCGCCGCAGTGGTCAGCGAGAGTGACAAGCTACTTTGTGCCGGCGTCACGTTGAACGCCGTAGAGAACGCAGGCAGCAATGGCTGGACGCAATACAGAAGCGAGAAGGTGGCGTAACCCGCGAACAGCAGCGCAATGCTGGCGCGCCAATAGGCACGCGTGCCGCGTTCGAGATAGGGAATGTCGCCGACGGGAGGCATAGCAGCGGAGGTGAAAGAAGCGGATGACGCAGGAACAGCTGAAGTAGAAGTCCGGTGGGATTCCGGCGATGCGGTCACGAAAAAATCTCCTTTGGGAGCGCAAAGTACTCAAAGGAGTTAAGGATACGCTGAAAAGGCTTGGCGGGTGGGTGCGGCGCGCAGCGAGGCCCAACCACCGCCCAATGCCTTGATCAACGCGACGCTTGCAGCCATCCGGCGGCGCGCGATCGATACCGCATTCCGTTCGTTAGTGAGCGCCGTGGTTTGCGCGACCACGACATCGAGATACGTGATCGCGCCGTTCTTATAGCGGTTCGACACGACAGACAGCGACCGCTGCGCAGCAGCCACGGCATCGTCCTGCGCGGCAGCTTCCTGTTCGAGCACGCGCAACGCGGCGAGGTTATCTTCAACCTGGCTGAACGCGGTTAGCACTGTTTGACGGTACTGCGCGACGCTTTCGTCGTAGTGCGCGCGGGCTTGCTCTTTCACCGACGCACGTCCGCCGAAGTCGAGCAGCGTGCCAGCCAGTGCCGGCCCGAGCGACCACAGACGGCTCGGCGCCAGCAGCCATTAGCTGTAGGTGGTCGCTTCGAGCCCGCCCGTCACCGACAAAATCAGGCTCGGAAAGAAGGCCGCCGTCGCCACGCCGATCTGCGTGTTCATATCGGCGACGTGCCGCTCCGCCGACGCGATGTCGGGCCGTCGTTCGAGCAACGCGGATGGCACGCCCGCTGCCGCGACCACCGGCACGGCGGCGAGCGGTGCAACCGGCAAGGAAAATGTCGAGGATGTCTGGCCGCTTCGCGTTTCATCGTTGCGAGCGAGCCGAGAATATTGCTGCGGCCATTCGCAATCGGTGCAGCGTGCGCACGTAGTCGGCGCTCGGATGATGATCGGGATTCAGCGTGATCAGTATGTCCGAATCCGAGGTGCCGATCGGGCCGGTGTTGCTGTACGAGAGGTTAATGCCCAAGACGGGCAAGCCGATATTGTCGATGAGCGAATGCAATTCGCCGGCGGTATCAGCCGACGAATCCGCGTATCGACGCGATCGGTCACCACGGCCGTTTCCTCGACCGTCGAGACCAGCGTCGGAATGATTGCCACGGTCGCATCGTCGACCAGAATGCCGACCGCGAGCGCGAGGCCGCCGAGTGTCATGATGTTGATGGTTTCGCCGAGCATCGACAGTGCAATGATCGAGGTGATCATCGACAGCGGAATCGACACAGCGATGATCAACGTGGCGCGCCAGTTGCCGAGAAACAGCAGAATCATCAGCCCGGTGAGGCATGCGGCGATCAGCGCTTCACGCAGCACGCCCTGCACGGACGCGCGCACGAACAGCGACTGATCGGCGACCGGATCGATTCAGGAAGTTGTAGCCGAAGTCGAACAGCTCCTGCTCGGTGAGCGAAGCGGAGGACAGCGGGCACAATAGGCGGATTGAGCGGGTTGTTCTGGCGGGCCATGATTTTGATATATCGCTCCGGCTGGGTTTATGATGGTCTCGTTACGACGCTGTACGCCCAGATCATCGGCCCGGCGCGCTGTAATGGGAATAGGGCGAAACGACGGGTAAACAGCCTTGAGTTCGCGCTTTCCATGGCCCCGCAAAACGGGAACAATGACTCGAACCTCTCACGCGTCTTACGCGCAGCAGATTGGGTGCGTACGCAACGTTATTGGCGAAGCGGCGCTTTTATCATCACCTTGACCGGCGCGGAAACCATAAAGCCGGCTATAGGAGAAACGGGGAAACATCATGCAAATCGGTTCCATTGTCCGCTCGGTGCATATCGCTGTGCCGAAAGACGCACGTGGGATTGTCATGCGCATTCTTGGCGACATGGCGATGGTGGCCTGGTATGCCGGCGAACCCGGCACATCGGAGCATCTGAACACTGAACCCTTTTTCCTTGAAGATCTGATCGATACGGGCGAGCAGGTGCGTCCGGCGAGCGCGCAGGTGCATTGAAGCTGGTTTGAGTCTGTTTCATGATGGTTGCAGGTGGTAGTAAGCAGCAACGCGAGCCGACGTCCTCGTCTTTGACGGCGGCGCGGCGCACAATGCGGGCATGAACGACGACAATCTCGACCCACAGGACGGCGCCGATAGCGCCGTACCTTTCGCCCGGCTCAAGCCGGAAATCGTGCTCGACGCGCTCGACAGCGTGCTCAGCAGCGTCGGTGTGTACACCGACGGCCGCATGCTGCCGCTCAACAGCTACGAGAACCGCGTGTACCAGGTGGGCGTGGAAGACGGCCCGCCCGTGGTCGCCAAGTTCTATCGTCCCGAGCGCTGGACCGATGCAGCTATTCTCGAAGAACATGCCTTTGTCGCCGACCTCGCCGCGCGCGAGATTCCGGCGGTACCCGCGCGTGTTTTCGACGATCGCACGCTGCATACCTTCAACGGTTTCCGTTTCTCGATCTTTGAACGCCGCGGTGGCCGCGCGCCCGATCTGGACCGGCGCGATACGCTCGAATGGCTGGGGCGTTTTATCGGCCGCATCCATGCGGTGGGGCAGACGCAGAACTACACCGAACGTCCCACGCTCGACATCAACACGTTCGGCTACGAGCCGCGCGATTTCCTGCTGTCGCAACGCTTCGTGCCTGACGACGTGCGGACCCCGTGGGAAACGGTTGTGAACCTCGCGCTCGAAGGCGTCGAACGCGCGTTCGAGCGCGCCGGTGAAATTCGCATGCTGCGAATGCACGGCGATTGTCATCCGAGCAATGTGTTGTGGACCGACGCGGGCCCGCATTTCGTCGACTTCGACGATAGCCGCATGGGTCCGGCTGTGCAGGACTTGTGGCTGCTGCTGCCGGGCGAGCGCGCCGAGGCTTCGCGTGCACTGGCGGACCTGCTCGCCGGCTACGAAGACTTTTGCGACTTTGAACCGCGCGAACTGTATCTCGTCGAAGCGTTGCGCACGCTGCGGCTCATTCACTATCAGGCGTGGCTCGCGCGCCGCTGGGATGATCCGGCGTTTCCAGCGGCTTTCCCGTGGTTCAACACGCAGCGCTATTGGGAAGACCGCATCCTCGAATTGCGCGAACAGCTCGGCGCGATGCAGGAAGGGCCGCTCTGGCCGGTTTGAGCGTTTACGGTCCTACGGCGCCTGCGACGCCACGCTCGACGACTCCACCAGCGTCGATTTGACGATCACTTCGGCGCGCACGTCGCGCCCGATCGCTTCGATCGCGGAACGCATCTGCGCGAAGTCGTCGGGCGTGCAGACCTCGCTGTCGAAGTGCGTTGCGCCGTCGCGGGTCATCGTCACCACATTGCTGAGCGGATCGAACGTGTACTGCGACTGAAAATCGACGAAGCGGTCCTGGGTTCGTTTCGCTTCCGGCATGTCGAGCACGCGGAAATTCGCGGGCAACTCAATGCGCGCCCGTTCATGCAACGTCAGGTTATGGCAGACGAATGGTTGCGTCCGCTGCCGTTCGCCGAGCCAATAGCGGATGTCCGCCGCGAAGCCGCCGGCCAGACTCGTCAGCGCCGGAATCGATGCCGCTGAGCCCGGCACCACGAGACTTTCGAGCGTGCCTTTCATCGTGATCGTCAGTGGACCGTCGGCAACGGTGAGGTCGCTGGTGGTCAGCGTAGCGGTGCCGCGCAGGTTGGCGCTGCGCAATTCCGCCTGGATCGAGTCTTCACGTTGCGCGGGCGTCTGCGTGCGCAACATCGCGCGCGCCTGTTCGGCCGAGGCGCCCGATGCTTCCAGCCGATAGGTGAAGCTCGCCGAGCCATCCGGTTCGACCTTGATCGACAGGTCGGTGCTGCGCGTCATCAACTCGGTGGCCGGCGTTTGCGCGACGACGCCCTGAGTGACGAGGACGGTGGGCCGGTTCATATCGGACGACGGCAAAAAGCCGAACTCGACGCTCGACGCCGTCGAATCGGCGTATTGCTGCAAATCCGGCAGCCACGTG
>NZ_DASRSY010000344.1:0-5907 GCF_035656215.1 Paraburkholderia sp.
TGATCCGTTCCTGCGTCTTTTGCGTGCCGAGCAGATCGACGAACGCCTGACGCTCGAGTTTGAGCAGCCATTCTTCGTCGACGAGACTGCCTGCTTCCACGTCGCCGCCGCACACTGCTTCCGCGATACGGCTGGCGATCAGGTAATCGTGCTCGCTGATGAAACGGCCGTCGCGCATGTTGACGAGCGATGCCTTGATGGTCGCAATCGCCGAGCGGCCCGCCACCGGCACTTGCGTGACACGCAGCGGCGGACGGTAGCCCGCGGCGGACAGCGCACGCGCCTCTTTCTTCGCGATATCGAGCAGTTCGAACACGTTGAAGACGATCGTGTCGGACGGCTTCAGGTAGCCCATTGCGCGGGCGTCGAGTGCGGAGGCCGAGACCTTCGCCATTGCCGCGTTTTCGAACGACTTCTGCACGAACTTCAGCAGGTCGTTGGTCGCGCCGGCTGCGGTCGCGGCTTCTGCTGCGCGCAGTGCCGCTTCCTTCAAACCGCCGCCCGCCGGCACGAGACCCACGCCGACTTCAACCAGACCGACGTAGCTTTCGATGTGCGCAACACGCTTCGCGCTATGCAGCGCCAGTTCGCAGCCACCGCCGAGCGCGATGCCCGACATAGCCGAGATGACCGGCACGCTCGCGTACTTCACGCGCAGCATTCCTTGCTGGAATTTCTTCACGAACGGCTCGATGCCCTTCGCGCCGCCCATCATGAAGGCGGGCATGGCTTCTTCGAGGTTTGCACCTGCGGAGAACGGGCCGCCCGGCGTGCCGAGTTTCAGCGACGTCGGCTGCCACACGACCAAGCCCTTGTAGTCCTTCTCGGCCAGTTCGATGGCTTGCGTCAAACCGTCGATCACCGACGGTCCGATTGTGTTCATCTTGCTCTTGAACGACACAATCAGAACGTCGTTCTCACCCGCACGGTCGTCGACCCAGGCGCGCACGGCGTCGGTTTCAAACAGCGTCTTGCCGTAGGTCTTCGGATCAGCCGACGTTTCGCCGACCAGCGGTGCGCGGAACACCTGCTTGTCGTAGACGGACAGCGACGAGCGCGGCACAAAAGTCTTCGAAGCCGGCGACCACGAACCTTCGTTCGTATGCACGCCGCCCTTCTCGGCCACCGGACCTTCCAGCACCCACGACGGCAGTGGCACGTTCGACAACGCCTTGCCTGCCGCGATGTCTTCCTGCACCCATTCGGCAACCTGCTTCCAGCCGGCCGTTTGCCAGCCTTCGAACGGACCTTCGTTCCAGCCGAAGCCCCAGCGGATGGCCAGATCGACGTCACGTGCGTTGTCAGCGATCGATTCCAGATGCACGCCGATGTAGTGATACACGTCGCGGAAAATCGACCACAGGAATTGCGCTTGCGGGTGCTCCGATTCGCGCAGCAGCTTCAGACGCTCTGCCGGCGGACGCTTCAGAATGCGGCCCACCAGATCGTCGGCCTTGGCTCCGCCGTCGACGTACTCACCCGTCTTCGGGTCGAGCACCTTGATCGCCTTGCCTTCCTTCTTGTAGAAGCCGCCGCCGGTCTTCTGACCGAGCGCGCCCTTCTTCACCAACTCAGCCAGCACAGGCGGCGTTTCGTAGACCGGAAAGAACGGATCGTCTTTCAGCGTGTCCTGCATCGTCTTGATGACGTGCGCCATTGTGTCGAGACCGACCACGTCCGCCGTGCGGAACGTTGCCGACTTCGCCCGGCCCAGACGTGAGCCCGTCAGGTCGTCCACTTCGTCGAAACGCAGACCGAACTTTGCGGCTTCGGTGATGACGGCGAGGATCGAGAAAATACCGACCCGGTTGGCGATGAAGTTCGGCGTGTCTTTCGCCCGAACGACGCCCTTGCCGACCACGCTCGTCAGGAACGATTCGAGTTGGTCGAGGATTTCTGGACGCGTCGTGGCGGTCGGAATCAGTTCAACCAGGTGCATGTAGCGCGGCGGATTGAAGAAGTGCACGCCGCAGAAGCGCGCCTTCAGTTCATCCGAGAAACCGTTCGACAGTTCGGTAATCGACAGGCCCGACGTGTTGGTCGCGAAGATCGCATTCGGTGCGATGTGCGGCGACACCTTCCTGTACAGGTCGTGCTTCCAGTCCATCCGTTCGGCAATCGCTTCGATCACGAGGTCGCACTCGGCGAGCTTCTCGATGTCGTCGTCGTAATTCGCGGGCTGGATGTATTGCGCGTCGTCCTTCACGCCGAACGGCGCGGGCGACAGCTTCTTCAGATTCTCGATCGCCTTCAGGGAAATCGCGTTCTTCGGGCCTTCCTTGGCGGGCAGGTCGAACAGCAGCACGGGCACCTTGGCGTTGATCAGATGCGCTGCGATCTGCGCGCCCATCACGCCGGCGCCGAGCACGGCTACCTTGCGAATGATCAGATTGCTCACGTCGTTCCTCCGGGGAGTTATGCGGTGTCGCGAATGTGTCTCTTACGTTCGCGATGTGTGGCTTGTGGCAGTGGAAGGCGCCACGCCTCTTGAGAGCGTGGCGTTTGCCGTAAGGTGTGTGCCTTAGAACAGCGACTCTTCGACGTCCATCATCGACTTCGAACCGGCGCGTGCCTGACGAATCGTCATTGCCGTTTCCGGCAGCAGCTTCGCGAAGTAGAAGCGTGCCGTAGCGAGCTTCGCCTTGTAGAACGGATCGCCCGACGCTTCGTTGTCCAGCGCGATACGTGCCATGCGCGCCCAGAAGTACGAGAACACCAGGTGGCCGACTGTGCGGAGATACGGCACGGCGGCGGCGCCGACTTCGTCCGGGTTCTGCATGGCCTTCATGCCGATTTCCATCGTCAGCTTCTGCACCTTTTCACCGATGTCGGCGAGCGGGTTGATGAACTCCTGCATTTCCGGCTTCACGCCTTCCGCTTCGACGAAGTCCGACACGAGCTTGCCGAACTTCTTCATCTTGGCGCCCATGTCGCCGAGAATCTTGCGGCCCAACAGGTCGAGCGCCTGAATCGCGTTGGTGCCTTCGTAGATCATGTTGATACGCGCGTCGCGCACGTACTGCTCCATGCCCCATTCGGTGATGAAACCGTGGCCGCCGTAGATCTGCATGGCGTGGTTGGTGCTCTCGAACGCGTTGTCCGAGAGGAACGCCTTCAGGATCGGCGTGAGCAGCGCGACGAGGTCGGCAGCTTCTTTACGCACCGATTCGTCGGCGTGCGACAGTTCCTTGTCGATGTGCAGCGCGGACCAGTACGAGAAGGCGCGCGCGCCTTCGGCGTAGGCCTTCTGCGTGAGCAGCATGCGGCGCACGTCAGGGTGGACGATGATCGGGTCAGCGGCTTTTTCCGGCGCCTTCGGGCCGGTCAGCGAACGCATTTGCAGACGCTCTTTCGCATACACCAGCGAGTTCTGGTAACCGATTTCGGTCAGGCCCAGGCTCTGCATGCCGACGCCCAGACGCGCGGCGTTCATCATCACGAACATCGCGTTCAAGCCCTTGTTCGGCTCACCGACCAGCCAGCCCTTCGCGTTGTCCAGATTGATTACGGCGGTCGCGTTGCCGTGAATGCCCATCTTGTGTTCGATGGAGCCGCACTTCACGCCGTTGCGCTCGCCCGGTTCGCCCGCTTCGTTCGGGATGAACTTCGGCACGATGAAGAGCGAAATACCCTTGGTGCCATTCGGTGCGCCCGGCAGCCGCGCGAGCACCAGGTGAACGATGTTCTCCGAGAGATCGTGTTCGCCGCTGGAGATGAAAATCTTCGTGCCGCTGATTGCGTACGAGCCGTCGCGGTTCGGTTCGGCCTTGGTGCGCAGAATGCCGAGGTCGGTGCCGCAATGCGGCTCGGTCAGACACATCGTGCCGGTCCAGACGCCCGCGACCAGCTTAGGCAGATAACGTTGTTGCAGTTCCGGCGTGCCGTGCGCATGCAGACATTCGTACGCGCCATGCGACAGGCCCGGGTACATTGTCCACGCCTGGTTCGCCGAGTTCAGCATTTCATACAGCGCGTTGTTGACGAACGCGGGCAGGCCCTGGCCGCCGTATTCCGGATCGCAGCCGAGTGCCGGCCAACCTGCTTCCACATATTGCTTATAGGCTTCCTTGAAGCCCTTCGGCGTGGTCACGACGCCGTCGCCGACGTACGTGCAGCCTTCCTGGTCGCCGCTGTGATTGAGCGGGAACAGCACTTCGGCGCAGAACTTGCCGGCCTCTTCGAGCACGGCGTTGATCGTGTCCGCATCGAGATCCGCGTGCTTCGGCATCTGCTTGATCTCGGCTTCGACGTTAAGCAGCTCGTGCAAGACGAATTGCATGTCGCGCAGCGGCGCGGCGTACTGTCCCATGACTCTCTCCAAAGTTTGACAAGGAGCCAGGCTATTAGCTCGGTCCGTGGAATCGGACTTTCAGCGCCGCTGAATCTGTTTAAGTTCGACGGCCTTGCTAACGGCTTTCGCTCTGATACGAAACAATCAATTTTTCCAGCGCGGCCCACGTGAGACGCACTGCATCCGGCAAGTGCAGGAAGCGCGCGTCGTGATGCAGGCCGAGCGTGAAGCTGTACAGTTCGAACAGCATCAGCTGCGGATCAGTGTCGGCTCGCAGATGCCCTTCTTCCATCGCCTGCGAAATTGCACGAGTGAGCGCCGCACGCCAGATCGTCACGCTCGACACCAGTTGCTCGCGCACCGGGTTGTCTCCGCGATCGTCGTACTCGACCGCGCCGCTGATGTAGATGCACCCAGTCGTGACTTCCTGAATGCGTTTCTCAATCCAGCGGGAGATCATCGCGCGCAAGCGCGGCAATCCACGAGGCTCACGCAAACTCGGGAAAAACACCTCGTCTTCAAAACGACGGTGATATTCGCGCACGACTTCGACCTGCAAATCCTCGCGCGACCCGAAATGCGCGAACACACCGCTTTTGCTCATCTGCATGCGCTCGGCCAGTAACCCAATCGTCAGACCTTCCAGTCCGTCGCGGCTTGCCAGATCAAGTGCTGCTTCGAGAATCGCGACTCGTGTTTGTTCGCCTTTTCGCATAGCTTTTTACCGTTCTAATGTGACCGAAAGAAAATCGAACGGCCGTACTATTATTGAGTGCTGCCGTCCGCGAAACAAGGACTTTATTAGAAACCGGTTTCTAACCCAGTTTCAATTCTGCGGCATCCGTCAATCGGAGGAAGGAGATTTTTTAGAGGCGTTTGCCTTCTTTTGTTTCCTTCCATTGACGCCGCGCCCTTGCGCCTTATGTGAAAAAGAAAGAAGCGCTAGTCATAGCCGCCCACCGTCAACAGCTTCATCACAGCCCTGTAGCTGGTATAAGCGAGCCAGTTCAGGAAGCGCTCGCCGGCCGGACGGGCCTCGTAGCGCGCCTCGTCGATCCGGCGCGAATCCTTGAACGCGACGAGGATCGCTTCGCGCAGCGCGCCGATCGACGGGTCGTTCACCAGTACCACGTTGGCCTCGTTGTTGAGCATCAGGCTCAATGCGTCGAGGTTCGACGAGCCGACGGTCCCCCAGTTCGAATCCACCACCGCAAC
Source organism: Paraburkholderia sp. (assembly GCF_035656215.1). GTDB lineage: Bacteria > Pseudomonadota > Gammaproteobacteria > Burkholderiales > Burkholderiaceae > Paraburkholderia. Next base: position 5,507 of record NZ_DASRSY010000344.1, read on the forward strand.
CTTGCCGTGTAGCAGGGTTTTCTCGTACTCGGCGATCTGCACGCCGGCTTTGAGCAGCGCACGATACAGGAACGGCACCGCGTAATCGAGCGCCGTGAACTCCTTGCGCCCGATGATGAGCTTCACGTCGACACCGCGCCGCGCCGCGTACACCAGTGCGCGCCGCAGCTTACGGCCCGGCATGAAGTACGGGTTAGCCAGCAGCACTTCGCTGCGCGCCTGGCCGATTGCGGTCAGATACGCCTTTTCGATGGCGCGGCGGTTGATCAGGTTGTCGCGTGCGACGAAAGCCACGCACGGCTGACCGCCTGCCCATAGCGCCTCGTTGCGGTTGCGGCGCCGGCGGCGCAGCGTGCCGAGCGACGCCACGGTCTTCGGCGCGAGATCGGGCTCGAGCGATT
>NZ_DASRSY010000345.1:0-41179 GCF_035656215.1 Paraburkholderia sp.
CAAGATCGTCTTCAACCAGTCGAAGGACGAAATCAAGGCGCTGGCGGTGGAAGGCACGCGCATCATCAAGGAACATGCGCAGGCGCGGCCCGATACGCGCTGGACGTTCCAGTATTCGCCCGAAACCTTCAATACGACCGAGCTTCCGTACGCGCGCGAAGTATGCGACGCCGTTGCGCAGACGTGGCGGCCCACACGCGATCACAAGATGATCATCAACCTGCCCGCGAGCGTCGAGGCCGCGACACCCAACGTGTTCGCCGACCAGATCGAATGGATGGACCGCAATCTCGGCTATCGCGACAGCATCGTGCTGTCGGTGCATCCGCACAACGATCGCGGCACCGCCGTGGCCGCTACGGAACTGGCGCTGCTGGCGGGCGCGGATCGCGTCGAAGGTTGTCTGTTCGGTAGCGGCGAACGCACGGGCAACGTGGACCTGGTGACGGTCGCGATGAACCTGCACGCGCAGGGCGTCGACCCGGGGCTCGACTTCTCCGATATCGATACGGTGCGGCACGTGGTGGAACGCTGCAATCAGATTCCGGTGCATCCGCGGCATCCGTATGCGGGTGTTGCGGCGCAGCGGGCGATGCAGGACGAGGAGGATCTGCAGCGCGTAGCTGCTTAAGCGCTCACAAGGCGCAACCCGCGAAACGGAGTGAGCTCAAAAGGCTCACTCGATCGCGCAACGCGTCGCCTGCCAGGCAATCAGACGCCATTGCCCGTCTTCCTGCGTATGAATCGCCGTGTACGCGATCGGAAACAGCAGCGCCCCGTTATTCGCTTCCATTTCGATCAGCGCGCGCCCGGTGACGATGCAAGTCTCGCGCCCCACCGGCAGCACCTCTTGCGACTGCACCTCGATCTGCCGATAGCGGCGGCGCCCCGCGGTAATACCGTCGATGAACTGCCGCTTCGTTTCACGCTTGCCGTTCGTGTGGACATAGCTCACGTTGTCCGCGAGCAAGGTATCGAGCGACGGCCCATCGCCGTCGACCATCGCACGAAAGCGCTCCCGCTCGAGCCCGCGAATCGCTTCGATTATCTTTGCCGCCATTGCTCAGCCCCTCGCACCGGTGAGCCGAACGTGGCCACGGTCGTCAGAAGTTATATTGCAAATATAGCTGGCTGAAATTTATACCAGGATTCGGCTCTTTGATACCGCCGTTGGAAATATGCTGGAATCGGTAGCCCGCCTGATACTGCTGATGGTTGCCGAACTGCACGCCGATGCCCGCCATGGGGGCGAACTGGAACGCAGTCGAGAGCGTGAGGCCGGAGGAGATTCTCGGGCTGGACAGGAGGTGGATACCGGCGCCCGCTTCGATATAAGGGCGAATCGCACCCGCTCCGTCAATGAAGCGAATGATCGGCGTCACACCGATTTCGCCGATGTTGTCGTGCACATTCCCTTCGTTGGTGTGCCACCAGGCCACGTGCGCTTCGCCGATCAGCGAGAAATGCCAATCGCCGATCTGCCACCACGTCAGATTCGGATCCCAAACCAGCCCGAGATCGAGTTTTTTAATGTGGTGATCCCCAACGCCGCCGGCAATCTGCACGCCGAACTGGTCAGCGGCTGCCAGTCCTGAAACGCTAAACAGAACAGCCGCCGAAGCACCTTTTAGAGCCAGACCACGCAACGCGCTTTTTTTGTTCTTCATCGAGCACCCGACCTAGCCGAACGTTGATCAGCGGACACTGTCCCGGTTATTTTAAAGACAATTTACATCCGGTGGATCGTATGAAGAAACCTAAATTCTCGCAATTAGTCACTTCGATTTTAGAAAAAATCGGTCACTTATAATAGCTAAGGTGCTTTGTCAGGTAAATCCTACGGCCTGTATGGGGCTGCACGCAGATGCGTCAAATGGCTATCAAAACCTAAATTTCAATAGGAATATGCGGAACTTGGATGCCCCTACTGCCTCTAAGTATTAGCACTCGGCAAATCAGAGTGCTAACATCCAACGCTGGAGTCGTTTAACTGAATACGCTTTTGTCTGATTCCAAAGGAGTTTCCTACGTGAGCCATGCAATGACCCTTCCGAGTACTCTGAGCCCGTCGTCGGCTAAGGCCGCTTCGGCAGGTGCACTGGCGCTCTCGCATTCCTCGCTGCTGCCCGGCCAACTGGGCAATATCGACGCCTACATCCAGGCCGTAAATCGGATTCCGATGCTGACGCCGGCAGAAGAACGCCAGTTCGCCACTGAATTTCGCGAGCAGGACAACCTCGAGTCCGCCCGCCGTCTCGTCCTGTCGCACCTGCGGCTGGTCGTCTCGATCGCGCGCAATTACCTGGGTTATGGACTGCCGCATGCCGACCTGATCCAGGAAGGCAATATCGGTCTGATGAAGGCCGTGAAGCGCTTCGACCCGGAGCAGAACGTACGGCTCGTGTCGTACGCCATGCACTGGATCAAGGCTGAAATCCACGAATACATCCTGCGTAATTGGCGGATGGTGAAGGTTGCCACCACCAAAGCGCAGCGCAAGCTGTTCTTCAACCTGCGCAGTCACAAGCAGGGCTTGGGCGCGTTCACGCCGGACGAGATCGAAGGTCTCGCCAAAGAGTTGAACGTAAAGCGGGAAGAAGTGGCCGAGATGGAAACGCGCTTGTCCGGCGGCGATATTGCGCTGGAAGGCCAGGTCGAAGACGGTGAAGAGTCGTACGCGCCGATCGCTTACCTCGCCGACTCGCATAGCGAGCCGACTGCCGTGCTGGCTTCGCGTCAGCGCGACAAGCTGCAAAGCGACGGTATCGCGAGCGCGCTGAATGCGCTGGACGCCCGCAGCCGCCGCATCATCGAGGCTCGCTGGTTGAAGGTGGAAGACGACGGTTCGGGTGGTTCGACGCTGCACGAACTCGCCGACGAATTCGGCGTGTCGGCCGAACGTATTCGCCAGATCGAAGCGAGCGCAATGAAGAAAATGCGCGGCGCATTGGCCGAATATGCGTAAGGCTTAAAACCTTCAGTTGTGCCGGCTGGTCCGGCGCGCGCTGTTTAGCCGCAGAGCCCTGTCCTCGCAAGAAGGCAGGGCTTTTTTGTGCCCCCTCGGACGACGCATGCGCTCAATCGCAGACGCATGCGCACTCACTCCAAGAACATGGCCGCCAAACACGTGTTTCTTGACGTATCACAACCCTCATAGCAATACTGTCCGCACAAGACGACGTTCGCGACCCAATGCCGCAGTGCCGAACTTACGCGTGCAAGGTCCTTGCTCCTAAAATCGGGATGCACTTGCCAGACCGCGCAGGCGGCCCGGATCCAGCCGGAATCACCGGTGTGAAGTCGCCTTCGACCGATCATGACCATAGCCCTGAATCCCGATAACAACCCCCGCTCGACCCTGAGCAAACGGTTCGCCGCCTGGGTGCGCGGTCCGACGCTGGCGCGGGATATCGCCATCGTCCTCGCCATCAAGTTCGCACTGCTGATGGCGCTCAAATACGCATTCTTCAATCATCCGCAGGCGGAGCATATGTCGCTTCCGCCTGAACAAGTCACGCAGGCGCTGCTGTCCGTGCCTGCCTCGCATCCGTCCCAAGGTGATCAACATGCCCGTTAGCGAAGTCGTAGAACTGTCGCGCCTCCAGTTCGCCATCACGGCGCTTTATCACTTTCTGTTCGTGCCGCTTACGCTCGGGCTATCCTGGTTGCTCGTCATCATGGAGTCCGTTTATGTGATGACCGGCAAGCAGATATACAAGGACATGACCCAGTTCTGGGGCAAGCTGTTCGGCATCAACTTTGCGATGGGCGTCACCACCGGTCTCACGCTGGAATTCCAGTTCGGCACCAACTGGTCGTACTACTCGCACTATGTCGGCGACATTTTCGGTGTGCCGCTGGCCGTCGAGGGTTTGATGGCGTTCTTCCTCGAGTCGACCTTCGTCGGCTTGTTCTTCTTCGGATGGAACCGGCTCTCGAAAGTGCAGCACGTGACCGTCACGTTCCTCGTCGCGCTCGGCTCGAACCTGTCGGCGCTGTGGATTCTGGTGGCCAACGGCTGGATGAACAATCCGGTCGGCGCCACCTTCAACTACCAGACCATGCGCATGGAGCTCGACAGCATCTTCTCGGTGCTGTTCAATCCGGTCGCACAGGTGAAGTTCGTTCACACCGTATCGGCCGGTTACGTGACCGCTTCGATGTTCGTGCTCGGTGTGTCGTCGTGGTATCTGTTGAAGCGCCGCGACACCGAGTTCGCTTTGCGCTCGTTCGCTATCGCCGCCGGCTTTGGTCTGGCGTCGACGCTCTGCGTGATCGTGCTCGGCGACGAATCCGGCTACCGCACCGGCGAAGTTCAGCAGGTCAAGCTGGCCGCCATCGAATCCGAATGGGAAACGGCGCCGGCACCCGCACCGTTCACGATCATCGGCATTCCGAATCAGAAGGAAGAGCGCACCGACTATGCGATCCGCATTCCGTATGCGCTTGGCCTGATCGCCACGCGCTCGATCGACGAACCGGTGGTCGGTCTGAAAGACCTGATGGCGCAGAACGAAGTGCGCATCAAGAACGGCATGCTCGCCTACGCCGCGCTGCAAAAGCTGAAGCTAGGGGATGTCACGGACGAAGCCAGAGCCGCCTTCGACGCACACAAGCAAGACCTCGGCTACGGCCTGTTGCTCAAGCAGTTCACCCCGAACGTTACCGACGCCACGCCGGATCAGATCGTGCAGGCCGCCAAGAAGACGATTCCGCCGGTGGCGCCCGTGTTCTTCTCGTTCCGCCTGATGGTCGGCCTCGGCATCCTGTTCCTCGCAACCTTCGTATTGGCGTTCTGGTTCTGCGCACAACGCTCCTTGCTGCTGGAGAAGCGCCGCTGGTTCCTGCGCTGGGCTGTGTGGGCAATTCCGTTGCCGTGGCTTGCGGCTGAATTCGGCTGGATCGTCGCCGAAGTGGGCCGTCAGCCGTGGACCATCGCCGGCATTCTGCCGACTGCATTGTCAGCCTCGAGCCTGACGCCGGGTGATCTTTACCTGAGCATTGCCGGCTTCGTCGTGTTCTACACGGTGCTGTTCATCATCGAAATCATGCTGATGTTCAAGTACGCGCGACTCGGACCCTCGTCGCTGCACACCGGGCGCTATCACCACGAACAGCCGCTGAATCAGCCGCTGCCGACCAACACGGCCGCATGATTCGCCGCCACTCTGTTCCAAGGGAAAGATCATCATGGATTACGCAACCCTCAAACTGATCTGGTGGGTGTTGATCGGCGTGCTGCTGATCGGCTTCGCGCTCACCGACGGCTTCGACATGGGCGCGGCGATTCTGCTGCCGTTCATCGCCACGACCGACGCGGAGCGGCGCATCGTCGTGAACACGGTCGGCGCGACGTGGGAAGGCAATCAGGTGTGGCTCATCACCGCGGGTGGCGCGATGTTCGCCGCGTGGCCGCTGGTGTACGCCGCGTCGTTCTCCGGCTTCTACTTCGCGATGCTGCTGGTGCTGTTCTCGCTGTTCTTCCGGCCGGTTGGCTTCGACTACCGCAGCAAGCGTGAAGACCCGCGCTGGCGCAGTGCGTGGGACTGGGCTTTGTTTGTCGGCGGCTTCGTACCGGCGCTGGTGTTCGGCGTGGCGTTCGGCAACCTCTTGCAAGGCGTGCCGTTCTCGTTCGATACCGATCTGCGTGTCACGTATCACGGCGGTTTCTTCGCGCTGCTCAACCCGTTCGCCGTGCTATGCGGGCTCGTGAGCGTGTCGATGCTGGCCGCGCACGGCGCAGCCTTCGTGAAGATGAAGGCGGACGACGTCGTCGCCGAACGTGCCTCGCTGGCGCTGCGGATCGCGTCGCTCGCCGCCGTGGTGCTGTTCCTGCTCGCCGGCGCACTGATCGCCACGATGATCGGCGGCTATCAGATCGTCGACGCAGCGCCGCTCGATACGGTCGCCAATCCGTTGCTGAAGAACGTGATCGGCGCACCCGGCCTGTGGCTCACCAACTACGCAAACTATCCGTGGATGGTGGCAGCGCCGGTGGCCGGTGTGGTCGGCGGCGTATTCGCCTTGTTGCTGGCACGCTCGCGTTTCGAAAAGAGTGCCTTCCTGTCGACCTCGCTGATGATCATCGGCGTGATCCTGACGGCGGGCTTCTCGATGTTCCCATTCATCATGCCCTCCTCGCTCGACGGCCGCAGCAGCCTAACGGTGTGGGATTCGACCTCGAGCCGCCTGACGCTGCAGATCATGCTGATCGCCGTGATCATCTTCCTGCCGATCGTCCTGATCTACACCGGTTGGGTGTATCGCGTGATGCGAGGCAAGGTAACCGCCGCAGCGCTCGAAGAAAATCACCATTCGATGTATTGATCAGGAACACGGTTAACAGGAGTTTGTGATGTGGTATTTCAGTTGGCTTCTCGGCATTGGCGTGGCGTTAGCGTTCGGCATTATCAACGTGATGTGGCTGGAATCGCGCCGGCCGTTGGAAGCAGGCAAGCATAAGACGCATTGATGTAACCGTTGCCGGCCACGCGCGGGTAAACGCAAAAGCGGCACCTTGGATCAAGGTGCCGCTTTTTTATTACCGCGCCATCTGAAGATAAGCGCGGCAATGGAGCGGCGCAGGCCGCTCCATTACCATATGCATCACGCAGGCAGAGGTGTCGCGCCGCCGCCCGTTGACGACAAACGCGTGGCCATTTGCGCAGCATAACGCTGGGCTGCGTCGCCAACTACGATATGGAACGTGTCCGCCGAGACCCACGCCGTATCGAGCGTAGCCAGACGTTGACGGTCGACCGCCGACGGATCACGAACCACAATCCGCAGACGCGTTGCCGCCACAGCATCCAGCGACACGACGTTGCCTGCGCCGCCGAACACGGCGAGCCAACGCAGCGGATCCGGGTCGAGCGGACCACCTTCCGCACCGCTTGCAGCCACCACAGGCGCAGCAGCAACAATGGGTGCAGCAGCAGCCACCGGCTTCACCGCGTCGCCACCGCCTTGCGCGATTACGGTGCGGATTTCATCGGCGATGATGTCCGCTTCCGGTCCGATGATCACCTGCACGTTGGTCGAGCCGCGCTTGAGCACACCACGCGCGCCGATCGTCTTCAGTTCGCTTTCGGAGACCTTGTTGGAGTCGACCACCGACAGACGCAGACGCGTCGTGCAGGCATCCACCAGCGACAGGTTCGACGCACCACCCAGCGCAGCGATATAACGCTGTGCGCGCGGCACGGCTGCACCGGAAACCGGCGAAACGAAACCGCTTTCCGTGAACGACTCGATCTGTTCCTCTTCGGCGGCGGGTTCGCGGCCCGGCGTCGCCATGTTGAACTTGCGGATGAAGAAACGGAACAGGCCGTAATACACCACCGAATACACGAGACCGATCGGAATCGCCCACCAGCCCTTGGTCGACAGGCCGTAGTTCAGCACGTAGTCGATTGCGCCGGCGGAGAACGTGAAGCCGAGGTGAATGCCTAGCGCCGAGCAGATCGCGAGCGACAGACCGGTCAGCAACGCGTGGATCACATACAGCACCGGTGCGAGGAACATGAAGCTGAATTCGATCGGCTCGGTCACGCCCGTCAGGAACGACGTGAGGGCCATCGAGAACAGCAGACCGCCAACAAGGGCGCGGCGCTCCTTCGGCGCTTCATGGAACATCGCCAGACACGCGGCCGGCAGGCCGAACATCATGACCGGGAAGAAGCCCGTCATAAACGTCCCCGCAGTCGGGTCGCCCGCGAAGAAGCGGTGCAGGTCGCCCGTCACCGCGGCGCCGCCCGGCGGCGTGAAGTTGCCGAACACGAACCACGTCAGCGAATTGAGGATGTGATGCAGACCCGTGACGAGCAGCAAACGGTTCAGCACGCCGAACACGAACGCGCCGAGCGCACCCGCGGTCGTCAGCCAATGGCCGGCCGTATCGATAACGGCTTGCACCGGCTGCCATACGTAGCCGAACACAATACCTATCGCCAGACAGACCACGCCCGTGACAATCGGCACGAAGCGTTTCCCTCCGAAGAATGCGAGGTAGTCAGGCAGCTTGATATCTTTGTACTTGTTGTACAGCAAGCCCGCGACGACACCCGCCACGATCCCGGACAACACGCCCATGTTGAGCTTGTCGTTAATGTCCTTCATCACTGCGATTTCGATCAGGTAACCGATCGCACCCGCGAGACCTGCCACGCCGTTGTTGTCTTTCGCGAAGCCGACCGCCACACCGATTGCGAACAGCAACGGCAGGTTGTCGAAGATCGCGCCGCCAGCGTCGGCGATCATCTTGATGTTGAACACATCGGGTTGGCCCAGGCGCAGCAGCAGGCCGGCAACCGGCAGCACTGCAATCGGCAGCATCAGCGCGCGTCCCAGGCGCTGAATCTTCAGAAACGGATTCCCATCCATTGATACCTCCAATCCTTGTCTCGTTGTCGACAGTCGTCGTTGAGTTCTAGCTTTACGGGGTTACTGAGCGAAGCTGGTTGCGAACTGTGTGGGGTTCAGTCCAAAGGCCAGGTTTCGCGGCTCACTGCTCTTACCGCCTGCGCCGATTCCAGCGCCAGGGCATCCTGGGCGCGTTGGCGGCACAGCTGATAATCGAGGTTGCGCACTCGCGCCTTGATGCCCGGCACCGACACCGGATCCACCGAGAGCTCCGTCACGCCAAGGCCGACGAGCAACGGCATGGCCAGCGGATCGCCCGCCAGTGCGCCGCATACGCCGACCCATTTGCCATGCTTGTTCGCACCCTGCACGGTTGCCGCGATCAGGCGCAGCACGGCCGGATGCAAGCCGTCCGCTTGCGCCGCGAGATCGGCCTGGCAACGGTCCATGGCGAGCGTGTATTGCGTCAGATCGTTGGTGCCGATCGACAGGAAATCCGCGTGTTGCGACAGTTGATCGGCGAGCAACGCAGCCGACGGCACTTCGATCATCACGCCGACTTCGATCGGCTCGGTGCGGCCCGATTCGCGGGCGAATTCGTCGATGCGTTTGCGGATGCGGATCAATTCACCGACATCCGTCACCATCGGCAGCAGGATGCGTACGGCGCCGAGCGGTTGCACCGCTAGCAAACCGCGCAATTGATCGTCGAGCAGATCCGGGCGCACTTGTGCGAGGCGGATGCCGCGCAGGCCGAGCGCAGGATTCGGTTCGGGCGGCAGCGTCAGGTAATCGACTTCCTTGTCCGCGCCGACATCCAGCGTGCGAATGATCGCAGTGCGGCCGTTCAATGCATCGACGATGGCCTGGTAGCTCTGGCGATGTTCGTCGGTGGTCGGTGCCGCAGCGCGGTGGATGAACAGTAGCTCGGTGCGCAGCAGGCCGACGGAATCGGCGCCATTGTCGACAGCGGTTTTCGCGTCGTCGAGCGTAGCGATATTCGCGGCGACTTCGATCGCGCGGCCATCGGAAGTCACGGCCGCCTGTTGCGACGTACGGCGGTTCGCTTCGCGCACGCCTGCAAGTCGGCTACGCTCAAGACGCGCACGTTCGACGTCGAGCTCGGTCGGAGCGAATTCGAGACGCCCGGTGGTGGCGTTCACCACGACCTGCGTGCCTTCGGGAATCGCGTGCAAGGCATCGCCGACTGCCACCAGCGTCGGAATGCCCGCTTGCCGCGCGAGAATCGCCGCGTGCGAAGTGGCGCCGCCGCGTGCCATCACCAGCGCAGTAACACGTGTGCGATCCAGCGACGACAGATCCGACGGCGTGAACTCTTCAGCCGCCAGCACCGCTTCGTCCGGCAGCGTGCGGGCCGCTGCATTCGTATAACCGAGCGCGCGCAATACGCGCTTTTCGATATCGCGGAGATCTGCGGCACGTTCCGCGAGCAACGCGTCTTCGATATTCGTCAGAATGGCGATCTGCGCACGGATCGCTTCGCGCCATGCAAAGCCGGCGCTCTTGCCGAGGCTGATCAGATCGCGCGCGGCATCGACCAGCGTCGGATCTTCGAGCAGTACACGGTGCACCGCGAAGATGCCCGCCTCACCCACCGCACCGCGTTGCGACGCATCGCGCACGGTGGTGCCGAGGTCGGCGTCGACGGTAGCAATCGCCTTGTCGAGCAAACGGCTTTCAGCCGCCGACGTGCCGTTCGCCTTTTCCGGCGGATCGATGTCCGCGTCGTCCCAGCGCACCAGCTTGCCGACCGCGACGCCTGGCGACGCGCACACACCCGCGAGCGTATTCGGCGCAAGCGCTTCGCCCGCAGCGCGCGCAACGGCTTGCGGCGCCGGCGAGCTTTGCCGCGCCGGCCTTTCTTCGACTTCGCCGTGTGCTTCACGCGTCAATTCGTGAGCGATGGCCTCGATCGCGGCTTTGGCTTGCGGGCCGACACCGAGCAACTCGACAGTCGCACCAACGCCTGCGCCCAGACCGAGCAAACCGACCACGCTCTCGATCGCCGCCTTGCGTCCTTCGTAACGCACTTCGACGCGCGCATCGAAACCACGCGCCGCTTCACGAGCGCGCGCTGCTGGCCGCGCATGCAAACCGCCTGCGTGAACCAGCGTGACTTGCTGACGGGCTTCTTCGGTTACGTTGGTGGCACTCGCCTGCCGCGACGCATGCGCCGCATCGCCATCGCGAGCGCGGAGCACCAGCAATGGCGTTTCGCCTGCATTCAGCATGCCGCCCGGCGCACGCTCGACAATCTCGAATGCGTCCGAATTGGCAATCGCGATCACCGAGACGAGACTCGGCGCATTCAGCGCGACCTGATCCTGATCGAACTCGATCAGGACGTCGCCAGTGCGCACCTGTGCGCCTTGCGCGACCATCGGCGCAAAGCCCTTGCCATTCAGCTCGACCGTATCGATGCCGATGTGCAGCAGAATCTCCACGCCCTCGGCCGTGGCAAGCGTGACCGCATGACCGGTGCGCGCGAGATGGGTGACGATGCCGTCGCACGGCGCGACGAGTCGCCCCTCGATCGGATCGATGCCGATACCATCGCCGAACATGCCGCCCGAAAACACAGGGTCGGGCACGTTCGCCAGCGGCACGACCGGACCGGTCATCGGCGCGAGCAAAACAATATGGCCTTCAGATTGGCTCATCAAGCGGGACTCCTCGACACGTCGCATCTGATTTCTCGTCAGTGAGTTTCGGTGACTTTGTTGAGATGGCGTGGCGCGTCAGGATTGCGCCCACGTGCGGCGGCAAGGCCGGCAGCCATCACATAAAAGGACAGGATCGCGGCGATCGGATCAAGCGCCGCATGAGCGGTAGTGGCAAGCGGCAAGCTCGCTTCCGGCACGTCGTCCGGTGCGGCGAGCAGCACGCGTGCGCCGCGCGCCTGCATGTCGCGTGCGAGTTGCAGCAAGCCCGCCTGCTCCGGACCGCGCGGTGCGAAGACCAGCAGCGGGTAATCGCGATCGATCAGTTCCATCGGACCGTGCCGCACTTCCGCGCTCGAAAACGCTTCGGCCTGAATGCCGGAGGTTTCCTTCAGTTTCAGCGCGGCTTCCTGCGCGATCGCAAGACCCAGACCGCGGCCGATCACGATCATGCGTTCGATGCCACGCAATTCGTCCACCGCTTTCGACCAGTCCAGCTTGCCCGCGGCTTGCAGCGCATCGGGCAGCGTGTTCAACGCGCCGAGCAGCGCATCGTCTTTCTGCCAGTGCGCGACCAGTTGCGCGGAAATCGACAGCATCGCGATGTAGCTCTTGGTGGCCGCGACGCTCAATTCCGGACCCGCGACGAGCGGCAGGTGAAATTCGCATGCATCTGCCAGCGGCGAGCTCGGCGCATTCACTGCGGCCACCGTCAACGCGCCGGCCTTGCGCAACGCTTCCATCGTGCCGACCAGATCGGGGCTCTTGCCCGATTGCGAGAACGCCAGCGCGAGCTGATCGCGCACCTGCAGCGGTGCTTGCTGCAATGTCGCGACCGACATCGGCAGCGAGGCCACCGGCACGCCGAGGCGGCTCATCGTCAGGCTTGCGAAGTAACTCGCTGCATGGTCCGAGCTGCCGCGCGCGACCGTCAGCGCGACATGGCGCGGCTGCTGGGCGAGCTTCGCCGCCAACGCCTCGACGCGCGAGGTATCCGTGAGTTGCGCGGCGACCGTTTCAGCGGACGCCAGCGCCTCTTTAAGCATATTCGACAATTGCTTCTCCTTCGACGTAAGTTGCGGTCAACGCCAGTTCACGATCGAACACGACCACATCGGCCCACGCACCGCGCGCGATGCGGCCGCGGTCTTCGATGCCGAGGTAGTCGGCGGCGTAGCGCGACAAACGGTTTGAAACATCGGCGATCGGCAAACCGATCGATACGAGATTGCGCAGCGCCTGATCCATGGTCAGGGTGCTGCCAGCGAGCGTGCCGTCGGCGAGTCGCACGCCGCCGAGGCACTTCGTCACATGCTGGCTGCCGAGACGGTATTCGCCGTCAGGCATGCCGGTAGCCGAGGTGCTGTCCGTCACTACATAGAGACGCGGAATCGCGCGCAACGCGGCGCGGATCGCGCCCGGATGGACGTGCAGCAAGTCGGGAATGATTTCGGCGAATTCGGCGTGCGCGAGCGCGGCGCCGACGAGGCCGGGATTGCGGTGATGCAGCGGCGACATCGCGTTGAACAGATGCGTGAAACCACAAGCGCCGTGCTTGAGTGCTGCGACGGCGTCGTCGTAAGTGCCGAGCGAATGGCCGAGCTGCACGCGCACGCCGCGTGCCGCCATCTCAGAAATGATCTCCATGTGGCCGGCGATTTCCGGCGCCAGCGTGACCACGCGAATCGGCGCGATCGACAGATACTTCAGCACTTCGTCCATCACCGCCGACACGGCGGCGTCCGGCTGCGCGCCGAGCTTGCCGGGGTTGATATACGGACCTTCCAGATGGACGCCGAGCACGCGCGAACCGCCTGGCGTGCGAATGCGCGCATTGTTGCCCAGACCCGCGACGACACTCATCAGCTCGTCGCGCGGCGCGGTCATCGTGGTGGCGAGCAGGCTCGTCGTGCCGTAACGCGCATGCGTGCGGGTGATGGTTTCGATCGCGTCATCGCCTTCCATCACGTCGGAGCCACCGCCCCCATGCACGTGCAGATCGATGAAGCCGGGCAGGATGTACGGCGCGTCGTTCTTCGACGGATCGGCGCGTTCGCCGGTCAGTGCCGTGATGCGGCCGTTTTCGTATTCGAGCGTGCCGTGAATCCACCCATCGGTGGTGAGTATGTTTCCGGTCAGCATGATTCTCTCTGGTGAGGCGTAATGCGGGGTGTGACTGAATTGCGCCCGATGGCGCTGCACGTGACGGCGGGCCGCGCGGCCTCTCTCAGGTGCGCAATTCAGCGACAAAGTCGTAGTAATCGTCGCGGCAATAGGTGTCGGTCAGTTCGATCGCACGCTGGTCCGCGCTATACCCGATACGGGTAATGACCAGCAGCGCCGAGCGCGGTTCGATATCCATCAACGAGGCGATCTCGCTCGAAGCGTTGACCGCGCGAAAGTGCTGCAGGGCGCGCACGACGGCGGCGCCACGTTGTTCGAGATAGCTGTAAAGCGAGACGCCAATGGCCTGCGGATCGGGCACGATCGCCGCCGGCAGCGCCGAATGCTCGACCGCCATCACGATGCCGTCCGCGCGCCGCAGGCGTCGCAGACTCGTCACCGCCGCACCGGGCGACAGGCCGAGGTGCACCAGTTCATCACGGTTGGCGGCGCGGATATCGCGCTCGAGCCATACCGAATCCGGTCGGAAACCGCGTTGCTGCATCTTCTTCGTGAAGCCGGTAAGCCGCGATAGCGGATCTTCTACGCGCGGCGTAATGAAGCTGCCCGCGCCGCGCGCCCGCCGGATCAGGCCCTGCTCGACCAGTAGCTCGATCGCCTTGCGCGCGGTGATGCGCGACACGCCAATCGCATCCGAGAGCGTGCGCTCCGAAGGCAGCGCTTCACCCGCCGACCACACGCCGCAGTGGATTGCCGTCGCCAGATTGCGCGCGAGCTGCAGATAGAGCGGCGTGACGTTGCGAGCGTCAGGCATCAGTGCGGACCAGCGAGTTTCCATGGGGCTCCGGCGGTCGTCTCGAAGAATGCGGCCTACGAAAATGAGAGCCCATTATATAACCAACATAATACCAGTCAATTGATTGGCCTCATGCTGGTATGACGTCGCTGAAAGCCTTGCCGGATAAGCCTCAGAAGGCGGTTTACCGGTGTCGAAGGGCTGATTTCAGGGATCGGTATTTACCCCTATCCGGCATACCGACAGGCATTCTTGCAGTCCACACTGGTCCTCATTACACGAGTGAGCTCACGAGAATCAATACCTTTCTGATACCAGTCGGGATGTGTCCCGTCGTCGCGCAGCTTTTTTAATGAGATACGTTCCAATATAGTGCTGGCTAGGAAGCCATAAAATTCCCCGTGGAGCAGCATTTGACAGATTCCGAGGCGCTGCGGCGCGCTCAGGCCGTCCGCCATTTCAACCGCTTCTACACCCAGCACATCGGTGCGCTACATGAGCATCTGGCAAAGAGCGCCTTCTCGCTGACGGAAGTGCGTGTTCTGCATGAACTGTCTCGCGGACGCGCGCAGACGGCCTCGATGCTCGGACGCAACCTCGGCCTCGACAGCGGCTACCTCAGCCGCCTTCTGACCAGCTTCGAACGACGTAATCTGATTACGCGGCGCCCGTCCGACACGGACGCGCGCCAGTCGCTGATCGCCCTCACCGACAACGGCCACGCGGCCTACGCGCCGCTCGATACGGCGGCGATCGAAGAAGTGTCGGCGCTGCTGAACAGCCTCACGACACTCTCCCAGGAACAGTTGATCGCCGCGATGAAGGTGATCGAGCGGCTGCTCGACAGCAAGCCGCAGCACGAACTCGTGATCCTTCGGCAACCGCGTGCCGGCGAGTGCGGCTGGCTCGTGCACCGGCAGGCGCAGTGGTTCGCCGCGCAATATGGCTGGGATCAATCGTTCGAAGGCTTGCTTGCGCGCGTCGTCGCCGATTACGCGCATCGCAGGGATCCGGTGCGCGAGATGTGCTGGGTCGCCGATCAGGAAGGTGTGGTGGTCGGCTCGGTGTGCATCGTCGGGGTCTCGACGACGGTAGCCGGCGTGCGGCTGTTGTGGGTCGAGCCGGATATGCAGCGTCTTGGCATCGGCACGCAGTTGATGAGCGAATGCGTGCGGTTCGCCAGACGCGCGGGATATACCAAACTCACACTGACCACTGCCAGCACGCTCAAGGAGCCGCGACGCCTATGCGAACGCGCCGGCTTCCAGCTCGTCTGCACGACGGCGGAGCGGCGCTTCGGCAAGGATCTGACGATCGAGCGATGGGAGTTGGAACTGTAGCCCTGCCAACGCGTGCGCGACACACGGACAAAAAACGCCGCGGCTTGCGACCGTGGCGTTTTCGTTTT
The DNA here is from genome assembly GCF_035656215.1 of Paraburkholderia sp. Classification (GTDB taxonomy): domain Bacteria; phylum Pseudomonadota; class Gammaproteobacteria; order Burkholderiales; family Burkholderiaceae; genus Paraburkholderia. Next base: position 15,371 of record NZ_DASRSY010000345.1, read on the forward strand.
ACGGCTCAGGTTGTAGGCTGTCGCTTAGAACGACGGCACCACCGAACCCTTGAACTGCGTCTTGATGAACTGGCGCACGTCTTCCGACTGATAAGCCGCAACCAGCTTCTTGACCCACGGCTTGTCCTTGTCCTGCGCGCGCACGGCGATCAGGTTCGCGTACGGACTGCGGATATCTTCGAGCGCGATCGCATCTTTGGTCGGCTGCAGACCGGCAGCCAGCGCGAAGTTCGTGTTGATCGCGGCAGCGTCGACATCCGACAGCGACCGCGGCAGTTGTGCGGCGTCGAGTTCGATCAGCTTGATCTTCTTTGGATTCTCGGCGACGTCGAGCGGCGTTGCGTTATTGCCGTTCGTGCCCGCGCCGGCCTTCAGCTTGACCACGCCTTGCGCCTGCAACAGCAGCAGCGCGCGGTTCTCGTTCGACGGGTCGTTCGGCACCGCGATCTTCGCGCCTTGCGCCAGATCCTTCAGCGACTTCAGCTTCTTCGAATAGATGCCGAGCGGCGAGATGTACGTCAGACCGGCGTTGACGATCTTGTAGCCACGTTGCTTGACCTGACTGTCGAGGTACGGCTGGTGCTGGAAGCTATTGGCGTCCAGGTCACCTGCGTCCAGTGCTGCGTTCGGCTGCACGTAATCGTTGAATTCGATGACCTTCACGTTCAGGCCTTCGCGCTTCGCCACTTTGGTAACGACTTCCCAGATTTGCGCATCCGGCCCGCCGATGGTGCCAACCTTGATGACTTTGTCGTCGGCATGTGCGCCGAAGCTCGTGACGATCGCCGCGCTGGCGACTACGGCCGAGAGGGCTTTAAGGATGTTTCTGCGCTGCATGTGATTCTCGCTTTTTCTGATCGATGTCAGATTCGGGTGGAAGCCGGCGGAAAGCGTCTTGTGAACGCGCCGCCAACTGGACCGTAAATGGTCTCATATGCCCGCTGAGATGTGAAATATCACGATCGCATATGGTTATACCCTTGCAATGGCGCGGAGAGAGATGTGCCGACGTTGACCGGGCGCAACGAATCGTCGGGTGACCGATAATTGAAGGTCAGTGCCGCGAGCCCTGGTGGCCCATTCATTCACTTACGAGAACGCCCATGTACGTCATCAATCTCACCTACACCGCATCGCTCGAACGCGTCGACGATGCGCTGGAAGCGCACCGTGCGTTTCTGACCAGACAGTTCGAAGCAGGCATATTCGTCGCGGCCGGTCCGAAAGTGCCGCGCGACGGCGGCATCATTCTGGCGGTGCGCATCGAGCGCGACAAGCTGGATGAGATTCTCGCCAGCGACCCGTTCGCCGAACAGAAACTCGCGCGTTACGAGGTGACGGAGTTCAAGGCGACACGGCTAGCGCCGGGAATGAATTTGCCGATACCGGCTTGAGGATTACAGCGAAGGAAATTGAATACGGGCGCGCGGCTGACGCACGCGCCCGTTTGCATCAATCGAGCAGTAGCTTGATATCGTGCACCCAAGGCGTGGCGCCCTGACCGTCGCGCGCGAACAGACGCAGCTTGCCGGCCGGATCGAACACATAGCTCGCGGCCGTGTGGTCCATCGTGTAGCTATCGGGCGTCTTGCCCGGCACTTTCGCGTAGTAGACGCGGAAGTCTTTCGTGATCTTGGTGAGTTGCGCCTGGTCCGCCGGACGCAAGCCGACGAACGTCGGGTTGAACGCCGGCACGTATTGCGCGAGCAGGGCCGGCGTATCGCGGTCGGGATCGACAGTGACGAACAGCACCTGCACGCGTTTCGCGTCTTCGGGACCGAGTTGCTGCAGCGCTTGCGAAAGCTCGGCCATCGTGGTCGGGCAGACATCCGGGCAATGCGTGTAGCCGAAGAACAGCACTACCACCTTGCCCTTGTAATCCGCCATTGTGCGGTTTTTGCCGGACGTGTCGGGCAGCGAAAAATCGCTCCCGAATTGCGTGTTGCCGGTAATGTCGAGGTTCTGGAACGCGGGCGGCTGCTTGCCGCAGCCCGCCACCAGCAACGCGCCGCCGAGTGCGCAAGCGATCACGGTGACACGCGCGGCGGCACGTGCCGTGCGCACAAAGCGTTGTGTAAGCATGGGTGTTACGCGCCGATCACGACGCGCGCATAGTGGTCGATCAACAGCGCCGCGAACAGCAGCGACAGATAAACGATCGAGTAACGGAAGGTCTTGCGTGCCAGGTCGTCGGAATATTCCCGATAGATCTTCCACGCATACGCGAGGAACACGGCGCCAAGCAATACGGCCGCCGCGAGGTACACCACGCCGCTCATGCCGGAGATGAACGGCATCATCGTGACCGCGAACAGGATTACGGTGTACAGCAGAATATGCAGGCGCGTGTACTTTTCGCCGTGCGTATTCGGCAGCATCGGCAGACCGGCGTTTTCGTAGTCTTTACGCCGATACAGTGCGAGCGCCCAGAAATGCGGCGGCGTCCATACGAAAATAATCAGCACGAGAATCCATGCGTCGCCCGGCACGTGACCGGTGACGGCGGCCCATCCGAGCGCCGGCGGCATCGCGCCCGACGCCCCGCCGATCACGATGTTCTGTGGCGTGGCGGGCTTCAACAGCAATGTATAGATAACCGCATAGCCGACGAAGGTGGCGAGCGTGAGCCACATGGTCAGCGGATTGGCGAACGTGTAAAGCGTCCACATGCCGAGTCCGCCGAGTACGGCCGAAAACACCAGGATTTGCGGAGTAGTGATTTCGCCGCGCGCGGACGGCCGCCACGAGGTGCGACGCATCTTCGCGTCGATCTTCTGTTCCATCAGGCAATTGATGGCGAACGCCGCACCGGCCAGCAGCCAGATGCCAACCGTGCCGCCGATCAGAACGGTCCACGGCACCATGCCGGGCGTCGACAGAAACATGCCGATGACTGCGCAAAATACAGCGAGCTGCGTGACGCGCGGCTTCGTCAGGGCGATGTACTGGGAAACCCGGCTACCGGGCGTTTGGGAGAGAGTTGTGCTGTCCATGTGGGGTCACGCTGGCGCGGCATCGCGCGCAGGCAACACGACGCGGCCGGGACGGCTATAAGCGATCCGAAAGTTTAACATAACGAGCAGAAGCAGCAGGATTGCGGCCCCCCCGTTATGCGCGACCGCAATGGGCAACGGCCATTGCAGGACGATGTTCGACAGGCCGGTAATGAACTGGATCAGCACCACCAGCAACACGCCGTTCGCCGGCCGCCGCAGCGACTCGAATCGACGCATTTTCAGCGCGAACCACGCCAGATAGGCGACCACGACGATCGCGAACGTGCGGTGCGTCCAGTGGATGGCGACTAGCGCATCCTGCGTGATCATGTCGCCGTCGCCGGTCATGCCGAGCGCGCGCCACAAGTGGAAGCCGTGCGCGAAGTCCATCGGCGGGATCCATTGGCCGTTGCAGGTCGGGAAGTCCGTGCAGGCGAGCACCGCGTAGTTGGTGCTGACCCAACCGCCCAATGCGATTTGCACGACAAGCAGCGCGAGACCGGCGATCGCTGCCGCACGCCAACGCGCGGCTTCGGGCTCATAAGCCGGCAGCGGCGTTTGGCGTGCGGCCAGCCAGCCGAGCGTCCCAAGCAACGCGAGGCCGAGCAACAAATGGGTCGTCACAATGATCGGTTGCAACTTCATGGTCACCGTCCACGCGCCGAACGCACCCTGCACGAGAATCAGCAGCAGCAGCGACGTCGGCCACCACGGCGAAACATGCAGCGGACGCCGCTTGATACGAGCCGTCCAGGCAATCAACGTCTGCGCAATGATCAGCACGCCGATCGCCATCGCGAAGTAACGGTGGATCATTTCGATCCAGGCCTTGGTCATGCTGACCGGACCGGTCGGCATCAATTGATGCGCCGCGGTGATCGCAGCGTGGGCGATGAACGGCGACGAGGTGCCATAACAGCCCGGCCAGTCCGGGCAGCCGAGACCGGAGTCGGTGAGACGCGTGAAGCCGCCGAACATCACAAGGTCCAGCGTCAGGAAGGTGGTGAGCCAAACCAGCTTGCGGAATTTGTTGTCGTCAGCCTTGACCCATACATAGGACAGCGGCAACAACGCGATACACAAGCCGATCAGGGCCAGTTGCAGGAGTTGCAAAGCAGACATCTTTCTTACCCTTGTTGCGGCATCAGCCGATGCTCGACCATTTGAGCAGCTTGGTCACGTCGCCTTTGATCTTGCTGGGGTTCGGATCTTTCGGGAAACGCATCATCAGATTGCCGTTCGGATCGACCATGTAGATGTGGTCGGTGAGTTGGGTGCCGGAGTCGGTCGGCAGCCACGCGGACACCTGCGCCGGGTTGGCAATCAGCATGTCGGTGTCGGGGTAGGCCTTTTGTATCACGTCGGACACGTTGCCTGCATCGGTGCGCAGCCACACTTCAACGACGCGTTCGCGTTCCGGGCCCTGAGCTGCGCGGATTTGTCGCATGAAGTACAGCTTGGTGGCACAGGCTTTGTCGCACGCGCTGTTGTCGACGGAGATCAGCAGCCAGCGGCCGCGCAGCGACGCGAGCTTGAGCGGCTTGCCGTCTTCGCCCGTGACGACGAGCGAATCGGGAATCGGCCGCTGAGGTTCGACTAGCGTGCCGTAGCTCGTGCTACCGCCGGTCGGCTTGACCACGTAATAAACGAAGTACGACACGGCGATCGGCGCGGCGCAAATGACCGCCAGCAATAGCAGCATCCAGCGGCCGCGCTTCCACGATCCCTCGCCATTGGGTTGACCGGGCATCACTTTCGAAGCTGCGGGTTTGCCGGCTTGCGGCGAACGGGGAGATTGCGTCGACACTACAGGACCTCTTTCAATGATTGCGCGGCTTCAAGCCCCTTGCTGGGGGCACGAAACCGCAGGCGATGCGTTACACGCTCGGGGCGTGCTCTTTCTTCGCGGCGCGGCGCGCGGCGTACAGGCCGAAGACCAGTGCCGCGGCTGCCATGCCCCACCATTGGAACATGTAGCCGTAGTTGGTTTCGACGCCCGTTGTTGGCGCCGGCCAGTCGCGTACCAGTTTGTCACCGTCGTCGCTCAATTGCTGGATCACGAACGATTGCAACGGCAGCCCGGTTTCCGCAGCGTAGGCCGCCGTATCCAGATTCTGACGGATCTTCTGATGCGCGGCCGATCCGCCCTGCCCCAACTCGAAAGCACGCGAGGCATCGGCACGCGCAATGCCTTCGATTTCGATCTCGCCTTGCGGCGTGGTGTACGGCGCGATGGTCTCGCGATTGTTCATGTTGCGCGGCAGCCAGCCGCGATTGACCAGCACATAACCGCCGTCGGCCAGTTTAAAAGGCATCACGACGTAAAAGCCCGGCTGATCGTTATACGGGCGATTATCCAGATAGACGACTTTATCCGCGACGAAACTGCCGCGCGCCTTCACGCGATGGAATTCGATGTCCTTCAGTGCCACCGGCGTAGCGCTTATGGGCTGCGCGGGCGCGTTTTCGAACTGCGTGATGTGCGCTTCGAGCGCTTCCTTCTGATGTGCGCGGTCGCGCTGCCAGAAGCCGAGCCGCACCGTCACCACGATCACCAGCAGAATCAGCAGCGCGGGAATGAGGCGGAACTTCATCGAACGCACTCCGGCGCCACCACTTGCACCGGCGTCTGGAACGTACGGCAGACGCCCACGCGCGGTGCGATAATAAACGTCTTGCCTCTGCGCTTTCTGGTTTCAGTTGGTTCCATGCACATTCTCGTTCCCATCGCCTTCGTCCTGATCATCGCCAGTATGGTGTCGGCGCTGTATTTCATGATGCATGACAAGGGCAAAACCAAGCGGATGGTCTGGTCGCTCGCCACGCGGGTGGGTCTGTCGATCTCGCTGTTCCTGTTCATCCTGTTCGCTCACTGGATGGGCTGGATTCAGTCGACCGGCATTCCTTACGGGCGTTGAGCTCGGCGGAAAAACTTCGTCACCCCACTCACCAAACAAAACGCCGCCCTGACAGGGTCGAGGGCGGCGCTGCATAACTTGCGTACTGCTCGTGCGCCGCGCCCTTGAATGGCGATGCGCAAACGGCCTGCGCGCCGTTCCGGAAACCGGCCGGTTTCCAGTACGTATGCAGGCCAGACTGCGCTACAGCCAGTACACGACGATGTACAGCCCAAGCCACACCACGTCCACAAAGTGCCAGTACCAGGCGGCGCCTTCGAACGCGAAGTGGTGTTCCGCCGTGAAGTGACCGCGAATCATCCGCACCAGCACCACGGCCAGCATCGTGCCGCCGAGGAACACGTGGAAACCGTGGAAGCCCGTCAGCAGGAAGAACGTCGAACCGTACACACCCGAGGACAGCGTCAGGTTGAGTTCGTTGTAGGCGTGGAAATACTCGAAGCCTTGCAGGAACAGGAAGCTGACACCGAGCACCAGCGTAGCCGCCAGCCAGATGATAGCCTTCTTGCGATGATCTTCGCGCAGTGCGTGGTGCGAAACCGTCAACGTAGCGCCCGACGAAAGCAGCAGCGCCGTGTTGATGGTCGGCACCGGCCACGGCTGCATCGACTTGAAGGTCGAGACCAGCGCTGCCGGACCGTTGTTCGGCCACACCGCCGAGAAATCCGGCCAGATCAGCTTGTAGTCGAGACTGCCGAGCTGATGCAGCGCGATTTCACGTGCATAGAACAGCGCGCCGAAGAAAGCACCGAAGAACATCACTTCGGAGAAGATGAACCAGCTCATGCTCCAGCGGTACGACTTGTCGACATTCTTGCCGTACATGCCGCCTTCCGACTCGGCGATCGCGTCGCCGAACCAGTGCCACAAGGTATAGAGCAACCACAGCAGACCCACGGCGACGCCGAGCGGCGCCCAGTCGTGGTCGTTGATCCAGGCCGCAAGCGATCCGAGCATGACCAGCAACCCAGCGGCGGCGCTGATCGGATGCCGCGACGGATGCGGCACGAAATAGTACGGGCTCTCGTTTTGACCGCTCATTCTTGATTCTCCACTTCAGTCCAGTTGTTCCGGAATCTCCGGCTGTATCTTCGGCGGCGCGTCGATACCGCACCGCTTCACTCTAATTCGTGGGCTCTGCTTCGCCCCGTACTACGCGTGAGCCTGCCGGCTCAACCGACTACGGCGCGCACGATCAGGATCAGCACACCGATAAAAATGGCCGCACTGATCAATGCCGCCAAGATTACATGCAACGGGTTCAGCTGCATTGCATCCGCTTCCAGATCACGACGCTTGCGCACCCCGAAAAACGACCAGAACACGGCTTTCATCGACTGGCCAAAACTGCTCTTGCGCGGGCTGCCGCTGTTATCGCTCATTACGTCTTCTTCCTTCGCCTGCAGCAAACACCGTCAGGCGGGATTGGCGGCGGTTGCCGCCGTACTGGCCGTGGGTGATGCGCTCCCGGCCGTTGCCGCTGCCGGCGTATTCAACTCAAAGAACGTGTACGACAACGTGATCGTCTTCACATCCTTCGGCAATTTCGGATCGACCACGAATACCACCGGCAACCGCTTCGTCTGATTCGCCGTCAAAGTCTGCTGCGTAAAGCAAAAACACTCGATCTTCTTGAAGTACTCGGTTGCCTGCTTCGGCGCGTAGCTCGGAATGGCTTGCGCCTGAATCGTGCGCGCCTGTTCGTTGCTGACCTCGTACATCACTGTCGTCACTTCGCCCGGATGCACGTCGAGACTGCGCTGCTCCGGCTTGAAACCCAGCGGGCCGCGCGCGTTCGCATCGAATTCGATCGAAATCGTGCGGCTCATGTCGACCTGCGTATTCTTCGCCTCGCGCGCCGTGGCATCACGCTGCACGAGGTTGTTGATGCCGGTGATCTGGCAGATCGCGCGATACATCGGCACCAGCGCAAAACCGAAACCGAACATCATCAACGCGACGACGAACAGCTTGATCAGCATCGAACGGTTAAAAGAGCGATCGGCCTGAGCCGGCGGTTGCGTCGACATCTCAATCCTCAACAATCCTGCATACAGGCTCGAACCACCGCGTCAGGTGAACCACTTCTGATGGATGATGACGCTCGCAAAAAAAGCCGCGGCGATGACAAACATCACAATACCGATCCGCCGGTTGCCCGCGCGAACCTGCTCGGGCGTACGTCTTTCTTGAGGATTGCGCGTCATGCTCGACTTTCTGAATACTTTCGTGACCACATGTGCCGCCACTGCTCGTGTGGCTGCCCGGTTCTGACGGCGACTTACGGCAACTACGCCGCCGGGACCGGCAACCTCGCTGAACGCCGATTACTCGACGGTCGGCGGGTTTTCGAACGTGTGGAACGGAGCCGGGCTCGGCACGGTCCATTCGAGGCCCGTTGCGCCGTCCCACGGCTTGTCGCCGGCCTTTTCGAGTTCGCCGCCGCCGCGATAGGCCGGCAGTGCAACCGCGAACAGGAAGTAGACCTGTGCCAGACCGAAGCCGAATGCGCCGATCGAGATGACCTGGTTCCAGTCCGTGAACTGTGCCGGGTAGTCAGCGTAACGACGCGGCATGCCGGCGAGGCCCAGGAAGTGCATCGGGAAGAAGGTGATGTTGAAGAAAATCATCGACGCCCAGAAGTGGATCTTGCCGCGCGTTTCGTTGTACATCCAGCCGGTCCACTTCGGCGCCCAGTAGTACCACCCCGAGAACAGCGCGAATAGAGAACCCGCAACAAGCACATAGTGGAAGTGCGCCACCACGAAGTAAGTACCGTGATACTGGATGTCGAGCGGCGCCATAGCGAGCATCAGGCCCGACAGACCGCCGAACGTGAACACCAGCAGGAAGCCGACCGCGAACAGCATAGGCGTTTCGAAGGACAGCGAACCGCGCCACATCGTCGCGACCCAGTTGAACACCTTCACACCCGTCGGCACGGCGATCAGCATCGTCGCGTACATGAAGAACAGCTGGCCCGTCACCGGCATGCCGGTCGCGAACATGTGGTGCGCCCAGACCATGAACGACAGAATCGCGATCGACGAGGTTGCGTACACCATCGAGCTATAGCCGAACAGCGGCTTGCGCGAGAACGCCGGGATCACCTGCGACACGATCCCGAACGCCGGCAAGATCATGATGTACACCTCGGGGTGCCCGAAGAACCAGAAGATATGCTGGTACATCACCGGGTCGCCGCCGCCTGCCGCGTTGAAGAACGACGTGCCGAAGTGGCGATCGAACAGCACCATGGTGATCGCGCCTGCCAGAACCGGCATCACGGCGATCAGCAGGTACGCGGTGATCAGCCACGTCCAGACGAACATCGGCATCTTCATCAGCGTGAGGCCGGGTGCGCGCATGTTCAGGATCGTCACAACGATGTTGATCCCGCCCATGATCGACGAAGCACCCATCAAGTGGACCGCGAAAATCGCGAAGTCCATCCCCGGACCCATCTGTGTCGACAGCGGCGCGTACAGCGTCCAGCCCGCGGCGGTTGCGCCGCCCGGTGCGAAGAACGAACCGACCAGCAACACTGCAGCCACCGGCAGCAGCCAGAAGCTGAAGTTGTTCATCCGCGCAAAAGCCATGTCAGATGCGCCGATCTGCAGCGGCACCATCCAGTTCGCGAAGCCGACAAAGGCCGGCATGATCGCGCCGAACACCATGATCAGGCCGTGCATGGTGGTCAACTGGTTGAAGAACTCGGGACGCATGATCTGCAGACCCGGCTCGAACAGTTCGGCACGGATCATCAGCGCCATCACGCCCCCGGAGAGGAACATGGTGAACGAGAAGATCAGGTACAGCGTACCGATGTCCTTGTGATTGGTTGCGAACAGCCAACGACGCCAGCCATGCGGCGTTTCGTGGGCATGGTCGCCGTGCACGTGCTCGTGGCCCGCGGTTACATCGTGTCCGATGCTAGACATGACAATCTCCTAATGCGAATACTGCGATGCTGACCATGAACACGTCAGGCAGCCGGGCTGATCTGGACACGACGGGCTTCTTTCGCGTCGCCGCCGCCCGTGATCGTTTCCGGCTTCTTCAAAATGATGTGGTCTTCGGCAATGCCGGCTGCTTTCAGCGCGTCGCGCACGGCTTCGGCACGGGTCTTCGCGAGCTTCGCGTTGACTTCGGCAGAACCGGTGGCGTCGGTGAAGCCCGACAGCGTGAACTTTGCGTCCGGGTGCGCTTTCGCGTAGGCCGCAGCCGCGTCGACCGCCGCTTTCGCGTCGGCCGGCAGCGTGCTCTTGCCGGTGTCGAAATAGACGTTTGCCGGGAGTGCTGCCTGCGATGCCGCCGCGCTGTCAGAACCGGCCGCAGCGGCTTCTGCGCCCGAAGCTGCCGCTGCACCCGAACCTGCCGCTGCACCCGAAGCCGCTTGCGCGCCGCTAGCTGCTGCGCCCGCGTCGGCCAGATGATTGCCGCCTTCCGGCAGCTTGCCGTTGCGTGCGTCCAGCACTTGCTTCGGCTGGAGAATGTCGCCGGTGTGGTTGCCCCACGAGTTACGTTCGTACGTGATGACTGAAGCGATTTCAATGTCGTTCAGCGTCGGTGCCCACGACGGCATCGCGTTCTTGCCCTTCAGCACCAGGCTTACGTGTTCGGCGATCGGACCATTGGCGATCTTGCTGCCGTCCAGCGCCGGGAATGCGCCTGCGCCCTTGCCGGTCGGCTGGTGGCAGACCGCGCAGTTCGACGCGTATACCTTGCCGCCGCGCTCCATCAACTCGGCCATCGTGTAGGTCTTGTTCGGATCGTCCTGGCCAGCGGCCATTTTCTTCTTCTGCGTATCGACCCACTTCGCGTAGTCGTCTGCCGACAGCACTTCGACCACCACCGGCATGAACGCGTGTTCCTTGCCGCACAGTTCGGTACAGAAGCCGCGGAACGTGCCGATCTTATCGGCCTTAAACCACGTGTCGCGCACGAAACCCGGAATCGCGTCCTGCTTCACGCCGAAAGCCGGCACGTACCAGGAGTGGACCACGTCGTTCGCGGTGGTGATGATGCGGATTTTCTTGTCGACCGGCACGACGAGCGGATTGTCGACTTCCTGCAGATACGTAGTGGAAATCGGCTCACGGCCGTCGGTTTCCGCACGCGGCGTGGCCAGCGTGGACAGGAAGTTGATCCCCTCGCCCGGGCCCTTCACGTAGTCGTAGCCCCATTTCCACTGGTAGCCGGTAACCTTGACGGTGAGGTCGGCGTTCGTGGTGTCCTTCATTGCCACCACGGTCTTGGTGGCGGGGAGCGCCATCAGCACGACGATGACGAACGGCACGATCGTCCAGATGATTTCGACGGTGGTGCTTTCGTGGAAATTCGAAGCCTTGTGACCTTTCGATTTGCGGTGAGCAAAGATCGAATAGAACATCACACCGAACACGCCGACGAAGATCACCAGGCAGAGAACCAGCATGAACATGTGGAGGCTGAAAAGCTCCTCAGCGATTTTTGTCGCAGGCGGCTGGAGATTGATCTCGTTGACGGCAGGGCCGCCCGGAACATCGCCCACTGCCAGGGCGGCACCGGCGAAAAGCAGTCCGCTCATCGCCAGCACACCCATGAGGGCTCGCTTGATTGTTTTCATAGCTTCCTTACCCAAAATTTCCATTCAAACCCTCGACCCCGCTGGCAGGCTGTCTCGCGCGCCCCCGTGAACGCCGCGCGTCTCAACACGTCTAACAACGCATGAGCCACATACGCAATTCGCCTGCGAACTGCGCGCGCCGATACTGCGCGAGATGTTGCCCGATCATGATCGTCTGGCCGCGCGAGACCAGTTTGATCTGGTCACGCGGCGTTGCACCCGGTTCGATCCGCACCCAGCGCGGATTGAATTCGAACTGCGTGAGCCGCTCGGCGCTGACCTGCTCGATCACGAGCCGGTTCTGAAACAGCCGGACACGCTCGTAATCGACAGCATGACGCGCGTATATGGCAAACGCGATGCCCACCGCCAGCAATTCAATACCGGTGAACGGCAACACCAGCCAGGCGCCGACCAGAACCAGCATGAAAGCAATTGCCAACGAGAACAACGCAAGCGACACATAGAAACCTACAAACTGCCGCGGCGATATCGAACAGTTGCGTTTCATCGTCCAGTCTTTGAGAACTGGTTCTGAATCCGCCAGCAGATCTGATGCTTCCATCGCTGCCTCCTGCAGACCGCCACCAATCACCGCCTGCGGCCATTGCTCGCGACCGCTGAACGGCCACTCAATCACCGCCGCGTCACTTCATATTGCAGCCCTGCGCCTCGGGCCTGCCGCCCCAAATGTGGGAACTCCGGGCGACAAACTGACGCATTATAGGCGCGATCCATAGCATCCACAAGCAAGCCTCAATCGGCTCACAAGCCAGGTGCGACAAGCCTCCGCGCCGTTTCGACGCAGCTTTCGCGCGTCTTTTGAAGCGGTAATTTCAGACATAACAGATGTCCTCTTTACCGCTTCATTGATTCCTCACCGACTCCTCGACGAGCCCCGTCCGATATCCTCGATCCGCACGATCCCATGACCTTCAGCGGTGGTGCGCGGCACGGCTTTCCATGCGTGACCATAGATCACTTCGAAGGTCAGCGCGATCGTACCGTCGGCGCGCCGACGGGCTTCGAGCGCCGCCAGCAAAGCCTTGTGCAGTCTACGCGCGACGGCATTCGAAGTGGCCTCGCGCTCGAACGGATACGCGCCCCAGCGGCGCACGTCCGCGAGCAGCGACTCGGGCGACTTATACGTAATAGTGAGTGTTTCCTGATCCATCACAGGAATCTCGAAACCGCTCTCGACCAGCATATCCCCAAGGTCATGCATGTCGACAAAGTCGATCACATGCTTGCGCGAAGCAACGCCGTGCGCGGCCTCGACCTCGGCATAGGCGCCGCGCAATTCCTTCAGCGAATCGGGACCGAGCGTGCTGAACATCAGCAGGCCGTTCACTTTCAGCACCCGTTGCCACTCAGGGAACACGAGATCGGGCCGCGAGTGCCAGTGCAGGGCGAGATTGGACCAGATGAATTCGAAGGCGCCGGCCGCGAACGGGAGCGCCGAAAAGTCGGCCTGCGCGAAACGTGGACCACGGGCGCCGAGCGCCTTGCCGAGCGTTGCCGGCAGAAAGCGTCGCCAGCTCGTGTCGCCGGAATCGTGACGCAGTGCGCGACCGAGCATCCCGTGCGATAGATCGGTGCCGAACACCGGCGCCTCGGGAAAGCGTTCGCGCAATGCGGGGATGTCTTCGCCCGCGCCGCAACCGGCGTCGAGCACGCTTGCGGGCGTGACCTTGATGTAGTCGAGACGCTCGCGCATGCGCTGCGCGATTTCGCGCGGCAGGAACGCGACAGTGTCGAAGGTCACCGCACGGCGGTCGAAAATCTGCCTGAGGCGCCGGGAATCATAGGCCGGACGGCCAGATTGAGACGAAGTTGGGGGCATGAGTGTCGTACTGGCGTAGAGCACGAAGTATACTCGTTCGCTTCCGTCCATTCAGCCTGAAGGGCCTTCGCGGGCGGTCCAATCATGCCATTCCGAAAAAATTATTCATCTCCCGGCGGCTCGAACGCACGTTTTGCACGCTTCACGCGCGGCTTGTATTCGGCATGGCCGCATGTGATGCACGCCGCGCTGCCGAACCTGTGCGCGCTATGCGGCAATTTGTCGCACAAGACGCTCTGCGCCGGTTGCGACGAGACATATTGGAACGAAGGCAAGTTGCGTTGCACGACTTGTGCGGTTCCTTTGTCCGGAACACGCTGGGCGGGTCGCGCGCAATATCGCTGTGCGGATTGCATCGGCGAGCCGCCGCCCTTCGAGGCGACTTTTGCCTTGGCCGATTACCGCCAGCCGCTCGACGCCCTGGCGCTCGGCCTGAAATTCCGCGCCCGGCTGATGCTGGCGCGCGAGTTTGCGCAGCGCCTTGCGCGTCTCGCTGAAGACACCTGGCAAGAAGCATCTGAGCGGCCCGATGTGCTCGCGCCCGTGCCGCTGGCCAGCAAACGTCTTACCGAGCGCGGCTACAACCAGGCCTGGCAGATTGCGAGGCCCTTGGCACGCGCGCTGAATGTGCGCAGCGACGCCACCTTGCTGCATCGTGTGATCCACACCGCGCCACAGTCGCGGCTCGACCTGGACGCGCGCCGGTTGAACGTGGGCCGCGCATTCGAAGTCGTCAAACCGGTGCAAGGTCTGCATGTCGGCATCGTCGACGATGTGATGACGACCGGCGCGACGCTCGAAGCGCTGGCGCGTACGCTCAAAGCTGCCGGTGCGCGGCGCGTCACCAACTTCGTCGCACTGCGCACGCCGAAAAACTAGTCTCTACCTGAAACCATCATGTTCAATGTCGTTCTCGTCGAACCGGAAATCCCGCCGAACACCGGCAACGTCATCCGCCTGTGCGCCAACACCGGCGCGCGGCTGCATCTGATCGAGCCGCTCGGCTTTCCGCTCGACGACGCCAAGTTGCGCCGCGCCGGACTCGACTATCACGAGTACGCGCAAATGAACGTGCATGCCGATTGGGCAGCGTTCATCGCCAGGGAAACGCCCGATCCGGCGCGCATGTTCGCCTTCACCACCCGTGGCTCCGGCCGCTTTCACGAGCATGCATTTCAATCTGGCGACTGGTTCCTGTTCGGCGCCGAAACGCGCGGCCTGCCTGACACAGTGCTCGATCACTTCGCCCATTCACAACGCGTGCGTCTGCCAATGCGGCCGGGCAACCGCAGCCTGAACCTCTCAAATACGGTCGCCGTGGTCGTGTTCGAAGCGTGGCGTCAGACCGGCTTCGACGGCGGCGCCTGACGGCGCTCCAGTTCGGCTTCGTAGCGCGCGAGCATGGCGTCATCGAAACAGGCGAACACTACGCGCCCGATCGTCGGCGTGCGTGGCAAGGTTTCGAGCACGGTGCGAACGGCAATCTGCACGGCCTCGTCAGCGGGGAAATGGTAGATCCCGCAACTAATCGCGGGAAACGCAATGCTCGTGCAGTGCGCCTGATGCGCCACCTCGAGCGAGCGCTGATAGCAGGATGCGAGAAGGTCGGCCTCGCCATGCGCGCCGCCCCGCCACACCGGGCCGACCGAGTGGATCACGTGTTTAGCCGGCAAGCGATAACCGCCGGTGATCTTTGCGTCGCCGGTCGCACAGCCGCCGAGCGCCTCGCACTCACGCACCAGTTCGTTACCCGCCGCGCGGTGAATCGCGCCATCCACACCGCCCCCGCCCAACAGCGAGGTATTCGCGGCGTTGACGATCGCATCCACGGCGAGCGTCGTGATGTCGACCACGCGCGCTTCTAGCGTGCAATTGTTGAAATTGAGCATGGGAACCTCGCTGGTCCGAAGCGTCGATAAAACGTGGACAGCGATGGCGGGCAGCCGTTCAGCGCTTTTTCGCGCTAAACGGCTGAAAGACAAGACTTATTCTGCTTTCGAATCGCGCCGCAGCAGGGCGCTGACGGCGTCGCGTGGCGCCACACCGTCGAACAGCACGGCACAGACCGCCTGCGTGATCGGCATCTCGATCGCATGAGCGCGAGCGATCGCCAGTACCGCTTGCGCACAACGCACGCCTTCGGCCACGTGACCGAGGCCGCCGAGGATATCGTCGAGCGTACGGCCCGCGGCGAGTTGCACACCGACCGTACGATTGCGCGACAGATCGCCCGTGGCGGTCAGGATCAGATCGCCGAGGCCGGTCAAACCGGTGAACGTTTCCGCCCGTCCGCCAAGCGTCACGCCGAGGCGCGACATTTCAGCCAGGCCACGCGTAATCAACGCCGCGCGTGCATTGAGACCGAGGCCGAGGCCGTCGGCAATACCTGTGGCAATCGCCAGCACATTCTTCACCGCGCCGCCCACCTCCACGCCGACGATATCGTCGCCGGTATAGATGCGCATGGCGCCATGATGGAACGCGCCAACCGTACGCTCACGGCACGTCAATGACGTACTCGCGATCGTCAACGCGACCGGCAAACCCTGCCCGACTTCGCGCGCGAAGCTTGGACCAGACAGCACGCCGTTGCTGCCATGTCCCGGCAGTTCAGCCGCGACCACCTGATGCGGCAACAACTGCGAGTCGGCTTCGAAACCTTTGCACAACCACACCACATGCGCCGGCACTTTGCCGGCGTCGCGCATGGCCCGGAACAGACCCCGCAGACCGGCCACGGGCGTCGCGACGACGCATAACGCGTTGTCGGCGAGCGCATGGTCGAGCGCTGCGTTCAGATCGGCTTCATAGCGAAGGGACGGCGGCAAAGTAACGCCCGCCAGATAGCGGGCGTTTTCGCGCGATGCGGAGAGATCGGCAATGAGCGCGGGTTCGCGCGCCCACAGCACCGTGTCGTGCCGCGCAGCCAGATGGCCGGCGAGGGCTGTGCCCCATGCACCGGCGCCGAGGACAGCGACCTTCATAGCCGGCACCGAACGGACGCGTTAATGCGTGACGCCGTTTTGCGCCGCGCCTTCCTGGCCACCCATTTGCGCGAGACGTTGCTCGTACAGCGCCTGGAAGTTGATCTCGGCGAGGTGGATCGGCGGGAAGCCTGCGCGGGTGATCGCGTCGGCGATGTTCGAGCGCAGGTACGGGAACAGGATCGTCGGGCAGGCAATGCCGACCAGCGGATCGATCTGTTCAGCCGGAATGTTGCGGATGTCGAAAATGCCGGCTTGCTTGGCTTCGATCAGGAACGCAACCTTGTCCGACACCTTGGCCGTGACCGTGCCCGTGACGAGGATTTCGAACACGGTGTCGGCGAGGCGCTCGGCCTTCACGTCGACTTCGACTTCGACCGACGGCATTTCCTGCTCGAGGAAGATGCCCGGCGAATTCGGTTGCTCGAGCGACATGTCCTTCAGGTAGATGCGCTGGATGTTGAAGAACGGCTGGTTATTCTCGTCGGACATGATTGAATGATTCCCTGATAGGTATACATGGCGGCGGCCCATGGCTTCACAGGCCGCCAGATCGTTGCGGCGTATCGCCCCGCTCTGAAAGAGACGAAACGCCGGCTTGTATTTCACTTGCGCCACTCACGCGCCGGCCGGCGCATAAGTAAGGCAACTTCTTCGTTCAGGCAGCTTCGAGCAGCGGCATCAAACCGCCCGCGCGATCGAGCGCGGACAGGTCATCGTACCCGCCGACATGCGTCTCGCCGATGAACACCTGCGGCACCGTGCGGCGACCGGTCCGGGTCATCATTTCTTCACGACGGGCCGGGTCTTTGTCGATCAGTACCTTTTCAACGTGCTCGACGCCGCGCGACTTTAAAAGACGTTCGGCCATCTGGCAATACGGGCACACCTGGGTGCTGTACATGATGACTTTGTTCACTTGGCTGCTCCTTGTTTCACAACCGGCATACCGGCTTTCTGCCAGGCGTCGACACCGCCTTCGAGAACATGGACTTCGGCGTATCCGGCATCTTGCACGATACGCGCAGCCTTGTTCGACTGCAGGCCGGTCTGGCATACCAGCAGCACCGGGTTGTTCTTGTTCTTCGCGAGTTGCGCGACTTTCGCCTGCAACTCTGCAAATTCAAGGTGCCGCGCCGCGGGCAAATGGCCCTTGGCAAAGTCGGCGGACGGACGTAGATCGATGACCGCCGCATTGCGCCGATTGATCAGTTGGGTCGCCTCGGCGGCCGACAGGCCCCCGCGGCCACGCCGGCTGATCGTCGGCCATAGCAGCAACCCACCGGAGATGAGGACGATTGCGATCAGTACAAGGTTTGTGTAATCAGTGAAAAACTTCACGGAAAATCCGCCGAAAAAGAGAGAAATCGAAAAGGGCAATCCACCCATTATAAAATAACCGTCTGACGCGATGGCGGCGCTCCTCTAGAGGAGCCTCGCAACGCTTTACCGCTTCCTTACTACCGACCGGCAATCTCATGTACAAACTCGTTCTCATCCGCCACGGCGAATCGACGTGGAACAAGGAAAACCGCTTCACGGGATGGGTCGACGACGACCTGACCGAGCAGGGCAATCGTGAAGCGCAGCAAGCGGGCGTGCTGCTGAAGGAATCGGGCTACACGTTCGATATCGCCTACACGTCGGTGCTCAAGCGCGCGATCCGCACCTTGTGGCACGTGCAGGACCAGATGGATCTGATGTACCTGCCGGTGGTGCATTCCTGGCGCCTGAACGAACGCCACTACGGCGCGCTGTCGGGTCTGAACAAGGCGGAAACCGCCGCCAAATTCGGCGACGAACAGGTGCTGGTCTGGCGCCGCAGCTACGACACGCCGCCGCCGGCGCTCGATCCGTCGGACGAACGCGCGCCCTACAACGATCTGCGCTACGCCAAAGTGCCGCGCGAACAATTGCCGCTCACCGAGTGCCTGAAGGATACCGTCGCGCGCGTTCTGCCGCTGTGGAACGAGTCGATTGCGCCGGCCATCAAGTCGGGCCGCAAGATCGTGATCGCCGCGCACGGCAACTCGATCCGCGCCATGGTGAAGTACCTCGACAACATTTCGGACGACGACATCGTCGGCCTGAATATCCCGAACGGCGTGCCGCTCGTCTATGAACTCGACGAAAACCTGAAGCCGATCAAGCACTACTATCTGGGCGACCAGGACGCGATTGCAAAGGCGCAAGCCGCTGTGGCCAAGCAAGGCAAGGCGGGCTGATTCTGCCATCTTGCTGCCATCCTGCCGTCAGACAGGCAGCACAATGACGGCAGACGGGCCGCGCCGACCGGCAAGACATACCGGCCGGCGTGGCCCGCATCCTCCGGGCGCGCCATCTGGCCGCCATCCTGCTGTTACCGCACATTACTTCACCACCGCAGCGCCGATCTCACGAACCAGGCCCGGCCCGTGCTGTCGAATCACGATTGCCTGTGCTGCGCCCTGACAGGGCGGGTGTGCAGTTATACTTGTCCGTCCCCATCTCTATCGACGCTGCCACGCGCTTCCGACCGCAACAGACTCTATGCGAAAGAACCTGAAAAATATCGGCCTGATTGCCGCGGGCCTTGCTACCGGCGTATTTGCCACCCTGCAACTCTCCGCCTCGGCCCAGCAACCCGCCGGCGCCGCCTCGAGCGCCGTCGCGCCTTTGCCGCTGGACCAACTCAGGCTCTTTGCCGAAGTCTTCGGGCAAATCAAGCATGAGTACGTCGAACCGGTCGACGACAAGAAACTCCTCACCGCCGCCATCAAGGGCATGGTATCGAGCCTCGACCCGCACTCGTCGTATCTCGACAAAACCGATTACGAAGAACTGCAGGAGCAGACCAAGGGTCGCTTCGCGGGTCTCGGCATCGAAATTTCGTCTGAAGACGGCCTGATCAAGGTAATCTCGCCGATTGAAGACACGCCTGCATTCCGCGCCGGCATCCGTCCGGGCGACCTGATCACCCGCATCAACGACAAGCCCGTGCGCGGCATGACGCTCGACCAGGCCGTCAAGCAGATGCGCGGCGATCCGGGCACCAAGGTCACGCTGACCATCTTCCGCAAGACCGACGACCGCACGTTCCCGCTCACGGTGACGCGCGCGATCATCAAGGTCCAGTCGGTCAAGATGAAGATCCTTGCTCCGGGCTACGCGTATATCCGCGTCACCAGCTTCCAGGAGCGCACCACGCCTGATCTGGCCGCCAAGCTGCAAGACATCGCACGTCAACAGCCGAACCTGAAGGGCCTCGTGCTCGACCTGCGCAATAACGGCGGCGGTCTGCTGCAAAGCGCGGTCGGCGTCGCCGGCGCATTCCTGCCGGCGAATTCGGTGGTGGTGTCCACCAACGGTCAGATCCCGGATTCGAAGCAGGTCTATCGCGATACGTACGACAACTACCGCCTCCAATCCTTCGACAGCGATCCGCTGAAAGATGAAGCACCGATCTTCAAGACTGTGCCGATGATCGTGCTGACCAACGCCTACTCGGCGTCGGCTTCGGAAATCGTCGCGGGCGCGCTGCAGGATCAGCATCGTGCGCTGATTGTCGGCAAGACCACTTTCGGCAAGGGCTCGGTGCAAACTGTCCGGCCGATGACGGCGGATACCGCGCTTCGCCTGACCACGGCGTACTACTACACGCCGAGCGGCCGTTCGATCCAGAACAAGGGCATTCGTCCTGACATCGCGGTCGATCAATACGCAGAAGGCGATCCGGACGACGCACTGGTTACCCGCGAAGTCGACTACTCGAACCACCTTGCGAACACGCAAGACCCAAACGAGAAGAAGGAAGCGGATCAGCGCGAACAGGAACGCATGGACCAACTGCGCCAGCTTGAAGAGCAGAACGACAAGAAGACGCCGGAACAGCGTCAGAAGGATCGTGAGCGCAAGCCGGTTGAGTTCGGTTCGGCCGACGACTTCATGCTGCAACAGGCTCTGAACAAGCTGGAAGGCAAGCCGGTGCAGGAATCGAAGTCGCTGACCGAGCGCCGTCTGGCGCAGAACAAGCCGGCAACGTCGGCGTCCGCGCCGGTCGCGGTGAAGCCGACGCAACCGGTGCCCGGCGCATCGGGCCCGGTTCCGGCCTCGGCCCCTGCTACGCAGAGCAACTAAGCCTCAAACCTGACGTGTCTTCGCAGCCGAACATGCTGCGAAGACACGTGGCAGTACATGCTGTTGCTGTAATCCCCGGCATCGGTACCAGCACGAACACCCACTCCCCGCGCGATTAAAATAACGAAAACGCGCATGGCAGGCCACCGGTCCTGCATCTCATTGCGCGACACTCCACGCGCCCCGCCATGAATGACGATCAACTCCTCCGCTATTCCCGCCACATCCTCGTCGACGAAATCGGCATCGAGGCGCAGCAGCGCTTTATCGACGCACACGCGATGATCGTCGGCGCGGGCGGGCTAGGTTCGCCTGCAGCAATGTATCTGGCGGCGGCAGGCGTCGGCCGCTTGACGCTGGTCGATGCCGATACGGTCGACCTGACCAATCTGCAGCGGCAGATTCTGCACGTGAGCGCGTCGGTCGGGCGCAAGAAGGTGGAGTCCGGGCGCGACGCAATCGCCCAGATCAATCCCGAGGTGGTGGTGAATGCGGTCGCCGAACGCGTCGACGATGCATGGCTCGACCGCGAGGTGCCGCACGCCACCGTCGTGCTGGATTGCACGGATAACTTCGCCACGCGCCACGCGATCAACCGGGCGTGCGTGAAACATGGCGTGCCGCTGGTGTCGGGCGCGGCGCTGCGCTTCGACGGCCAGATCAGCACCTTTGATTTTCGCGACGCGGCGTCGCCCTGCTACGCGTGCGTGTTCCCAGAAGATCAACCATTCGAGGAAGTCGCGTGCTCGACCATGGGTGTGTTCGCCCCCACGGTTGGCATCATCGGTTCGATGCAAGCGGCTGAAGCGCTAAAAGTGATCGGCGAAATCGGCACGCCGCTGGTAGGCCGCCTCACGATGCTCGATTCGCTGCGAATGGAATGGAACACGATGCGCATTGCGCGTCAGCCGGATTGCCCGGTATGCGGGCAACGACATCAGGCCTGAGCCTAGACAAAACGCTGAATGAGAAACGCCGCACATGTGCGGCGTTTCTCATTCATTTGAACCCGATCCAGAGTTTCAGTTTTTTCAAGCCAGCACCACGCGCTTAAGCGCCGCCTGCACTTCTTCCGGTTCGAACGATGCCAGCACGTCGGCCACCGGCTTCTCGAGCGTCTTCAGATGCGAGCGCAGGACTTCCTGCTTGACCACCAGCAACTGGCTCGGATGCATCGAAAACTCGGTGAGGCCCATGCCGAGCAACAGACGCGTCAACGCCGGATCGCCCGCCATCTCGCCGCACACCGACACCGGCACCCCCGCCCGCTTCGCCTCACGCAGCGTGAACGCGATCAGATGCAGCACCGCGGGATGCAGCGGGTCGTACAGATGCGCGACCGCGTTATCCGCGCGATCGATCGCCAGCGTGTACTGGATCAGATCGTTGGTGCCGATCGACAGGAAATCCAGCCGCTTGAGAAACAGCGGCAACGCAATCGCGGCGGCCGGAATCTCGATCATCGCGCCGACCTGCACGTTCGGATCGTAGGCTATGCCGGCATCGTCCAACTGACGCTTGGCTTCGCGAATCAGATCGAGCGTCTGATCGATTTCCTGCGCGTGCGCGAGCATCGGAATCAGAATTTTCACCGTACCGAACGCCGACGCGCGAAGAATGGCGCGCAGTTGCGTCAGGAACATTTGCGGCTCCGAGAGGCTCCAGCGAATCGCTCTCAGCCCCAAGGCGGGGTTCGCGGCGGTTTCATAGCCGTCGCCCCCGCCCATCGAATCGAGCGGCTTGTCGGCGCCGACGTCGATCGTGCGGATCGTCACAGGCAAGCCGTTCATCAACTCGACCGCACGACGATAGGCGGCAAACTGCTCCTCCTCTTCCGGCAAATGGTGTTTGTGATTCATGAACAGGAACTCGGTGCGGAACAGGCCCACGCCGGTTGCGCCCGAATCGATTGCGGCGCGCGCGTCTTCCGGCAGTTCGATGTTCGCGCAGAGTTCGATGCGCGTGCCGCAGAGTGTTTGCGTCGGCGAAAACTTCAGCCGCTGCAGCTTGCGCTGCTCGAGCGCTTTTTCGCTCTGACGGTATGAGTACTCTTCCAGCACGATCGGCGCGGGATCGACGATCACAATGCCATGATCACCGTCGACAATGATCAGGTCGTCCTGACGGATCAACTGGCTCGCATGCTGCACGCCGACCGCAGCCGGAATGCCAAGGCTGCGCGCGACGATCGCCGTATGCGAAGTACGTCCGCCGAGATCCGTGACGAAACCCTGAAACGTTTGCGTTTTGAACTGCATCATGTCGGCCGGCGCGATGTCGTGCGCGACCACGATCATCTCCTCGCAGGTACCGTGCACACCGTCCACCAGCGCCACCGATGCGCCGGCGAGCGCCTTCAGCACGCGCTCCACCACCTGCTCGATGTCGGCTTTGCGTTCGCGCAGGTATTCGTCTTCGATATCGTCGAAATGGCGCGACAGGCGCTCAAGTTGTTCGGTCAGCGCCCACTCGACGTTATAGCGGCGCGTGCGGATCAGGTCGATAGTTTCCTGCACGAGCATTGCATCGTTCAGGATCATTGAATGAACGTTGATGAACGCGCCCATTTCGCTGGGCGCGTCTGCCGCGAGATCGGCGCGCAACGCGTCGAGTTCCCGATGCACCAGTTGCTGGGCCGTGCGAAAACGCTCGACCTCGCCCTCGATCTGGGCCGGTTCGATCAAATAGTGGTCTACGTCAAGTGCAGCCGGGGCGATCAGATAAGCCCGCCCGATGGCGATACCGCGTGACACGGGAATTCCATGCAGCGTGAAGGACACGCGCACCTCCTCTAGTTGTGTGATGCCGCGGCAAACCGCTGCAATGCTCTCAGACTATCTTCGTCATTATAAATTCCGCGCACTTTACAAGTACGCCAGGGCTGTGTGCACCGCAGCACGAAATATCGTAAGCGACCACAACAATGCGCCTTCTTCGAGCTTGCATTCCGGCAACGCGAATCCTTCACGCGTCGCGTGAGCTGCCGGCTCGTGCGCCCTGAGAGATTCTCATGCGCCGATTGTCATGCGCTAAAAAAAATGCCGCGGACAGCCGCGGCATTTTGCTCCAGGCAAGAGGACCGCGTGACTTCACTGACCCTCGCCGAATTTATCGGCAATCAGTTTCAACAATGCGTCCATCGCGTCTTTTTCGTCGGTGCCTTCCGTTTCGATCAGCACCGTGCTGCCTATACCCGCGGCCAGCATCATCACACCCATGATGCTTTTGGCATTGATACGGCGGCCATTGCGGCTCATCCAGATTTCCGCCTGGTAGTTGCCCGCGAGTTGCGTCAACTTGGCCGACGCGCGCGCGTGCAGCCCCAGCTTGTTCACAATAGTCGTTTCCTGTTGCAGCATGTGATGGTCCGAAGCGCGGGTAAGTGTTGTGGTGAAAGATGAAACTGCAAAGCAGAGGCAAACGGGTTGTATACAACCCGATCACAACCGTTTAAAGCTGTGCGATCCGCTTACAATCCGCTCGAGCCGGCCTTCTGAGTCAGGTCGGCCTCGGGCGGCAACGCGGGCAAACAGTCTGCGGAAGCGGCAGCGGGCGGCAAAGCCGGCAAACAGTCGCCAGACCCCGCGCGAGGCGCAACCGGCGCCGGCGTGGCAGGCCCGATTGCGTGCACGCCCTTGGTGGCCCCGGCGAGCGCCTTGTCGGCCAGCGTGTCGAGCGGTGTCGCGCGATAACAGACCGCGCGCACCAGCATCGGCAGATTGACGCCACACAGCACGCGGACGTTCGGCAACGAAGCGAGCCGCCCGGCGATATTCGCCGGCGTGGCGCCGAACATGTCAGTGAGCACAAGTGCCCCGTTTTCTTCCTTGAGCCGCTCGATTTCCGAATGCGCGAACGCGACCTGCTGTGCGGGATCGCAATCCGGCGATACGTCGATCACGCCGATACGAGCCGGCAAGCCACCGTAAATGTGCGAAATACAATCGCGCAACGCGGTGGCGAACGGAGCGTGCGCAATGATCAGAATGCCTGCCATGTCAGCCTTACTGCAAAAGAACGGCCCCGAACCGTGAACCGGGACGAAGCCCGATTCGCAAGCGCCCTCGACCGGCCGTGGGTCGTGAGGACCGGAACACATCATTTGACGAGCGGCCCGCGCTGCCGGATATCGCAGCGGCACCAGCGGAAAACTGCTCGCTTACAGTCCGCAATCCATGCCTGTAGCGTCCGACAGACGCCATCGATTCGGCTTGGCGCGGGAGAGCGGGCATTGTATCAGGCCCATTTTCGCGCCAAAGCCGGTGTTTCGCTTGATGCGGATTTACTACATAGTTTGGGGGCCATGGCGGCCATTCAAGGGCTGCGCCTCAAGCTGCCGCGCGCTCCAGTGCGTCGATAAACATCGCTGCGACGTCGAAGCCGGTCTGGTCCATGATTTCGCGGAAACACGTCGGGCTCGTCACGTTCACCTCGGTGAGCCAGTCGCCGATCGCATCCAGTCCAACCAGCAGCAGGCCGCGCGCAGCGAGCACCGGCGCGACTGTGTCGGCGATCTTGCGGTCATGCTCGGTGAGCGGGCGCGCCACGCCCAGGCCACCGGCAGCCAGATTGCCGCGCACTTCATTGCCCTGAGGAATCCGCGCCAGCGAAAACGGCACGGGTTCGCCGCCGATCAGCAGGATGCGCTTATCGCCGTCCTTGATCTCGGGGATGAATTTTTGCGCCATGACAGAGCGCGCGCCGTCGTGACTCAGCATCTCGATTATCGAGCCGAGGTTCATGCCGTCAGCCTTCACGCGGAACACGCCCATGCCGCCCATGCCGTCGAGGGGCTTCAGAATCACGTCGCCGTGTTCTTCGTGGAAGGCGCGCAGACGGGTGGCGTCGCGCGTCACCAGAGTCGGCGTGACGAACTGCGCGAACTCGCCGATCGCCAGCTTTTCCGAATGATCGCGAATGGCCTGCGGCTTGTTGAAGATACGTGCGCCGCCGCGCTCGGCCATTTCCAGCAGCCACGTCGACGTCACGTATTCCATGTCGAACGGCGGGTCTTTGCGCATCACCACCGCGCTGAAGTGCTTCAGCGATTTTGGCGCGGCCGCTTCAGCGGCGTACCAGGTGTCGCGATGCAGGTCCGTCACGTCGCCGACGATCGCAAAGCGCTGCACATTCGCCTCGACATCGCCACCCGTCCACGCCAGATGCTTCGGCTCGCACGTGTAAAGCGTGTGACCGCGGCGCGCGGCTTCGGCCATCATCGCGTAGGTCGAGTCTTTGTAGATCTTGAACTGCGTAAGCGGATCGGCGATGAAAAGAATGTCCATGGGGATTCCGGTGCGCCCTTAGGGCTTGGCATTGATCGTAAATATAGTCGCTGAAAATG
>NZ_DASRSY010000346.1:0-3588 GCF_035656215.1 Paraburkholderia sp.
GGCCGACTCGATGCTGCTGCAAACCTTGATGCCGCGCATGTTGACACCGCCGTCGAGTCCATCGGGCACGATCAGAACGATGCTGAAGGATCTCGACGCGGTGGCGGAGTTGGCGCGCGAGGCTCACGCGCCGCTGCGCGCCGTCGGCGAGGTGCGCAAGCTTTTGCAGGAAGCTGTCGAACGGGGACTCGGCGATGAAGACATCTCACAGATCGTCCGGGTCCTGCTCGATTAGCGCATGACGCATGAGCCGGAAGTCAACAACGAGCACTAAGCAGCAAGCGTAAGTGCCGCCCACATCGCCTGACACAAGGCAGACGCGGCTGATAGAAGCGCAACGACAAACGCAAGGGCAACGCGGCGAACATGGCAATGAGCCTTGTCGGACCGCGCAGGAGACAACCATGTCCAGTCTTGAATCCGCCAGATTTTCAGAAGAAGCTCCCGCGCGGCTTACGCGCTCACAGTGGCACATGATCATCCTCGCGAGTCTTGGCGGCGCGCTCGAGTTCTACGATTTCGTCGTCTACGGCATCTTCGCGCAGTTCATCGGCCGTGCGTTCTTTCCGATGCACGATCCGATTGTCGGCCTGATGCTGTCATTCGCCGTGTTTGCGATCGGCTATCTCTCGCGACCGGTAGGCGGCATCGTCCTGAGCTATTTCGGCGACAGGTACGGACGCCGGCGCGTGTTCATCGTGTCGGTGATCGTCGTGTCGATGTGCACCATCGGTATGGGGATCGTGCCGACCTACGCGACGTGGGGCATCAGCGCCACGCTGCTGATGATTCTGCTGCGTCTCCTGCAAGGCTTCTGTCTCGGTGGGGAGCTGCCCGGTTCGATTACCTACGTGGTCGAAACGGTGCCGCGGCGTGCGGGACTCGTGTGCGGCATCGTGTTCTTTTGCGTGAACTCCGGCGTGTTGCTGGCGGCGGCCGTCAATCTCTCGGTGCACAGCTTTCTGAGCGGCGACGATGTCGCGGCGTACGGCTGGCGCATTGCGTTTCTGTTCGGTGGCGCAATCGGCTTGTTGAGTTTCTGGCTGCGCCGCAAACTCGAAGAAACGCCCGCGTTCGCAAAGATGAAGCATCTCGCCGCGAAGCATCCGCTGGCAGAACTGTTGCGCGAGCACTGGCGGCCCGTGCTGCTCGGCATCGGCACGACAGCGGTGGTCGCCGCATTCAACGGCTTGCTGTTCGCGCACATGCCGGCTTATCTCGATCGCGTGTTGCACTACGACCCGCGCCGCGTGGCGATCGGACAGAACGTCGGTCTCGCGGTGGTGTCGACGGGCATTCTGCTATCCGGCTGGCTCGGCGACAAACTGCCGAGGCGCTTTGTGCTGCGCTTCGGCTCACTGCTCCTGATGGTGCTGAGCTATCCGTTTTATCTGGCAGCGAGCAGCCATACGATCGATGTCGTGCTGCTGCTCGCGCTGGCCGGTGTGGCCGCGTGTCTCGCCAACGGCACGTTCGCCTGCATCATCGCCGACATGTTTCCGACGCGCGTGCGTTTCAGCGGCGTCGCGCTGACGTTCAATGTCAGCTTCACCGTGTTTAGCGGCACCGCGCCGTTGATCGCCACGTGGCTGATTTCGTCGACAGGTAATGTCGCCGCGCCTGCGTATTTCATGGCGGCGTGCGCGGCGCTTTCGTTCATAGCGAGCTTCGGATTGAAAGCGGTGAGCGGCAAGATCGCTTCGCACTCGGCAGACTGATGCCGTTCAACGGAGGGTGCCGTTGTTCGGCACCATCGTCCTTGCGCCGATTTGGGCAACCCCCGAAAGTACATCGCTCACCGCCGTGCAAGTGCCTGACCCACACCGCCTCTTACCTGGGTATGCAGATTACTCGACCCTCTCTAAAGGTGAGGGTTTGCGGGAGTAGCCTGTTCGGGAACATCGGTGCCCCGCCCAGCATGCCTTTGCGGCCTGCCCCCAAACTCTTGAGGTGAGGGTTTTCGGGAGTCCCCCGATGGGCACTTCGCGCTGAACCCCAATCACTCCGTGCCAAAGGTGAGACTTTTCGGGAGCCGATCCGCGCATCGTGCCGTGACTTTGCGAGTCGCCCCTTATCACGTTCCGTGTTGAAAGAGTTGGGAAGAAATTGCCAACCTTGGGGGCTGTTCCCCGTTTTGAGAACACCTGCATACAGGGAAGATGGCGACGCGGACGACAAGCGGTCAGCGGATTAGCTATTCCCGCAAGCCATCGCCTGTCTCTGAAAACCGATCGTCTCCTGGAATCAGTTGGATGAGTCAGCACATTCTCTTTGTGGGCGCCGACGCCGGCTTAACGGCCGTCGTGGGCGAATCTTTACGCGGGCAAGGCTGCGGTGTGTCCGCACGTCCGCATTGCGCCGGACTGAAGCACGTGGTCGAGATGGAACGGCCGGCGTTGCTGGTGCTCGACATATCGGCGCCACACGGTGACGGCCTTGCCGTATTGCGTGACTTGCGCATGAGCGGCAACGACGTGCCGGTGATTTTGCTGTCGGCGAGCAGCAAGGCGATCGATCGTGTGATTGGTCTTGAGCTTGGTGCCGACGATTTTATGAGCAAGCCCGCCGACCCAGCCGAACTGCTCGCCCGCATTCGCGTGTTGCTGCGCCGGCGCGGCGCGCTTGCGCCAGGCGCGCCGGAAACGCGGCCGCCGTATCGCTTCGGATGTGTTCGTGCCGCACGGCGAAGTTGGGGCGGCCGAGCGCGGCGCGATGGTCGCGCCCGGCGTGTGAGTATCGGCGTGTCAGCCGAAAGGTGAGGTTTTACGGGAGCGTGACGCGCGCAAGTCAGGCCTGTTTCGCGACCTCGCGAATATCCGCCACCGGCGTTTGCCCGAATGCATCGCTGAACGCGTAGTCGAGCAACTGGGTGGCGCATTGTTCAGGCGTCGAAAGCTGGCCGTTGCGTTTGAGGTCTTCGAATTTTTCGCGCATCGGAAACTGCTCGGTGCCGCTGCCACGAATTTCCGCCTGCATATTCGTATCGATGACCCCCGGCGCCAGGCTGCAAATACGCAGCGCGCGATTCGCGTCGAGTGCAACGGCGCGTGCGTGATGATCGAGCGCGGCCTTGGTCGCGCAGTAGATGCTCCAGCCGGGATACGCATTGCGCGCCGCGCCGCTGGAAATATGCACGATGCGCCGATCGGTTGCGTCGACACTGGCTGCGGCGAGCGCGCTCGCGAGCATCAGCGGCGTGGCCACGTTCAGGCTCACGGCGGTCGCTATGTCCGTGGCGTCCTGGCCTTCGATCGGACCGATTGGCTGAACCATGCCCGCGTTGTTGATCAGCAGTACGCTTTGCGCGCCGCTGACGAAGCTGCGCAGTGCATCGGTTGCAACCCATTGGGCGACGCGCGAGGGATCGGCAAGCTCAAGTTCGATTTCTTCGAGCAGCGCCGGGAAGCGCTCTTTCAGGGTGGCGTGACGCGAGCGGGACAAACCCAGCACGGCGACGCCACGCGCCAGCAGTTGTTCAGCCAGAGATGCGCCGAGGCCGCGAGTGTGGCCGGTCACGATCGCGCGGATCGGAGAAGAAGTGGACATGTCGTTCCTTGTGATCGTTGGCTTGAGAAGACCGTCATTTTC
>NZ_DASRSY010000347.1:0-7803 GCF_035656215.1 Paraburkholderia sp.
CCCGATAGCAACGGAAGGTCTGTTGCAACTTGCCGAACTGGCATGCGAACAGTTCGTGGATTCACTTGAGCGAACCGGAGCGCGCGAGGTGAATCATGATTGAGTTCGACAATACGCTGCCGACGACGCTCGATGGTGGCGCCAATCAAACCGCCGCACAGACGCTAGACGTCGCAGTAATCCGCGTCGATCAGTTGCGCGCGTTGGCAGGGCTACTGAGTCTCGAAGAAGTCACAGAGCAGTTCGCCGATCTTTCGATACTCGCCCAAGTGTCCATTTTCGGCCTGTTCGAGGATGCGCTGGCGGATATTCGTGCGGCGCTAACGTTGGAAAGTACACACCCTACAAGCTGACCGGCGCGACGTAATGAAGATCAATCGCCGATACCTCCGGCGATGATCGCCACGCCCGCCTTGAGCGGGCTTTTTGCGACTATCCGGGTTCGACAATATGCTTTGCCCACGCTTCCATAAGCGGTCGCCGCTGTTCCAGTAGATCAGTGCGGTGATAGGCCGCTTCAACCTTATTCGCCACTGCATGCGCGAGCGCCCGCTCGGCGAGATCGCGTGCATAACCTTGCTCACTGGCCCAATCGCGAAAACTTGAGCGGAAGCCGTGCGCTGTCGCCACGCGTCCGGGTAAGTCGCTTTGCGCTTGTACGCGACGCAGGAAAGACGTCAGAACCATGTCACTGACAACCTTCCCGCGCGGCGACGGGAATACAAGCGTTTCGTGCAGCTTCTGTTCCTTCAGCCTCTGGACGAGTGCAAGCGCCGGGGCCGATAGCGGGACGCGATGCGGCTCCTTCGCTTTCATCCGTTCGCCGGGAATGGTCCACACACCGGCCTTCAGGTCAAATTCATCCCATACCGCGCCGCGCACTTCGCCGCTGCGCGCCGCCGTCAATATCAGGAACAGCAGGGCGGCGCGCGTGGCTTCACCCTGCTTGAACTCGGCAACGTGCTTCGTCACGAACGCGGGCACGTCGCGCCACGGCATGGCTGGTTGATGTTCCTTTCTGGCGTTCTGTTTCGGCAGGATGTGATCGACAACGGAAACCGGATTGGCCGTGATATGACCATGCGCCCACGCCCATTGCATGACCGCGTGCATGCGCTGGCGCGTGCGGCTAGCCGTTTCAGCCTTGTCGAGCCATATTGGCCGCAGCACGTCGGCGCAGTCAGCCGGCGTGATCGCATCTAGCTTCTTCGCACCCAGCGACGGGAACGCGTAAGCCTCAAGCGACCTTATCCAATCGTCCGCGTGCTTTGCGTTGCGCCAACTTGGCTTGAGCTCTTCATGCACCTTGCGCGCCGCCTTTTCAAACGTAAAAGCCGTGGCCGCCAGAGCCGCTGCCCGCTGTTCGAGGTTGCGCCGCTCGATGGGATCGCCACCGCTGTCGATAACCTTACGCATCGCCAACGCTTTCTCGCGGGCTTCCGCAATGGATGTCTCCGGGTAAGTCCCGAGCCCCGCATCACGCCGCTTACCTGAAATCGGCGATGTAAAACGCAACGACCACTTAGCCCCGCCCTTCGTCGGCGTCAGCATGAGGCCAGTGACCTTCCCATCGAAAACCGGCTTGTCGCCATGCCGAAGTGTTCTTGCTTGTCTATCTGTGAGCGCCATTTTCAGTCCATCATTCAGCCCATCACGAAACGCCGGAATGGGTCGGAATATTGTAGACTTCGACGGCTGCGATTCAAACGCAGATCATTGATCTTAAAAGGATATTGCGGAATCAGTCGGAATATGCCGGTTCGATTTTCGGCAGACGCCGCCTCCACCAGAACATCGTTTCAAGCTGCACCATCAAGACTCACTCAAAACCCGTAAGCGGCCTGCTGCTTGCGGGTTTTTTGTTGGCTACCTACCAAACGGAAGGCCCGCTCATCGAGCAGGCCTTTTTGCTGGCGGGTATCAACACCGCGCGGGGGGCAATTGGAATAAATGCGTCCGCTCAACCGTTCACTCCCCACGTGCGCCCGCATGCCGCGTCCCGCGCGAGGCCAACACCAAAATCAGGAGCCGACATCATGCGCAAGACTCTCTTCTGCCTCTCCACGCTGACTCTCCTCGCACTACAACAGACTGCCTTTGCCGAAGCCCCGAAGATCGTCGCCGGCCGCTTCGTCGCCGCGGACGGCATGACGCTTTATACCTTCGACAAAGACACCACGCCCGGCGTGAGCGCCTGCACGGGCGGCTGCATGAGCTACTGGCCGGCGGCCATGGCGAGCCCGGCGGACAAGCCGTCAGGCGACTGGACACTAATCTCTTCGGTCGACGGCAAACAGCAATGGGCATACAAAGGTCATCCGCTGTATCGCTACGCAGCAGACAAACACGCGGGAGAAATGAAGGGAGACGGCTTCAAAGACATGTGGCACACGGCGAAGCCATAACCGATAACTGCTGAACGACGGGGCCAAAACCGAGAAACGCGATAGAAAGCACAAACAAAGACGCAAACGAAAACGCCGGCAGCATGCCGGCGTCAAGCAAACAAAGACGAAAAACGCTTACTCGTCTTTAGGACACTGCAGGTTACAACCGTTCGGATCGCCGTTGTCACCGCGCTTGCGCATGGCCGACTTTTTGTTGGACTGGAATTTGTCTGAGGGCGTCGATGCCGCAAACGGCATCTGCGGATGTTCGGCAAGACGGAACTGATCTTGCAAGATACCGCCCGGCACACCCGGCGAATTCTGTGCGAAGGCAACCGAACCGGTGGTGAGAAGCACACCGGCCGTCGCTGCCGCAGCACATGCGTGAAGAAGAACTTTCATATCAATCCAGCGCGGCACAGCGCGCGGTTAAGGCGTAAGCGGAAGGTTAGAGATTATCCCAAACAAACGCCCCACGCAGCGGCGACGGCACCATTTTGTTTACAGTCGCTTACACCTTAGTTGGGCCAAGCCCCACATCGAGATCGAGCAGCTTGCCGCAGTCGTGCGGATCGTAACCTTCGAGCTGATCGACGTTGTGCCGGAACGCCGCGCCGCGCAGCAAGCCGATCACCACTGCAAGCGGCATGCGCTCCAGCCGGGCGCGGTCGCAGGCGAAGTAATAGTCTTCCTCAACGATCGGAATGAAGTCGAGCCCGAAGTGATGCGCCGCCGGCTCCACGCCGAAACCCACATCCGCCATGCCGCTCGCCACGAACGCCGCAATCGCCGAATGCGTGAGTTCCGCCGACGCATAACCGTTGACCCGGTCCGGATCGACCCCGACTTTTCGTAGCGCAAGATCCAGCAGCATGCGCGTGCCGGAACCGGGCTGACGATTGACGAAGCGAATGTCGTCGCGCGCGAGGTCCCTTAGGCCATCGATTCCTTTTGGATTGCCTTTGCCGAGAAAGAGGCCCTGCGTGCGCCTGGTCAGATGCACGAGCACGTGACGCTGCGGATCGAGCCAGCGCCGATACGTATCGGCGCACGCCGCGCGAAACTCGCCCAGCGGCAAGTGGAAGCCGGCCAGATCACATTCGCCACGGGCGAGCGCGCTAACCGCGTCCGCGCTGTCGCGGTATTTGATATCGACCGGCTGATCGTTCGCGACCAGCGCCGTCACCAACGCCGCGACGGCGTAACCGTGCGACGCGTAGATCCGCACATCGTCAGCGGGTGGCGCAAGCCAGCGGTTCAGGTCGCTTGCGACTTCGCTCGCGAGCGCCTGCATATTGCCGTCGAGCCGCTCGCCGCACAAACGCTGGGCGCGCAACACGGCGTGACCGAGTTCGGACAGCACCGAGCCGCGCCCACGCTCCTTCGCGATCAGCGGGCCACCCAAACGCTCCTCAATGCTGCGCAACAAACCCCACGCATGACGGTAGGACAAACCCTTAAGCGTGGCCGCCTGCGCGATGCTGCCGGATTCGTCCACCAGCGCGAGCAACGGCACCACGTCCGACAGGCTTGCCTCGCGGCCATCCGGACCCTTCACGACCAGTTGCGCCTGGCACTCGATTCTGATCATATATGCTCAACTCTTTCCTATTGCACGAGGCGTATCACCCGCCTATTGTTCGGCTATCCCTTATCGAATATACGAAGCATAAGTGCACGCATTATGAATAACAAGTGCATATATGACTTTGGAGGAGCCCCCACTTGGACGATTCCATCGCCGTCGCGCCGGACCAGCTCGTGCAGCGTCACGCGCAACCGGGCATGTCGCTGCTAGCGGTACTGCATGCCATTCAGGACGAACTCGGCTACGTGCCGCCCGACACGGTTGCGCCTCTCGCGCGTGCCATGAACCTGTCGCGCGCGGAAGTGCATGGCGTCATCACCTATTACCACCACTTTCGCACGCAACCCGCGGCGCCCGTCACGGTGCAACTGTGCCGCGCCGAAGCATGCCGCAGCATGGGCACCGAAGCGCTCGCGCAGCATATCGAGGCGCACACCGGCTGCCGTTTTGATGCAGAGCATCGGCATGACGCGACGGTCGAGTTGGAATCGGTGTATTGCCTCGGCCAATGCGCACTGTCACCGGCGATGATGGTCAACGGCACCTTGCACGCCAAGGTCACGCCGCAAAAGTTCGACGCGTTGTTCGCTGCCGCCAGCAAATGCGTGGAGGTCGCGGCATGACACGCATCTACGTTCCCCGTGATTCGTCAGCATTGGCACTTGGCGCGGATGCACTGGCTCAAGCGATCGAAGCTGAAGCCACACGCCGCGGCATCGCAATCGAACTGGTTCGCAACGGTTCGCGCGGTTTGCTGTGGCTTGAACCACTCGTCGAAGTTGCGACGGCTGAAGGCCGCGTCGGCTATGCGAACGTCGAAGAGAGCGACGTTGCCGCGCTGTTCGACGCCGGCTTCATCGACGGCGGCGAGCACGCCCGCCGCGTCGGTGTGGTCGATGAAATACCGTATCTGAAGAAGCAGCAGCGCCTGACCTTCGCGCGCATCGGCATCACCGATCCGCTTTCCGTCGACGATTACATTGCCCACGGCGGCCTCGAAGGTCTCAAGCAGGCATTGCAAACCGACGGCGACGCCGCCTGTGAAGCGCTGATCGAATCCGGCCTGCGCGGACGCGGCGGCGCGGCCTTCCCCGCCGGCATCAAATGGCGCACGGTGCGCGGCGCCAAAGCGGCGCAGAAGTACATCGTCTGCAATGCGGACGAAGGCGACTCCGGCACCTTCTCCGACCGTCTCGTGATGGAAAGCGACCCGTACGTGCTGATCGAAGGGATGATCATCGCGGGCATCGTGACCGGTGCGACAGTCGGCTATATCTACGTGCGCAGCGAGTATCCGCATTCGATCGCGATGCTGGAAGCGGCAATCGTCAAAGCACGCGCCGCCGGTTGGCTCGGCGACAGCGTGCTCGGCTCGGCGGCGCATCGCTTCGAACTGTTCGTGGCGAAAGGCGCAGGCGCTTATGTCTGCGGCGAGGAAACCGCGCTGCTCGAATCGCTCGAAGGCAAACGCGGCATCGTGCGCGCAAAGCCGCCCGTGCCGGCACTAGTCGGCCTCTATGGTCAGCCGACCGTGATCAACAACGTCATCACGCTCGCGACGGTGCCCATCATCTTCGCGCGCGGCGCGGCTTTCTATAAAGACTTCGGCATGGGACGTTCGCGCGGCACGCTGCCGTTCCAGCTCGCCGGCAATGTAAAGCAGGGCGGCCTGGTCGAGCTGGCGTTCGGCGTCACGCTGCGCGAATTGCTCTACGACTACGGTGACGGAACGGCAAGCGGGCGTCCCGCGCGCGCCGTGCAGGTCGGCGGCCCGCTCGGCACCTATCTGCCGGAAAGCCAGTGGGACATCCCCATGGACTACGAAGCGTACGCGGCCGTCGGCGCGGTGGTCGGCCACGGCGGCATCGTCGTGCATGACGACACGTCGAATCTCGCCGAACTTGCGCAATACGCAATGCACTTCTGCGCGCTCGAATCGTGCGGCAAATGCACGCCGTGCCGGATCGGCTCGACGCGCGGCGTCGAAGTGATCGGCCGGATTCGCAACGGCGATACGTCGACCAGGCAAGTGCAGTTGCTACGCGATCTGTGCGACACGATGGTATCCGGTTCGCTCTGCGCGATGGGCGGCATGACGCCGTTCCCGGTGCTGTCCGCGCTCGACCATTTTCCCGAAGACTTCGGTCTCGATAACGTGCACGACCACGCGCCCAAAGCGGCTGCGGTCTGACCCAGGAGCTTCACATGTCCGACATGCTCAACTCCCCCGCCGGCGCCCCGAAGGAAGTCCCCTCGGGGGGTGGCTGCGGCTCCGGCAACTGCGCGTGCAAATCGCAAGCGCAACAACGCGCCACGCGCTCACCCTTTGACGACACCGACTACGGCACGCCGCTGCGTCATGCCGACGTCGACGTCACGCTGGAAATCGACGGCCAGGCGGTGACGGTTCCAGCCGGCACGTCAGTGATGCGCGCCGCCGCCGAAGCCGGCGTCAATGTGCCGAAGCTCTGCGCGACCGATTCGCTCGAACCGTTCGGCTCATGCCGTTTGTGTCTCGTCGAGATCGAAGGCAAGCGCGGCTATCCGGCCTCATGCACGACGCCAGTCGAAGCCGGCATGAAAGTCCGCACGCAAACCGATCGTCTGCAGTCGCTGCGCCGTAACGTGATGGAGCTGTACATCTCCGATCACCCGCTCGACTGCCTGACCTGCCCCGCCAACGGCGACTGTGAATTGCAGGACATGGCGGGCGTTACCGGCTTGCGCGAAGTGCGCTACGGCTTCGACGGCGCGAACCATCTGAAGGACAAGAAGGACGAATCGAATCCGTACTTCACGTACGACCCGTCGAAGTGCATCGTCTGCAATCGCTGTGTGCGCGCGTGCGAAGAAACCCAGGGCACGTTTGCGCTGACGATCACCGGACGCGGTTTCGAATCGCGCGTCGCCGCGAGCGAAAACAAGCCGTTTATGGAATCGGAATGCGTGTCGTGCGGCGCGTGCGTCGCCGCCTGCCCGACCGCGACCTTGCAGGAAAAGACCGTCGTCATGCTCGGCCAGCCCGAGCATTCGGTCGTGACTACCTGTGCCTATTGCGGCGTAGGCTGCTCGTTCAAGGCCGAGATGAAGGGCAACCAGGTCGTGCGGATGGTGCCGCACAAGAACGGCCAGGCCAACGAAGGCCACGCGTGCGTCAAGGGCCGCTTCGCATGGGGCTACGCGACGCACAAGGACCGCATCACCAAACCGATGATCCGCGCAAAGATCACCGATCCGTGGCGCGAAGTCAGTTGGGAAGAAGCACTCAGTTACGCGGCGTCGGAATTCCGCCGCATTCAGGCGAAGCATGGCCGCGATTCGATCGGCGGCATTACGTCGTCGCGTTGCACGAACGAAGAAACGTATCTCGTCCAGAAGCTCGTGCGCGCCGCGTTCGGCAACAACAATGTCGACACCTGCGCGCGTGTGTGCCACTCGCCGACCGGCTATGGCCTGAAGACCACACTCGGCGAATCGGCTGGCACGCAGACCTTCGCATCGGTCGATAAGGCCGATGTGATCATGGTGATCGGTGCGAATCCGACCGATGGCCACCCGGTGTTCGGCTCGCGTATGAAGCGCCGCGTCCGCGAAGGCGCGAAGCTGATCGTCGTCGATCCGCGCCGCATCGATATCGTCGATACGCCGCACG
This sequence comes from Paraburkholderia sp., assembly GCF_035656215.1. Classification (GTDB taxonomy): domain Bacteria; phylum Pseudomonadota; class Gammaproteobacteria; order Burkholderiales; family Burkholderiaceae; genus Paraburkholderia. Next base: position 7,628 of record NZ_DASRSY010000347.1, read on the forward strand.
TGAAGGCATCGCATCATTTGCAATTGCGTCCGGGCACCAACGTCGCGGTGGTCAATGCGCTCGCGCATGTGATCGTGACCGAGGGGCTGCTGAACGAAGCGTTCATCGCCGAACGCTGCGAAACGCGCGCGTTCGAGCAATGGCGAGCATTCGTGGTCCTGCCCGAGAATGCGCCA